>CAITGX010000403.1 GCA_903892045.1 uncultured Planctomycetota bacterium | reverse complement strand
CGTGCTCGCGAAGTCCGGCATCGGCCGCTTCCGCACCTCGCTGTTCTTCCCGTTCCCGGGCACCGAGAGCTACGCGCTCGCGCTCAAGGGCGGCTACATCGATCCGGCGCGCGAGGTCAAGCTCACCGACTTCACCGAGTCTTCGTGCATGGACTTCGGTGCGGAAGAGAACCTCTTCATCGACAAGCTCGCGACCTGCATGCCGTGGTTCGTGAACTCGCGCCTCGACCGCTATCGCGAGGCGCCCGCGAGCGCGCGCTACCGCGGCATCGTCGAGCGCGTGCTCGCGATGGGGCTCGAGGAGTGGGAGGCCTTCAAGCCCTCCGTGCGCAAGCTCGACGCCGAGCTCTCCGCCGCCGCCGTCGCGGCCGGCGAGCTCCACTACGCGATCAAGTACAACGCCTTCATGGGCGTGCGCTCCGACTACTACCTCGCCGAAGAGGCCGGCATCGAGTGGCACACCGCCGCCGCGAAGCCCGTCCCCGAGCGCCTCGCCGAGCTCGCCCTCGCTGCCGCCGCGAGCGAGATGTGCTGACATGCCGATTCCGGACTACGCACGCCTGCAGGTGGGAGTCGTCGGCGACCTGATCGCCGATCACTACCTCGTGACCGAGCCGCGCTCGCTGTCGCGTGAGGCGCCGGTGATGGTCCTGCGCTACGCGAGCGAGCACGTGCAGGCGGGCGGGGCGGCGAACGTGGCGCGCAACGTGCGGGCGCTGGGTTGCGCGACGCGGCTGCACGGCGCGATCGGGCGCGATGCGCGCGGCCGCGAGCTCGGCGAGCTGCTCGACAGCCAGCGCATCGACTGTCTCGGGCTCGAGAGCGTGCCCGCGTGGACCACGCCGACCAAGATGCGCATCGTCGCGGCCGAGCCCCGCCGCAGCCTTCAACAGGTTCTGCGCGTCGATCGCGAGCCCGCGGTGCCGCCGCCCGCGGAGGTGCGCGCGCGCGTGCGCGAACGGCTGCTCTCCATGGCGGCGTCGACGGACGCGCTGCTCGTCTCGGACTACGGCTACGGCACGGTCGATGCGGAGCTCGGAATGCTCTGCGCGACGCTTGCCTCCAAGGGCGTGACGGTGGTGCTCGATCCGCGCTCGGGGCCCGAGGGCTTTGCCGGGATCAGCGCGATGACGCCGAACATCGGCGAGCTCGCACGCTTCACGGGTCGCGGTGTCGAAGAGCTCGACGAGCTGCGGGCGGTGGCGGACGCCGCGCACGAGCTGCTCACGCGCGTGCCGATGCGCTGGCTGCTGGTCACGCGCGGCAACAAGGGCATGGCGCTCTTCGGCGAGGGCTGCCCGCCGCGCGGCGTGGTCGTCGAGGCTTCGGGCTCGGGCAACGTCACCGATGTCACGGGCGCCGGGGACACTGCTGCCGCCGTGTTCACGCTCTCGCTCGCGGCCGGCTGCGATGGTCCGCGCGCCATGGCGCTCGCGAACGCTGCTTCCGGCGTCGTCGTGATGGAACACGGCACGGCGGTCTGCACGCCCGAGCAACTCCGCGCCGCGCTGCCGCTGGCGCCGGTCCCGGTGTGCTCGGCATGAGCGCGGCGCGGATCTGGCCGCGCGAGGAGCTCGCGCGCGAGCTGGCGCGGCTGCGCGCGCAGCGACCTGGGTCGCGCGTCGTGCTCGCGAATGGTTGCTTCGATCTGCTGCACGTCGGGCACGTGCGCTACCTCGAGGACGCGCGTGCGCGTGGTGACGTGCTCGTCGTCGCACTCAACACGGACGAGTCCGTGCGCGCGCTCAAGGGGCCGGCGCGGCCGCTGATGCCGCTCGAGGAGCGCGCCGAGGTCGTTGGCGCGCTGCGCTGCGTGGACTACGTGCTCGCGTTCGCCGAGCGCGACATGGAGGCGACGTTGCGCGCCCTGCGGCCCGACGTGCACGCCAAGGGCAGCGACTACACGGTCGAGACGGTGCCGGAGCGAGCGGTGGATCGCGAGCTCGGCATCGAGATCGCGATCTGCGGCGACGCGAAGACGCGCTCGTCGACGGGGCTCGCCCAGCGGCTGGGGAGCGGGAGCGCGTGAGCGAAGTCGCTCCGCCGACCCGCGCGCGGCTGGCGCTGGCGTGGCTCCTGTGGCTGCTCGGTTCGTGCCTCGGCACGGTGTGCGGCATCGGCGGCGGCACGTTCGCCACGCCGATCCAGCACTACCTGCTGCGCATTCCGCTGCGGCAGTCGGTGAGCAACTCGCTCGTGCTCGTGTTCGCGATGACGCTGGTCGCGACGCTGGTCGAGGCCGCACGCGGCGACGGCGCGATCGACTGGACGGTCGTAGGGCTGCTGCTCGTGGGCAGCATCCCCGGTACGCGGCTGGGCTACGCGTGGGGCAAGCGCGTCGAGGTGCGCACGCTCAAGCTGATGTTCGTCGTGCTGCTGCTCGTGGCCGCCGTGCGCACGGCGACGCTGCGCGGGCAGGGCGGACCGCTCGAGAATCCTGGCGAAGTGGAGCTCGGAATCTGGGGCACCGGGATGACGGTCCTGATCGGCTTCGGCGGCGGCTTCATCGCGCCGTTGCTCGGCATTGGCGGCGGGATCCTCGTCATCCCGCTGCTGTTCCTGATGCTGCCGGACATGAGCTACCTCGAGGCGCGCGCCGCCAGCCTCGCGATGAGCATCGTCAACTCCGGCCAGAGCGTGTGGCTCAGCGTGCGCGACGGCCGCATCCAGCTCGAGCGCACGGCGCCAATGGCGGCGCTCGCGGTCCTCGGAGCGCTCGCGGGCACGTGGCTCGTGCACCTGCCCGGCTGGGGCGAGGTTGCTCGCATCGCGCTCGTGTGCGTGCTGCTGTTCGTCGCCGCGCGCTTCGCGCTCGACGTCCGCGCTACACGGGAGTGAGCGGGAACGCGATCGGGATCGCGACCAGCGCGACGGCCATCACGACGAGGTCGAGCGCCACTCCGACGCGCAGGAAGTCCGAGAAGCGATAGCCGCCCGGGCCGTAGACCATGAGGTTCGTCTGGTAGCCGAAAGGCGTCGCGAAGCCGCAGGACGCCGCGAACATGATCGCGATCAGGAACGGGTGGTAGTCCACGCCGAGCTTGGATGCGGTGGCCATCGCGATGGGGTACATCAGCGCGGCGGTCGCGTTGTTGCTCAGGATCTCCGTCAGCAGCATTGTCACCGCGTACACGCCGACCAGCACGGCGAGCGGGTGCTCGCCAATCGCGCCGACCGCGCCGTTCGCGATCTCGGCCGCCAGTCCGGTCGAGCGCATGGTCTCGCCGATGCCGAGCGCAGCCGCGATCGTGATGAGCACTTCCCAGTCGATGCTGCGCCGCGCGGCGGAGGCGTTGCAGCAGCCGGTGACGAGCATGGCGCCCGCCGCGAGCAGGCCCGCGTGCACCATGGAGAGCCACTCGAAGCCCGCGACGACGATCATCGCGACGAGGATGCCGATGGCGAGCCAGGCCTTCTCGTGGCCCGGCGGCGTCGAGTCCTCGAGGCGTGAGACAAGGAAGAAGTCGCGCGAGTTGCGCTGCTGGTCTGCGAAGGTCGGGTGCGCCTCGAGCAGCAGCGTGTCGCCAGCCTTGAGCTCGATGTCGCCGATCTTCTGGCGCAGGCGCTCGCCTTGGCGTGCCACGGCGATCACGGCCGCGTTGTAGACCGCTCGGAACTTGCCGTCGCGGATCGTCTGGCCGACGAGCGGGCACTGGGGCGAGACCACGGCCTCGATCATGCAGCGCTCGGAGCGCGGCGCATCGAGCTTGAACACCTGGTTGGTCGCGGGGCGCAGCCCGCGCAGCTTCTGCAGGTCGAGCACCGAGTCGACGATGCCGACGAATACGAGCCGGTCGCTCGCGCGCAGCACCTCGCTCGACGACACGGCGGGCAGCACGCGTCCCTCGCGCTCGATCTCGGCGAGGTACATGCCCGGCAGGCCACGCAGGCCGGCGGCCTCGATCGTCTGGCCCACGAGCCCGCTGCCCGGCTCGACCTCCATCTCGACTGTGTACTCGCGCGGGTCGCCCGTCACGGAGATCGACGGCTTGCGCTCCGGGAGCAGCCAGCGCCCGGTCATGACGAGGAATGCGATGCCCACGATCGCGCACGGCACGCCGACCCAGGCGAGGTCGAACATGTTGAACACGTCGCGCCTGCCCATCTCGGCGACCGCGAGGCCGTACACGACCATGTTCGTGCTAGTGCCGATCAGCGTGCAGACGCCGCCGAGGATCGTCGCGTACGAGAGCGGGATGAAGAGCTTCGAAGGCGCGATGCCGGTGCGCTTGGAGAGGTCGCTCACGACCGGCAGGAACATCGCCACGATCGGCGTGTTGTTCAGGAACGCCGACAGGCTCGCGCACGGGATCATCAGGCGCAGCTGGGCCGCCGTGACGTTCTTCGGTCGCCCGAGCAGGGGCCGCGTGACGAGGCTCATCGCTCCCGTGCGCGAGAGGCCCGCGACGACGACGTAGAGCACGAGCACCGTGACCAGCGCCTCGTTGCCGAGTCCCGCGACGAGCTTGTTGGCGCTCGGGAACTTGTCCGACACGAGGCCGGCTGTCATGAACACGCCGACCACGGCGACCATCGCGAGGTCGGTGGCGATGTTGCGCGCGAGCGCGATCACCATCACGGCGAGCACGGCGAGCGTGAACCAGCTTTCCCAGGTCATGGAGGCGCCTTGTGCCGCACTCTATCGGGCGCCCCGTGGCCGATCCTGCCTCCCAGATGCGCAGGTCAGCGCGTCCCGTGGCCGGTCCCGGAAGGGGGACGAAAAAAATGCGCGGGGCCCGCACCTCGGCGGGCCCCGCGCTGGATCCGTGGAGGGTCCGGGCCTCAGGCGTACAGGCCGCGCAGGCGGTCCGCGCCCGCGACGCGCGTCACGGCGACGATGTGCGCAGCGGTGCGCAGCGAGACCTTGCGGGCCTCCTCCTCTGCTACGACGCGCTCCCACGCATCGCCGACGAAGCGCTCGATGCGCTTGAGCACGTCGCCCTCGAGCCACGCGTAGCCCATGCGGTTCTGCACCCACTCGAAGTACGCGACGACCGTGTCGCCGCCGCGCGCGAGGATGTCGGGCACGACGGTGACGCCGCGCTCGCGCAGGCGCCGGTCGGCGACCGCGGACACGGCGCTGTGCGCGCCCTCGATCACCATCTTGGCCTGCACGGAATCGACGTTGCGCGTCGTGATCGCGTTGGCGACCGCGCAGGGGATGAGCACGTCGCAGGGCCGCAGCAGCAGCTCCTCATCGCTGACGTGCTCGAAGTCGCCCTTCGTCTCGGCGATCGTCCCTTGGGGGCCGCGCGCTTCGAGCAGCTTGCGGATGTCGATGCCATTCGCGTTGAACACGCCACCGGTGACGTCCGAGATGCCGACCACGCGCCAGTCGCAGTCCTGCAGGATGCGCGCGAGGTTGCCGCCGACCATGCCCGCACCTTGGATGATCACCGACGGCCCGCCGCGCTCGTGACCGAGCCGGGCGCGTGCCGCCGCGCGCGAAGCGACGAAGCGCAGGCCCTGCGCAGTTGCGTCGTGGCCGTGGCGCGTGCCGCCGAGCACCGCGGGCTTGCCCGCGACCACGGCGTTCGTCGTATGGCGCTGGTGCATCGACACCGTGTCCATGATCCACGCCATGACGCGTTCGTCGCGCGCCTTCTCGGGCGTGAACACGTCGCGGTCCGGCCCGATCACGTCGTGCAGGTTCGCGATGTAGCGGCGCACGGCGCGCTCGAGCAAGGCCGCGCTCACGTTGTCGCGGTCGATGCGCAGTCCGCCCGCCGCGCCGCCGAACGGCACGCCGAGCAACGCGCACTTCCAAGTCATCCAGCCCGCGAGCGCGCGCAGGTCGTCGAGCTTGAGGTTTCCGTCGAGCCGCAGCGGCCCGAAGTAGGGCCCGAGTCCCGCGTTGTGCTGGACACGCCAGCCCTCGAGGACCTCGACCGTGCCGTCGTCGAGCGTGACGGGCACGGAGACGGCGAGCTCCCGGTCGGGCTGCCGCAGGATGCGGTACTCGCCCGGGGCGATCGAGGCCAGCTGAGCGGCCTCGTCGAAGCTCGCCATCATCGTGGCGAACGGGTTCTCCGCATCGAGCTGCGGCGTGGTCGAGCTGACCTGCGGAGAGCTCATCGTGTGGTGGCTCCGAATCAGGCGTAGGTGCCGCGCATCTGGTACACGTTCGCGACGCGACCGACGGCGAGGATGTAGGCGCCGATGCGCAGCGACGTGTTGTGCTTGCGCGCGGTCTCCTCGACGGCGGCGAACGACGTGGTCATCACGTGCTCGAGGCGCGAGTTGACGACTTCCTCGGTCCAGAAGTAGCCGGCGCGGTCCTGCACCCACTCGAAGTAGGAGACCGTCACGCCGCCCGCGTTGGCCAGGATGTCCGGCACGACCATCACGCCGCGGCGCTCGAGGATCTGGTCGGCGAGCACGGTCGTCGGGCCGTTCGCGCCCTCGACGACGAGCTTGGCCTTGATGCGCTCGGCGTTCTTGCTGGTGAGCTGGTTCTCGGTCGCGGCGGGCACGAGCACGTCGCAGTCGAGCTCGAGCTGCGCGGCGCTCGGGATGTGCTGGGCCTTCGCATAGCCCTCGAGCTTCTTGTTCTGCTTGAGATAGGCGAGCACGTCGGGGATGTCGAGGCCCTTCTCGTTGTAGATCGCGCCGTAGATGTCGCTGATCGACACGACCTTCATGCCCTCGCGCGCGAGCAGCATCGCGCCGATGCCGCCCACGTTGCCCGAGCCCTGCACGACCACGCGCGCGTTCTCCGGGCGCAGGCCGAGCTTCTTCAGCGCCTCGCGGGTCACGATCATCACGCCGCGGCCGGTCGCTTCCGTGCGGCCCTTCGAGCCGCCGAGCGCCAGCGGCTTGCCCGTGACGATGGCCGGCTCGGTGCGGCGCACGTGCATCGACCACGTGTCCATGAGCCACGCCATGGTCTGCTCGTTGGTGTTGACGTCCGGAGCGGGCACGTCGCGGTCAGGACCGAGCAGGTCCATGATGCCGGTCGTGTAGCGGCGCGTGATGCGCTCGAGCTCGCCCTTCGACAGCTGGCGCGGATCGCAGATCACGCCGCCCTTGCCGCCGCCGAACGGCACGTCGACGACCGAGCACTTCCACGTCATCCACGCCGCGAGCGCGCGCACCTCGTCGAGGTGCACGTCGGGCGCGTAGCGGATGCCGCCCTTGCACGGGCCGCGCGAGAAGTTGTGCTGCACGCGGTAGCCCGTGAAGACCTTGAGCTTGCCGCTGTCCATCATCACCGGGATGGCGACCGTGAGCTCCTTGTCCGGCGTCCGCAGCACCTCGCGCAGGCCCTCGTCGAGTCCGAGCTTGTCGGCCGCGACATCGAAGCGCTGGGCCATGGCCTGGAAGGGGTTGAACTCGTCCATCGGGGCTTTGACTTGGGGAGCGGTCGACATGGTCTTCGTGGTCCGCCTCGGGGCGCGCCGCGGGCGGTCTCGTTGGGGCTTCGAACGTTCGAATCACCCGCGTCGCTTGCCCGGGGCCCGGTAGGGGGCCTAGGCAAGCACACGGGCCAAAGATTGAAGCCTCCGCGGGGCCGCTTGAGAATCCCCGAGCGCGTTTCGGCCCTCTGCGCCCCATCCTGACGCGCACGGGAGCCTTCGCGGTTGCAGCGAAGCCCCGCGGCTGGTGCCATGGCGTCCCATGGGCTCCACGACGCGTCCGAGCGAGGCCGAGCGCGCCGCCACGGGGCCGGGCGGGGGGCGCGCGTGGGTCGAGCGTGAGCTGCGCGGCGCGGCCCGGGAGCCACGCGACTTGTTGCGGGACATTCTGGCGGCCCGCCCCGCGACCGCCCTGCGCGCCCTCGCCGGCCGTGCGACGTTTCGCTGGCCCGCGGACCCCGCCGTGGTGGTCAAGCGCTACTCCACCCCCGACTGGCGCGATCTCGTGCACGACTTGCTGCGCGGACGCGCGCGGTCCGTCGCGCAGCGCGAAGCCGACAACCTGCGCGAGCTCGCGCTCGCCGGCATCGCGGTGCCGGAGGCCTATGGCTGGTGTGACGGCGGCGCGCTCTCGGGCCCGAGCGCGCTGTGGATGCAGCACCTCGAGCACTCGAGCTCGCTCGCCGAGGCATGCGAGCGTGATGCGGACGCCGCAGCACGCTTCGTCCCCGAGCTCGCGCGCTCCGTCGCGCGCCTGCACGCCGCGGGTTGGTACCACCGCGATCTCTATCTCGCGCACTGGCTCGTCACTCCGGCGGGGCTCTTCCTCGTCGATGTCGGCCGCGCACGCCGCGAGCGCGCGCCCCGCGAGCGCTGGTTCGTGAAGGACCTCGCCGCTCTGCTGCACTCCTGCCCGGCGACCGTGACCGCGCACGCCCGCCTGCGGTTCCTCGTGCTCTATCTCGACGCGCGCGGCATCGCGTCGCACGATGGGCGCAAGAGCTTCGCGCGCGCCGTGCTCGCGAAGGCCGCCCGCATCGCCGCGCACGTCCCGCGCTGGCGCGACCCCGTCACCGGCCAATGATCGAACGCCTCGAGCATCTCGCGATCTGCGCGCCCAACTGGGTGGGGGACCTCGCGATGGCGACGCCGGTGCTCGAGGCCGCGCTGGCGAGCGCGCACGTTGCGCGCACGACGATCCTCGTGCGCAAGCACCTCGCGCCGCTGCTCGCCGACGGGCCGTGGGGAGCCAACGTGCGAGCTCACGGGGCGCGCGAGGAGACGCAGCTCCTGCGCGAGCTCGCGCCGGATGCGGTTCTCCTGCTCTCCAACTCTTTCGGCAGCGCTTGGCGAGCTTGGCGCGCGGGCGTTCCGCTGCGCATGGGGAGCGCGCTCTCGCAGCGCCGCTGGCTGCTCACGCATGCCGTCGTGCCGCCCGCGCGCGACGGTCGCCGCGCGCCGATCCCGACCGCGCACCTCTTGCGCGACGTCGCCGGCCTCGCCGGCATCACGCTCGACTCGATCCATCCGCGTCTCCACGTTCGCGACGAGCTCCGCGAGCGCCAGCGCGCGACCCTGCGCGAGCTCGGCGTCGACCTCGAGCGCGGCTACATCGTGTGCTGCCCCGGAGCCGCCTTTGGCGCGGCGAAGCTGTGGCCCGCGGACCGCTTCGCGGCCGCGCTCGATCGCCTGCACGACGAGCTCGGGCTGCAGAGCGTGGTCAGCGGCGGTCCCGGCGAGGAACCCCTGATCGGTGCGGTGTGCGCGGCCTCGCGGCGCGGCGCGATCTCGCTCG
Organism: uncultured Planctomycetota bacterium; assembly: GCA_903892045.1. GTDB lineage: Bacteria > Planctomycetota > UBA1135 > UBA1135 > F1-120-MAGs118. The sequence goes on along the minus strand of CAITGX010000403.1, from coordinate 2,414 downwards.
GCAAGTCCGAGCGCAACCTCGAGACGCTGAAAGCGCTCGTTGCGGATGCGCGCCTGCTCGTCGTCGGCGACTCCGGCCCGCGCTGGGTCGCCGCCGCGTTCGACGTGCCCTGCGTGACGATCATGGGGCCCAACATCCCGGAGCTCACCGCGACGTCGCTGGAGCTCGCCGAAGTCGTGCGCATCGACCTCGAGTGCTCGCCGTGCATGGAGCGCACGTGTCCGCTCGGGCACCACCGCTGCATGACGGGCATCGAGCCCGCGCGCGTGGTGGCCGCGGCGCATCGCGTGCTCGAGCGGGCGCGCGCGGGAGCGCTCGCGTGAGCGTGCGCCTGCGCGGCGGCGAGCGCGTTCTCGTGCGCGTGCCCGACTGGCTCGGCGACCTCGTGATGGCGGAGCCGGCACTGCGTGCGCTGCGCGAGCGCTGCGGCGCGCTGACGCTCGCCGGCAAGCCGCGCCTGATGGAGGTGCTCGGAGACGCGCTGCCGGGCTGCCCGCGCGTCGATGCGGCGGACCCGGCGAATTGGCGTGGTCACGACGTCGCCGTGCTGCTGGTCAACTCGTTTCGCAGCGCTTGGACCGCTCGTCGCGCGGGAATCTCTCGTGTCGTCGGCTGGTCGCGCGATGCACGCGGCTGGCTGCTCACGGAGGCCTTCGAACCGGCACTCGAACGCGGCGCCGCGCCGGTCGGCATCGGCACGGTGGGGCGTGGAGCGCGCTACTTGCCTCGGCCCTTCGGCAGCACGTGCGTCGAGCTCGTGCACTGGCTCGGAGTGACCGTGAACGATCCGCGACCGCGACTCGCAGCGAGTGCGACGGCGCGCGCACGCGCGTCGCGACGACTCTCGGGCTTCGGGCTCCCAGAAACGGCTCGTTTCACGCTGGTCAACGCTGGCGGGCGCCCCGGCTCCGCGAAGGCCTATCCCGTCGAACAGTGGATCGAGGCACTGCGGCTGCACTCCGAGCCGCTCGTGCTCGTGTGCGGACCGGGCGAAGAGGCCGCCGTGCGCGAGCTCGCCACCACGCTGCCGAATGCGCACGCTTGCGTCGACGAGGTTGCGGGAGTGCCCGAGCTGGTGGCGCTCTGCGAGCGCGCCTCGCTCGTCGTCACTGCCGACAGCGGTCCGCGCCACGTGGCCGCGGCGGTGGGCACGCCGCTCGCCGTCGTGTGCGGCCCGACCGATCCGCGCCACACCGCGGACTTCACCGAGCGCACGCGCCTCGCTCGCGCGCTCGTCGCGTGCGGGCCCTGCCATCGCGAGACGTGCCCCAACACGGGTGAGTCGCACCTGCGTTGCATGCGCTCCGTCCGTTTCCCCGAGCTCGGAGTGCGCCCGTGAACGTCGCGACGCAGCGCTGGAGGCTCGCCGACACGCTGTGGGCGCTCGGCCTTGGCCTTGCGGCGTTCGCCTTGCGCGCGCTGTTCCTGTTCGGAAGTGAGGGAGCGGGCTGGCCGCACTCGGCGCTCTACGAGGGGGACGCTCCGGTCTGGATCCAGTGGGCGCGCGCGCTGCGAGCAGGGCAGCCGTTCGAGTTCGATCTTCCGGTGCGCGCGCCTGGCATGGCGTTCCTGATCGAGAGCTTCGGCGGCGACCTGCGCGCGCCTTTCTCGGGACTCAAGCTCGCGCTGTGCGCGCTCGGTGGAGCGACGGTGGGGCTGCTGTTCGTCGGCCTGCGCGCGTGGGCGACGCCGCGGCAAGCCGTGATCGCGGCCGCGTTGCTCGCGCTCTCGTTTGGTCAGCTCGAGCTCGCGACATCGCTCAACAACGAAGCGCCGTACTTGTTCCTCGTCGTCGGGGCGCTCGCCGTGCATGGCTGGACGCGCGAGCGACGCTCGCTCTCGATCGCACTTACGCTCGGGGCACTGCACGGCTGCGCGAACCTGCTGCGCTCCGAGCATGTCGCCTTCGTCGCGCTCCTGCTGGCCTTCGAGTGGCTGCGTTTGCGTGCGGACTGGCGACGTGTGCTGGGGCGCGCGGCGCTGACGGGGCTCGGGCTCGTCGCGGTCTCCGCTCCGTGGATGTTCCGCAGCCACGCGGCGCTCGAGCGCTTCAACACCGTCGAGGCGCGTCCGATTCCGTGGGAAGCCGCGCGTCCGCCGTGGAGTCCCGAGGCACGAGCGGCCCTGCAGCAGCTCCCCGCGTTCTGCCGCGAGGGGATCTTCCTGATGCTGAGCGACCGCGTGGGGCGCAGGAGCTCCGCGCGCGTTGAGCAGGCGGACCTCGCGCGGCTACTCGACGAGACCTTCGGCTACAGGCCGGAGCCGCTCGAACTCTGGACGCTCTCCTCGGCCAAGGGGCGACTCGACTTCGCCCTCGCGAACGAGCTCTCCGGCGACGGCGGCTTCTCGCGCATCGCCCTCACCGACGAGTTCGACAAGGACCCGCCGTTCGCGTTCGGGCGCCCGTCGCACTT
>CAITGX010000402.1 GCA_903892045.1 uncultured Planctomycetota bacterium | reverse complement strand
TGTCGTCCCAAGAGATCTCATCCGCGGGCGTCAGCGACTTTCCCTTTGTGTACGAGTAACCGCGCCGCAGCGAAAGTCGATCCCACTGCTCCGCCGTCAGCTCGTACTTCGACAAGAGGAACGGCACAAGGTCAACAGACGTGATCCAGTCTTCCTGTTGCTGCTCATCGGAATCCGCCCTCGGTACGCGACCGCCGGGCAACAGCACCAGCACCATGCCCGTCTCCGGCGTGAGCGTCAGGTGACCCTCGGGGCTGCGCTGCACGCGACCGTCAGCGCCCAGCACCGGCTCCGTCCCCGACTGCAAGTGCACGAACTCCCACAGGCCCGTGGCGGGGTTCTCGCCCAAGGGCAAGAGGCCCGCCTGCGGCGTCAGGCGCTCTCCGCTCGGCCAGCGCTGCCCGGCGTACTTCGGAGCACGCGAGATCCCCTCGATCGCCTCCGCCCACAGCCGCTGCGCACGCTCGCTGCGATTCGCCGCGTGCGCAACAGCACGCATCGATTCCAGCCAGGCCAGCTCCGTCTCCAGCTCGGCAAGCTGCGCATGCCACCACTCGTCCTCGCTGCGCTCGAAGCGCCAAGTCGCGCGCGGTGCTCCCAGAGCCTCCGCACTCAATGGCGCAATGCGGGCCTCGAAGTCAGCACGCGTCTTCGCGAGCGTGGCTTCCAAGCTCGCAGCATCGCTCTCGTCGGCTTCGTCGCGCAGCTCCTCGAGCCGCTCGTCGCGTTCCTGTTCCAGTTGACGGATCTTGCGCTGCGCCGGATGAGCGGCAACGTCTTTCGCCTTGTCCGCGTCGGACCACGGCAGTGCGCGCTCGCGCAGCTCCGCGAGCTTCGCTTGCACGTCCTTGCGGCCGGGAGACCACTCGATACTTCGGGCGAGGTCTTCCTCGCGGCCGTCGAGCAGCCGGTCGGCCTCGTCGAGCCACCACTGCCATGCGGGCTTGCCAACACGATCCAGACCTTCCGTGGTGCGGCACTGCGCCCGGAAGCGCGCCAGCTCCTGCGCGAGGCCGCGCAGCTTCGCTTCGCGAGCTTGGGCCAGCAGTCGCTCGTTGGCTTTTGCCGTCTTTTCTCGCTCAGTTTCAGCGACGGCGCGCTGCGCGTCAGCATCCCTGCGCTGCGCATCTGCGTCGAGCGCGAAGTTCCATGAGAAGGCGATGCCTCCGAGCAGCGCCAGCACGGCGGCCGCGGCGGCGGCGGTCAGTGGCTTGTTGCGCTGGACCCACTTCTTCGCTTCGGCCCAGGAGCCCGTCTCGTACGCGGAGACGACGCGGCCTTCGATGTAGGCGCGCAGGTCGCTCGCGAGCGCTTCCATGTCGCGGTAGCGCGTCGCGACGTCGCGCGACATGGCCTTCTCGATGATCGCGAGCAGCTCGGCGGGAGCTTTCGGCGCCAGTGAGCTGAGAGCGGTGGGGGCGCCTTGGATGACGCATGCATGCACGGACCGCGCCGACATGCGCGCGCCCTTCGGCACGTACGGCATCTCCAGCGCTTCCACTGCCAGCAGGTGGTAGAGCATCGCGCCGACCGCGTACACGTCGCTCGCCGGCCCGAGCTCCTTCACCTTGCCCATGGCCTGCTCCGGCGACATGTAGGCC
>CAITGX010000401.1 GCA_903892045.1 uncultured Planctomycetota bacterium | reverse complement strand
GCGCACGGTGGGCGGGAGGTCGCCCCACTGCTCGTTCGAGCGCGCTCCGTCGGCCTGCCCCTTCGCGGACGTCGGCGGCGCGTTGCCGGCAGAGTTGCGCGCCGGATCCTTCGATGCGCGATCGCCCTCGGGCTTCGACTCGCCGGGCTGCGGCTGGTTGGCGCCCTTGCCTTGCTCCTCGCCCGGCTGCGACTGCGGCTGGCCCTGCTGGGGCTGCGGTTGCTGGCCGGGAGCCTCGGGCGTGCGCTCCTGAGCCTGCGGACGCTGCGAGCCCTGCTGGGGCGACTGACCCTGCTGGCCCTGTTGCTGTCCCTGCCCTTCGCCCTGTCCCTGCTGCTGCCCCTGCTGGCCCGAGCGCGAGGGCTTGGCGGAGCCGCCCATCTGCTGGGCGATCTTGAGCAGCTCGTCGATGTCGTCGAGCACGCGCTGCCCGCTCGAGCGCGACTGCTTGAGCAGCTCGCCGATGCCACTCTCGGCCTGCGACTCGAGCGGAGCTTCGCCCGAGCCCGCCCGGTAGAGCAGCTGGTCGATCTCTCCGAGGCGACGCTCGACCTGCACGAAGAGCTCCTTCATGCGCTCGCGGGGATCCGCGCTGAGCTGCGGCGGCAGGAGCGGACTCTCCTCCTGAGCGACAGCGGCGGGCGCGAGCCACGCGGACGCGATCAGAACGAACGGGACAAGTTGCTTCATGGCTTCTTCTCCTCGGGAGCGGGCAGGCCCAGCCGGGCGCGGAACTGCTGGAACAGGCGCGTGGTGCGCTCGTGGCGCTCGGCGAGCCGCAGCACGTCCTCGAGCGCCTCCGGTTCAGCCTCGCCGCGCGCGAGCTCGGGATAGACGACCAGCAGCCGATCGATCGCGGAGAGCGTGTCGACCTCGAGCTGTCGCAGGAGCTTCAGCTCGGCGGCGTCGGGGACCAGCGGGTCCTTCTGCTGGCCGTCCTGCTCTTCCTGCTGCTGTTGCTGCTGCTGGTTGCGCTCTTCCTGACGGCGTTGCTGCTCTTCCTTGAGCGCGTCGAGGGCCCACTGGGTCGCCTCGATGGCGTCCTCGAGCAGGCTCTGCGTGCGCACGCCGGTCTCGTTGCCGCCTTCCTCGTCGAGATCGCGGGCGACGCGCTCGAGGTCCTGGCGAACCTCGCGCAGCACGTGCGCGAAGATGAGCGAGCTCTCCTGCTCGATGGCGGTGGCGACTTCCTCGGTGCGCTTGGCGGCCTGCGCGACGTCGCCGCTGATGCGGCGCAGGCGGAGTCGATCGGCGCGCGAGAGCTTGTCGCTGCCCGCGCGAGCCGCGTCGACCTCCCGCACTTGCGCGAGCGCAGTGCCCTCGGACTGCAGGAGAGCCTGCAGCTCCTCCGCGATGCGGAACAGGAGTTCCTCCTGTCGCAAGCGCTGGTACTGCTGCTCCTCCTGCTCGAGTTCGCGGCGCGCTTCCTCGAGCTCGCGCTCGACTTCCTGCTCCGCCTGCTCGGCCTCATCGAGCTCGCCCTGATCGAGCGATTCCTCGGCCTCCTGCGCCTTCTTGGCGGCCTGCTCGACGCTCGGGGTGGGGCGCGCGTTGCGTCGCTCCTGGTTGCGCTTGGCGAGCTCGAGCAACTGCCGCCGGATCTCTTCCTGTTGCTTCGCCTGCTGCTCGGCTTCCTGCCGTTGCGCGTCGGTCTGGGGACGCACGCCCTCTTCGGCGGCTTCCTGGGCGCGCTGCAGCGACTCGAGCGCCTCGCGCTGCGACTCCGCCGCGGACGCGCTGCGTCCCTGCTGCATCTGCTCGGCGGCGCGCTGCATGGCCTCGCGCGCCTGCTGCATCTCGCTCTCGACCTGCGAGCTCGCCTCCGGCGACATCGAGCCCTGCGGCGCCTCGCTCGCGGCCTGCTGGGTCGCCTGCGAGAGCTCGGCCTGCTGGCGTGCGAGCTCCTCGCGCGCGCCCTGAGCCGCGGGTTGGGCGGACTCGCTGCGCGCCTCGCGCGCCTGCTCGAGAGCTTGCTGCGCCTGCTCGAGGGCCTGCTCCGCGCGGGCCGCGCTCTGCGCCGCCTGCTCGGGAGATTGGCTGCGTGCCGCGCTCGAAGCCTCGCGCATCGCCGCTGCGGCGCGTTCGAGCGCCTCGCGTGCCGCCTGCTCGCCCTCGGGCTTCGGCGCCGGCAGGGACTCGAGTCCGCGCGCGAGGCGCTCGGCCTTCTCGGCGGACTCGTTCTGCGACGAGGAGAGCGCGGGACCGAGCTTGCGCTGGTCCTCGGCCGCTCGCTGCAGCTCCGCAGCCGCGCGTTCCGTGGCCTTGTTGGCCTGCTCGGCGGCTCGCGCAGCTGCCTCGGGCTGTTGCTCGCTTGCGCTGGCCTTGCCAGCCTCGAGTGCGCGCTCGAGCTCGCTGCGAGCGGCCTGCTCGCCGGGGGCCTGCGTCTCGCCGGCGGCGCCGCTCTCGTTCAGCGCCTTCTGCGCCGCCTCGCGGGCCGACTGCGCGGCCTGCGCCTGACGCGCGGCCTCGGCCTGCAGCTCGGCAGCGCGCGACTCCGCATCCTGAGCGGCTCGCTCGCGAGCGGCCGCATCCTCGCCGGCCTGTCGCATGGCCTCGGACGACTTGCGCAGCGCTTCCGCGGCGCGTGCGGCGGACTCATCGCCGCTCGCGCGCTGCTGGCGCTCCTCGCGCTGAGCCGACTGCTCCAGCTTGGCCGCCGTTTCGGCCGCCTTGCGCTCGTTCGCCGGCGCACGCGCCTCCGTCGCCGCGCGACGCAGCTCCTCGGCCGCCTGCTGCAGTCGCGCCGCACGCGCCGCATCACGCCGGGCCGTGTCCAGCTCGCGCGCGGCCTGTTCCAGACGCTCGGAGGAAGCCGGCTTCCACGACTCGAGGACCGCGGCGTCGGTTTCCTGCTGCTTGCGCAGGGTCTCGAGTTCCTTGGCGATCTGCTCCAGAGCCAGCGCCCCGCTCTCGCGGCCAGCGCGCTCGTTCTGTTCGAGCAGCTTGCGCTGCTCTTCCGCAATTCGCGCGAGTTCGGCTTCCAGCTTGCGCTGTGCGTCGTTGCGGCTCTGCTCGCGCAGCTGCTCCGTGCGCTCGCGCAGCGCGCGCTCCTGACTCGAGAGCTCGGCGAGGTCCTGCTTCACCTGCGCCAGCTCCTCGAGCGAGCGCTCGAGGTTCTCGACGTTCTGGCGATCGAGCAGCACGGACAGCAGCCGCTCGAGGTTGGCGATGATCTGTTCCTGCCGCTGGATCGAGGTCGCGACCTGACCTGCCTGCACGTCCTCGCGGGCGCGGTCCATCAGCTCCTCGAGCGTCAGCTGGCCGGAGCCGTCGCTGCGCTGGTCGAGCATCTTCAGGCCGTCCTTCAGCAGCTCGAGCGCGCGCGGGCGACCTTCCTTCTCGAGCCGCGGCACCAGCGCCTCCATGGTGCGCTTGAGGCGCTGCAGCTGGCGGCGCAGGAGCTCCTGCTCCTCGAGGATCGACGTGGTGTCGCGCTCCTGTGCCGCCGGCGCGGGCAGCGCGCAGAGGCACAGTGCGCCGAGCAGCGCCGCCAAGGCGCGCGTGGAAGGCTGGAAGGGCTTCATTTGCTGCGATTTCCCGTCATGTCCGCGGTCTTGTCGCGGATCGACTTCTGGCGGCCGAGGATGTCGCGGGTCAGGGTCAGGATGGACTGGAAGTTGTCCCACTCGGCGAGCCGGTCGAGGAGCGCGGCGACGTGCTCCTGCGCGCGCGTCTCGCGCTCGACGGCGAGCGCGAGCTCGCCCTGCACCTGCGCAAGGTCCGTCCTGCGACTGGCGCGCTCGAGCGCCGCGCTGGCTTCCGCGAGCTCGTCGGCGCTCGCGCGCAGGGCGAGGTCGAAGAGGCCCGTGAGCTGCGTGGCGATGCCGGAGTCGCCCGAACGCTGGCCGCGCAGCGTCTCGGCGAAGCGCTTCCAGCTCTCGAGCGGGAAGCTCTTGGTCGAGACACCCGCGAGCTCCGTGTCGAGGGCCTCGAGCAATGCGAGCGCCTTGTCATCGACACGCGCGTACAGCACGCTCTCCAGCGCTCCGGCGAACTCTCGCACGAGCGCCTCGCTGTCGCCGAGCACCCGGCGCTCACCGGACAGCGCCGCAGCGAGCTCGGCACCACCGGGCACCTCGCCGCTCGACTCGAGGGCGGCGAGCAGGTCGCGCGTGCGCGTCGCCTGGGTTCGCAGGAGCTCGTCGAGCGAGGCGACGTCGCCGCGTGCGCGGGACAGGCGGTCCTGCAGGCGGCGCAGGAATTCCTCCTCGCTGACGATGCGCAGGCGCACTGGCGCGCTCGTGCCCGTGCCGCGCGGATCCGGAGCCCCGTCGACGGCGGGGCGCGTGTCCAGCGCGCGCAGCTCGAGCTCGAACAAGTCGCCGACCGCGAGCTTCGTGCTCGCGCCTGCAAGGTTGCCGACGTCGATCCGCGCGGTGCCAGCGACGGCGACTCCGCGCGGAGCCTCGTCGCCGCGCAGCGGCATCGGAATGTCGCGCAGGGGCAGCTCGCTCCACTCGCCGTTGCGCTCCTCGCCACCGAGGCTGCGCGTCCGCCACGCGAGCGAAGTGATGCCGAGGTCATCGCTCGCCCGCGCTCCGATGCGCAGCGCGCCTTGGGCCAGCGTCTCGATCTCGAGGCGTGCGGGGGACACCAGCTCGACTTCGGGGCGCTCGTCCGCGATCACGTCGACGGAGAACAGGCCCGGATCGGGATCGACCAGTCCGGTGGCGTCGCGCAACTCGAAGCGGTAGCGCAAGGACTGGTCCGCGACGAGCTCGAAGCCGAGCCCCGTGCGGGCTTCCGCCTCGCCTTCGCGCAGCGGGAACGGGCGCGGCTCCAGCGGGAGCTGCGTGTCCGCAGGCAGGACCCGCACGGAGCCGACCGCGTCGGCGGGCGCGGGAAGGACGCGGATGGCGAGCCGCGAGCCAGCGAGCACGCGCACGTCGCGATCGAACTCGACGCGGGATACCGCAGCGACGTAGGCAGGCGGCGTGACCTCGATCGCCAGCGAAGCGATGTCCGGCGGATCGAGGACTTCCACGCGCAGGCGCGGCAGCTGGTCCTCGTCATCAGCGCCCGTGGCATAGAACTCGAGCGGCTCTTGCAGCGAGCGCAGGAGCGTGCGGAAGTCGCCGTCCGACGCGGACGAGAGCACGGCGTTGCCGCCGTCCTTGAAGTGCAGCGTGACCTCCTCGGGGCGTTCGCCGCGAGCGTGAATGGAGATGGGGAGATCGGTGCCGCGCGCGACGCGGATCACGAGCTCGCCCTCCGTGCGCAGGAACTCGCCCGGTCGCGCGATGTCCGCGACGATGAGCTCGAGCGTCGTGCGCTGCGGCCAGGGGACGTCGCCGCCGACGAGGCGACGCAGGAAGATGCGTGTCGTCTCTCCGCCTTGCGCTGCGCCGAAGAGCGCGAGAGCGAGTGCGGCAAATCCGGCGAGCGCGCGCAGGGACTGCGGCCGCTCGACCAGCACGCCCTCGAGGCCGAGCGCGCGGGCCCGGAGGTCCGCGTCGCGCAGAATGCGATTGCGCAGCTCCGCGTCGACCTTGGACGCGTCGCGCGCCTGCACCTGCACCGCGGTGACGAACAGCTCGTGAAGCTCCGGGTGCGCTCGCTCGACGAGCACGGCGAGACCGGCGGCGTCGGGCACGCGGCGCAGGTGGCGCAGCACTTCGCGCCAGAACAGCGCGACCGGCAAGGCCACCAGAACTGCGAGGTGGAACCAGCGCACCGCGAGCGGCACGTGCAGCGCCCAGTCCGCGAAGAACACGAACGCGAGCCACAGGCACAGGGGCACGAGGACACCGCCGACGCCATGGAGCCAGATCTGGGCGACGAGACGGCGGCGCAGGCGCGCGAGCAGCGCTGCGAGGGCCGGAGTGGCCGCGAGTTCGTGGGGTGCGATGGGGCGTGACACGCGGGGTGGCTAGCGCTGGAAGATGGGCAGGTAGCGGTAGGGGATCTCGAGGATCAGCACGGCGGCGGCCGTGCCGAGCGCGGGGCCGGGGCCCACTTCGTTGGGCCACGAGCCGTCGTCCTGCTGCATGCGCAGGATCTCGTCGCGCACGGTCGCGAAGTACGACTCCCAGTCGTCGGCGCCGGCGGTGTACATGGCCTGCACGCCGTAGTAGTGGCCGTACCAGAAGAAGTAGTGGCCGCCGGCGCCGCGGCCGTACTCGTGGTTGAACTGCGCGAGGCGCGAGCGCAGGTACGAGATGCCGTCGTCGATCGAGCGATCCGAGTAGACGCCGGCCCCGTAGAGCGCGGTCACGCCGGCAGCCGTCAGCGGGAACGACGAGCGCGAGCCATCGTTCTTCTGGTAGTGGAACGAGCCGAGCTCGTTGCGCGCGTTGAACATGCCGAAGCTGCGACTCATGCTCTCCTCGGTGACGGCCGAGTCGACCACGTACTTCGCCGCGCGATCGATGGTGCTCTTCGGCACGCGGATGCCGATGTTGCGGGCCGCGCGCAGCGCCATCACCTGGCAGACAACGATCGACATGTCGCTCTCGACCGCGTACGGCTCGTAGCGCCAGCCGCCGTCCTGGTTCTGCGAGTTGACGATGAAGTCGACCGCGAGCTGCAGCTTGCCGCGGATGTCCTGACGGTGCGTCTGGCCATACACCTCGGCGAGGAACAAGGTCGCGAAGGCGTGGCTGTACATGCGCGAGCCACCGTGCGTCGTGTAGCCGTCCGTTTGTACGGACTTGAGCACGAACTCGAGCGCTTCCTCGACGTTGCGACCATACTTGCCGCGCCCCGGGAGGTGGCCTCCGGCGAGGAAGGCCATGCCGGCCATGGCGGTGACGCCGAGATGGCCCTTGTCGGCCGCGGTGTGACGGAAGCCCGTGTTGAGCTTGTAGCCGATGAGCGCGATCCACGCGCCGCGCTCGGAGCCCTCGGTGATCTGGTTGGCCGCGAGCCACTCGAGCCCGCGCTCGACAGCGCGCGCGTGCTCCGGGGTCACGACGATGGGCGCCTCCTCGAGCGGGCTGCGCGGCGACTGCGCGCGCAGGGGCGAGCCCCACGCGAACGCGACCGCCAGCAGCGCGACGAGACGCAGGATGCTGTGGATCATTTTCTGGCCCTCCGGAGCACTCCACCCTGTCCAGCCACCCAGAGGTTGGGGCCGAACGACTCGAGGTCGAGCACTTCCGCCGGTCCGAGCTCGGCCGGCAGTTGCATGGTGTCGCGCGCTGCTCCGCTCTCGCGGTCGAGCAGCATCAGGATCGTGCGGGGCACGCTCACTTGGCCGCGCACGCGCGGCGTCTCGGTGTACGCGAGAACGATCCCGGTCGCGCCCGCGAGCGGCATCGGCATCGGCCCGGAGTTGTAGAGCGACGCCGGCGGCACTTGCAGGCGGTGCACCCACTTGCGACCAAACGGCAGCTGGTACGCGACGAGCTCGGTGAGCTGGCCGTCGGCGCTCGGGG
>CAITGX010000400.1 GCA_903892045.1 uncultured Planctomycetota bacterium | reverse complement strand
GCGCTCGTCACGGTGCGCTCCTTCGTGCTGTTCGACAGCCCCGGCACGCGCTCGACGGGCTGGATCCCGATCGCGACGTTCGCGGGACTCGCGCTCGTGCATGGGGCGTGCTCGAAGCGCTGGCTCGAGCGCACGAGCGAGCGCATGCCACCGTGGGGCTACGCGACCGCGCTCGGAATCCTCGTGCCGCTCGCGCTGGCCTTCACCAATGCGGCGGTGAAGCCGTTCATCTACTTCCAGTTCTGAGCTCGGCTTCGAGCGCGTCGAGCTCGACATCGACGCTGCGCTCTCCGCGCAGGTAGGCGAGCGTGAAGTACTCGAGCGCCTCGATTCGCGCGTCGCGCGCCTGTGCCTCCCGCGCGAGCTCGACGAGGCGTTCCGTCGATGGCGCGCACTCTCCGGTCGACAGCGCGCGGGACACGAGCACGGACAGCTCAGGCTCGAGAGCGGGCACCTTGCGGGCCCAGTCCGCGGCCTGCGCGTAGTGGCCCGACGCCAGCGAGGCGGCCACTTGATCGCGCGGATACGAATTCAGCAGCTCGCGTGCCTGTGCGGCGAGCACCAGGGCCACCGCGACGCCGCCTGCGATGCCAAAACGCTGCAGCCTGCGGGCGAGACGATGGCCAATGGACGGATCGCTCGCGGCGCTGCGCAGGAATTCCATGCGCCGCGCGGTACCGAAGTGACGCCATGAGTCGCGCACCCGGCCGTGCGTTCCTCCGACGCGCTCGAGTGCGGAGATCAGCGCCTCCGCGTCGCCCGTGGTCTCGAGCGCGTGCCAGTCGGCCTCGAGCTCGACTCGGCGCGAGAACCACCCGAAGACGAAGTACCACAGAAGCAACGTCATCCCGAGCAGCACGAGACCTTCGACGCTGTCGCCAAAGCCGAGCGAGTCGATCAGCAGGTCCGCTCCGAGCAGCAGCGCGAGCGACCACGCGGCAAAGACCAACACGTGGTGGCGCACGACGTGGCCGATCTCGTGCGCGAAGACGGCCTCGAGCTCGCGCTCGCCGAGCTGGGCGAGGAGCAGGTCGGAGAACAGCACCGTGCGCGAGGGTCCGATGCCGACGACCGCCGCGTTGGCCTGCTGGAAGCCCGTGTGCCACACGACGAGCTCGCGGCAGCGGAAGCCGAGCTTGCTCGCCAGTCCCTCGAGCGTGCTGCGTGCGCGGCCCGCGGGCAGCGGAGACGTGTTCCACGCGTGCCGAAGCAGCCACGGCAGGAGCCACACGAGCACGGAGAGCAGTCCGGCCGCGAACAGCGCGCTCCACAGGCCCACATGCTCGACTTGCACGCGCAACGGCTCGTGGAGACCGAGCGCGGCGGTCGCAGCGATCATCACGGCGAACGGCAACAACGACGCGAACAGTGAGCGCAGCTCCAGACGTCGCAAGTCGGATCGCTGCTCGGGACGACGGTCGAGCAACCGCACGCGCGCGTCGATGGCGAGCAGCGTGTACGCGAAGAACGGCACGAGCACGAGCAGGATCTCGAGCCCTGGCCAGCTCCAGAGGTCGAGCCGCGTGCCGCTCCACTGCGCAACGCTCGAGGACCAGCCCAGCGCGAGCGTCGCGAGAGCGAAGCACCCGAGTGCTGAGTGGCGCAGCGCGAGCAGGACCCAGCCGCCTATCGAGAAGTGCCCCGCGATGCCGAGCCTGCGCACGAGCCACGCGAGCGCGTGCGGCACGAGCGCGAGCGCGGCCACGGCCCACGGAACCTGCACGTCGAGGCCGAGACCTTCGGCCGCCGCCATCACCAGCGAGAGGGCGACGACGATGTGCAGCAAGTACGTCACGCCGCGAGGGCTCCGAGCCTAGGCGAGGGCCTTGGCGAGCTCTTCCGACACCATGCGACGGATCGTCTCCGGTCCGGGGAACGACGGCGCGCTGTCGATCGTGATCTCGACGGCAGTGTCCGTGACGAAGAACCGGCCCTGGGCCGAGCCGACGAACGGCAGCTTCTTCTCGAGCGTGCCGCTGTGCCCACCGTCGCTCGAATGGAGCTTGAGGTCGTGCCGCCGTGCGAGGTCCTGGAAGCGCTCGACAGCGCCCTGCAGGCCCAGCTTGTGTTCCACGCGAATGTCGCTCATCGCTCGTTCTCCCGCAGGCTGACGTCGCCGCTCCACAGATTCTCGCACGGACCGGCGAGGATCACATCGCCCGTGCCATCCCAGTCGACCTTCAGGCGACCGCCGAGCACCTCGATCTCGACCGGCGCGCTCGCGCGCGCCTCGAGCACGGCCGCGACCGCGGTTGCGCAGGCACCCGTTCCACAGGCCAGCGTCTCGCCGACACCGCGCTCCCAAACGCGCAGGTGAATGCGGCCATCGCGCAGCGTCGCGAACTCGACGTTGGTGCGATGAGGGAAGCGCGGGTGGTACTCGAGTTCGCGGCCGAGCTCGTGCACGGGCGCCCTGCGCTCGTCAGCCACGAAGAGCACCGCGTGCGGGTTGCCCATGTCGACCAGCGTGGCCTGCTTGCGACCCTTGCTCGTCGCGAGCGCGACCTTGCGCTCCACCTTGCGCGGCGCGCCCATGCGTGCCGTCGCACCGACAACCGCGCCGCCCTCGCGCAGGAGTTCGACCTCGCGCACTCCGGCGTCCGTGTCGATGCGAAAGCGATCGCTGTCGCAGAAGCCCTGCTCGCGCGCGAACTTCGCGACGCAGCGCAGGCCGTTGCCGCAGGCCTCGGGGCGCGAGCCGTCGGCGTTGTAGATCACCATGCGGCACGCGCTGCCTTCCTCGCCGGCGAGTACGACCAGCACTCCATCGAGTGTCGGCGGCTTGCCGGCCCAAGCTTCGGCGCACAGCCGCCGCGCGAGCTCTGGCAAGTCCTCCGGCAGTACTTGGGTGCGCGCGTCGAGCACGGCAAACGTGTTGCCGGCCCCGGCCATCACGACGAGCTTCATCGCAGGCCCAGCTTCTGCGTGTTCTTGAAGTGCAGCTTGGCGACCTCGCCGAGCTTCGCGGCGCCATGCAGGGCGACGAAGCGGCGCGCCGCGGCATCGACCGGGTGCCCCGCTCCCTTCGCGAGATCGAGCGCCCACGCCTCGGACAGCGCGCGCATGCCGAGCAGGAACTGCTCGCGCGCGATCACGCTCGCGGCGGCGACGGCGAGCAGCTCTTCCGCGCGGTGGCGCTGCTCGAGACGGATGTCGAGCGGCCGCAGCGCATCCTCGAGCAGCTTCTCGTTGCCGAACTGGTCGACGATGACGTGCATGCCGGGGCTCGAGAGCTGGCCGATCGCGCGCGCGTGCAGCGAGGCGAGCAGCGGGTTCAGGTTGCGCCAGCGGGCGTGCTCGACGTTGTATTGGGGCGGGTCGAGCTTGACGATCGCGTGGGGAACGTGCGCGCGGAGCGCGGCGCCGACGCGCAGCACGGCCTCATCGCTCATCTGCTTGCAGTCGCGCACCTCGCCGTTCGCGAGCTTGCGCGCGACCTCGGGCTCGAGCCGCACGGAGGCCACCACCAGCGGCCCGAAGTAGTCGCCCTTGCCCGACTCGTCGCTGCCGACGACGGTCTCCGCGTGCAGCCCCGGGGAGTCGGGGGTCGGGGTGGCGGGCTTCTTCGCGCTCTGCACGGGAGCGGCGCCCTCGACATAGGCCAGCACGAACCCGTCGGGGTCCTCGCCCTGCACCACGAGCTTGCCCGACTCATAGAGCACCGCGACCACGCCCTCGCCCTTGACCGAGAGCAGCGCGTGGGGCGTGGAGCGAAACGAGAACGTGCCGGCGGCGAGGCGGCGTTCGATGTCCGCGGCCCGCGACGGGGGAACCTTCACAACGAGCGTCTTCTGGGCCACGGCGGGATTGTGGCACGCCGCGAGGGCGGTCGAAAGCCACGGAGCGCGCGGGCTAGACTCTATCGCGATGCCTGCTTCGTTCCCGACCGGCCTCGTGCGCGCCGACCTCGACCCGCGACGGCCGCGCTTCGTCGAGACGCCCTGGGGCGCGATGGCGCTGTACCTCGACGGCGACGAAGTGCTCTGCGCACAAGCCTTCTGCCCGCACCTCGAGGGCCCGCTGTTCGAAGGCTCGGTCGGTTCCGGCGCCGTCACCTGCCCGTGGCACTGCTGGCGCTACGACCTGCGCAGCGGGGCGCGTCTCGGTCCGCTCGGCGTCCCGCTGCCGGGCTTCGAAAAACTCAAGCGCTGCGCCGTCTCGACCGATGCGCAGGGCCGCATCGTGCTCGCCGAACCGACTCCGTAGACTCTGCGGCCCGCGAAACCTCTCGCTCAAGGAACTCCCATGGCCAAGATCATGAACTCGATCCTCGAAGCCATCGGCAACACGCCGATGGTCCGCCTGCGCACCGTCGGCCAGAAGACGGGGTGCGAGATCCTCGCCAAGTGCGAGTTCTTCAACGCGGGCGGGTCGATCAAGGACCGCATCGGTCGGCGCATGGTCGAGGAGGCCGAGCGCAAGGGGCGCATCAGGCCCGGTGACACGCTGATCGAGCCCACCAGCGGCAACACGGGCATCGGCATGGCGCTCGCGGCGGCCGTCAAGGGCTACCGCATGATCATCACGATGCCCGAGAAGATGAGCCGTGAGAAGCAGGTCGTCCTCGAGGCGCTCGGCGCGGAGATCATCCGCACGCCGACCGAGGCGGCCTGGGACGCGCCCGAGAGCCACATCGGCGTCGCCAAGCAGCTCCAGAAGATCCTCCCCAACTCGCACATCCTCGACCAGTACTCCAACCCCGACAACCCGCTCGCGCACTACCACGGCACGGCCGAGGAGATCCTCGATCAGACCGACGGCAAGCTCGACATGGTCGTGATGAGCGCGGGCACGGGCGGCACGATCACCGGCGTCGCGCGCAAGCTGAAGGAGAAGCTCCCCAGCGTCCGCATCGTCGGCGTCGACCCGGTGGGCTCGATCCTCGCCGGCCCGGGGCCGATCCACAGCTACAAGGTCGAGGGCATCGGCTACGACTTCATCCCCGACGTGCTCGATCGCGGGCTCGTCGACGAGTGGGTCAAGAGCGAGGACCGCGAGTCGTTCCTGATGGCGCGGCGCCTGATCCGGCACGAGGGCCTCTTGTGCGGCGGCAGCTGCGGCGCGGCGGCCTGGGCGGCGGTCGAGATGGCCAAGAAGTACGGCCCGGGCAAGCGCATCGTCGTGATCCTGCCCGACTCGGTGCGCAACTACATCACCAAGTTCCTCGACGACCAGTGGATGCGCGCCAACGGCTTCAGCGAGAGCCTGTGGGAGACCAACACGGTCGCCGACCTCGTGCGCGCGATGCCGCGCCGTGACGTGCACGTGGCGTCGAGCTCCGACACGGTGGCGGACTCGGTGCTCCTGATGAAGGAGAAGGGCATCAGCCAGCTGCCGGTGCTCGAGGGCAGCAAGCTCGTCGGCATCGTCACCGAGTCGGACCTGCTCGGAAAGCTCGTCGAAGGCCGCGCGAGCCTGTCGAGCTCGGTCGCCGAGGTCATGTTCCGCAAGGTGCGCACCGTGTCGGAGGCCGATGACGCCGGCTCGCTCACCAAGCTCTTCGCCGAGGGCATGGTGGCGCTCGTCGTCGACGACTCGCAGCACCTCAAGGCGATCGTCACGAAGATGGACCTCGTCGACTACCTGACGCGCAACATCGAGAAGAAGTGAGCGGCGCGCCGTGGTGGCGCACGAGACCACCTTCGAGCCCGACGTCGAGATCCGCGACTCCACGCGGCTCTCGCCGCGCTGGAAGGTGATCCTGCACAACGACGACGTCACCACGTTCGACTTCGTGATCGACCTGCTGATCACGCTGTTCCGCAAGCCTCACCTCGAGGCCGTCAGGCTCACCTACGAAGTGCATGAGTCCGGCAGCGCGCTCGTCGTGGTGACCTCCTTCGAGCGCGCCGAGCTCTACCTCGAGCAGGTGCGTTCCCTGGCGCGACCGCGCGGCTTTCCGCTGGTCGCGACGATGGAGCCCGCGGACTAGGCGGCTGCGTCGGGCAGCGCGCGCGGACGTGTCGCGATCCAGGCGGCCGCGAGGATCGCTCCCCCACCGAGGAACGTCGTCCACGGCGGCAGCGCGTCGCCCGCGATCGTCCACGCGAGCAGCAGCGTGAACACGACCTCCGACAGGCCCGTGACGGCCATCGCGACGGCGCGGCCGTGACGGTACGCGTGCGTGTTGAGGAGCTGCCCGAGCGTGCCGAGCAGGGCGGTGATCCCGAGCAAGGCGAGATCGCGCTGGGTCCACTGCGGGCCGACGCTCGCCCAGCGCACCGCGACCATCGGACCCGTCACCAACGCCACGAACGCCATGAAGAACGTGACGACCGTCAGGGGATGGTCCGTCGAGGTCAGCTTGCGCACCGAGATCAGCGCGAGCGCCGCGGTGAAGCCCGAGGACACCGCGACCGCGAGGCCCCACGCGCTCTCTCCGCCCTGAGGGCGCAACGCGAGCAGGGTGCCGATGACTCCGACGGCGACGGCGAGCTTCGCGCGGCGGTCGGGCCACTCGTGCAGCAGCGGACCGACGAACAGCAGCATCCACACGGGCGCCGCGTGCCGGAGGAAAGCCACCGTGGAGAGCGAGCAGCCGCCCTCGTGGAGCGCGAGGAACTGCCCCCCGATCGAGAGAAAGCCGCAGGTGGCGCGCGCGAGGTTGAGCTTCCAAGAACCCCAGCGCACCGCGCTTCCGGCACGGCGCAGGAGCACGAAGCACACCAGCAGGCCGATCGTGCTGCGCGCGAACAGCGCCTCGAACGAGGAAACTCCTGGCGAAAGCAGCTTGACGCACACGTACATGCCCGAGAACGAGAGGCTGGCCCCGAGCGCCAGCGCGCGGGCCTTCGCGAGTTGTTCGCGCGCCTCGTCCCCGTAACCGCGTCGCATGTCGGGCCGTCTCGCTCTCAGCAGCGCAGCGCCTGGCACAGCTCGATCAGGCTGCGCACCTCGAGGCTCGGCTTCACGTCGGCGCGTGCAGGCTCGCCGTCACGCCGGACCCAAGCCACGTTCCAGCCATAGTCGAGCGCGGGGCGGATGTCGTGGAACATGCTCGCGCCCACGTGGAGGACGCGCGACTTGTCGCGCTTGCTGCGCTCGAGCGCGGCGTCGAAGTGCGCGCGTGCCGGCTTGTACGAGCGCAGTTGCTCGGCCGTGACGATGAAGTCGACGTCCACCCCGATGAGATCGAGGCTCGCGCGCAGCACGCGCGTCTCGACGTTCGACAGTACCGCGACCTGGT
The DNA here is from genome assembly GCA_903892045.1 of uncultured Planctomycetota bacterium. GTDB lineage: Bacteria > Planctomycetota > UBA1135 > UBA1135 > F1-120-MAGs118. The sequence continues at coordinate 654 of CAITGX010000400.1, read as the reverse complement.
ACAGGCTCGAGAGCCTCGTGAGCGCCTCGCGCGTCTCCGGAAACGGCGGCCACGTCGCCATGCTCTCGGCGAAGGCGCGCTCCTCGTCCGGCTTCGTGTCGCAACCCTGACGCGCGGCCGCATGCCGCAGGCTCGACGCGAGCTTGACGGAATAGGGTGCATAGCCGCCCTGCACCTCCAGCTCGTCGCAGGCCTCGCGATCGCGCACGAGCTGGTCGAGATCGCAGCCCTTGAGGCTCTCGATCCGCTCCAGCGCCGCGCGCACGCCTCCAGCCCAGTCGATCAGGGTGCCGTAGCAGTCGAGTGTGACGAGCTCGATGCGCGCCCGTTCGAACTTGTCTCCCATGTTTCCTTTCGGTCCGCGCCTCGCGGGGACGAGACCGTCGCCGCAATCGACAACGCTCCCACCCAGCCGAAGCCCAGAGTGAACACTACGAGCAGGGTGGCGCTCCCGAGCAAGCCGCGCTCGGCGGCCATCGCGGCACCCCACGCTGCATGGACGGCAAGAAGCCACTCCATGCCCCGCAGGCGCGGCGCTCGCACGGCGTAGCTCGCTCGGCCATCTCGCCCACTCTTCGGCGTGCGCTCGAACTCACCGACGTCGCCGAAGAGCCCTCGCAGCGCGGCCCGCGACAAGCTGAGGCTCATGCCGAT
>CAITGX010000399.1 GCA_903892045.1 uncultured Planctomycetota bacterium | reverse complement strand
TGCGCGCCCTCGCAGCCGTCTGGCTCGCCTGTGCACTGGCCCTGCCCGTTCCTGCGTCCCCCACGTCGTCGTTCCCTGCGTCCTCCGCCGCGCTCGCGGCAGGACCGCAGCAGCAGCGCGGCGGGCAGCTCGACGTCGTCGAGGCTGCGCAGGGAGCGAACTTCCGCACGCTGGTTGCCGCGCTCGAAGCCGCCGGCCTCGTCGATGCGCTCAAGGGTCAGGGCCCGTTCACGCTCTTCGCCCCCACCGACGAGGCCTTCGCGGCCCTGCCCGCGGGCACGCTCGATTCGCTGTTGCTCCCCGAGAACAAGGAGCGTCTCGTCGAGATCCTCACGCACCACGTCGTGCCAGGACGCCTCGTCTCCTACGAGGTCGCCAACATCGAGGACGCCCAGATGGCGCGCACGCTGCGCGGCGATCGCATCGCGCTCCAGGCCAACGGGCGCGAGTTTCGCTACGGCGAGGCACAGGTCGAGCGCGTCGACCTGCTGTGCACGAACGGCGTGATCCACGCGATCGATCGCGTGGTGCTGCCCAAGCCGCAGGTCACCGAAGACTCGCTGTGCCTCGGCATGAAAGAAGCCGCGCCCGCCAGCCTGCTCGAGGCGCTGCGCGCGGTGCCCGACGGACGCTACTCAAGATTCCTCGCGGCCGTCGAGGCGAGCGGCGCGGATCAGGACTGGGCGCAGGCCGAGCCGGGCCGCAGCTGGACCGTGTTCGTGCCGACCAACGACGCGTTCGCGCGCCTGTCCGATGCGGAGCGCAGTGCGCTCTTCGATCCGGCGAATCGCGGCATGCTGCGCGAGCTGCTCGACTGGCACGCGCTCCCCACGCTGCAGGCGTGGAGCTTCGACTTCAACGACCGCCAGCGCGGGCCGACGATGATCTCCGAGAACGACAGCCGCTTCGTGCTCGACGTGCTCGCCAACGGCATGGTGTTCGTCTATCGCCTCCGCAGGACGCGCGCTCCGGAGGAGAGCTTCAAGGCGCGCATCGTGGCGGGCGACATCCAAGTCGGCGCCTCGATCGTGCACGTGGTCGATCGCGTACTCGTTCCGCCGCAGCTGGAGAACACGCGCATCGCCTCACAGGCGTGGCTCGAAAAGGATGTCAAGGACGTCGCGCGCGGCGCCGATGCGCAGTTCAGCACGACCTACTTCGTGCGCGAGCTCCTCGAGCGCGCGGAGCGACTCGGCGACGAGGCCGCGATGGAGCTCTACCAGATGGGCCTGCGCATGCTGGAAGAAGTCGTGCCGGTGTCCCGTGGCGGCATGTTGCTGATGAGCCAGCGCGACGACCGCGACGGGCTGCGCGAGCGCCTGCGCGCGCGCAACGACGAGCTCGACCGCGTGTGGCATGCGAGCTTCCTGAAGTCGAGCCCGGCGACCGGAACGCTCTCCAGCCCGCTGCCCGGTGCCCTGCCCGCGCGCTCGGCACCGCTGCCAAGCGCGACCGCCGAGCCCAAGGTCGGCACGGCAAGTCCCGCATCCAGCTCGGCTCCGGTTGTCGCCGCGGTCGCGAGCACGACTCCGTACGTCCCCGCGGAGCTCTCGTGGTGCGAGGTGCTCGCTCGCGAGGTGGACCCGAACGTCGTGCGCGACGCGACCCTGCGCGAAGCACTCGTGAAGACGGGCCTGCCGTGGCGCGTGAAGGACAAGGCCAGCGGCGTCGAGATGCTGCTCGTGCCCCCGGGACAGTTCACGATGGGCAAGAGCCCGGGCGACGACGAGGCCCGCTCGAACGAGGTCCCTGCCCACCCCGTGACGCTGTCGCGCCCCTACTACCTCAGCCGCTGCGAAGTGACGCAAGCCCAGTGGACCGCGGTCATGGGCGCGGCGAGCGAGCCTGCGACCGCTCGAGGCTCCTCGGGCGGGCGCGCGCCCGTGCGCGTCGAAGCCGTCGACCAGCAGGGCAACCCCGTGCGCCTCGAGGTCGAGAGCGAGTTCGACGCGAGCACGGGCGTCGTGGTCGTGACGAACACCGCCGTCGACGACAGGCCGGCGCGCCGCGCGGGCGACGGTCGGCCCGACCTCCCCAGCGTGTCCAGCTGGCGCCTCGCGAGCGAGTTCTGCCGCCGCACGGGCCTGCGCATCCCGACCGAAGCCGAGTGGGAATACGCTTGCCGTGCCGGGGTGCAGGCGGGTCGCTACGGAGCGCTCGACGAGATCGCGTGGCACCGCGGCAATGCCCTCGGCGAGCCTCAGCCGGTCGGCCAGAAGGCCTCGAACGCACTCGGCCTCCACGACATGCTCGGCAACACCTGGGAGTGGGTCAGCGACTGGTACAGCGACTACACGCGTGCCGCCAAGCTCGATCCCACGGGCCCCGACTCCGGCACGCGGCGGGTCATTCGCGGCAGCTACTTCAACTACGAAGAGGGCTTCTGCCGCAGCTCCCGCCGCTACACGGTCCCCGACGACGACTTCGTCTCGAACATCGGCCTGCGCGTCGCCCGCACGCCCTGATCGACTCGAGCGCGGCTCGCTTGGGCCGCGAACGACAGCGCGGCGCCCGCCTCCCAAGGGAACGCGGGCGCCGCTTCCATCCCATCTCCGAGGAGGGAACCGCCTCGAGAGATCTCGCGGCGCTGGACTCAGGGGTCGAAGGTGATCGACAGGCCGTTGCTGAAGTTGGAGCTGGTGGCGCAGGGGCCGCTGGGATCGCGATACCAGACTTGGAAGTTGTACGTGGTCGCGACCACGAAGCCGTGATCCTGCACGAGCCCCGGGCCCCAGTGCGCGTTGCCGAGCGCATCGACCTGCGCCAGCCCCAGACGGCGGACGCTGCCCGACACGCAGCGCAACCCGTCGTAGAAGCGCTGGCCATTGCCGTTGCCAACCTGCTGCATGCCGTAGAACGCGACCGCGGCCGCGTTGGGCGGCAACTGCAAGGCGTGCAGCTCAAGATCGTCGTTGCCGACTCCGCTCGAGCCCTCGCCTTCGAGGGTCGCGCCCAAGCCCGTCGAGTTCGCGCAGCCCGCATTCGGCGCTCCACCGTTGTTGCAGGGGCATCCGACGATCGATGCGGCCGTGCAGAACGCGTCGCCGACCTCCGCGTGCTCGTGGAAGTCGACCGCCACCGCCACGGGCGAGTCGATGTCAACATCGGCGACCGTGACGTCGTAGGCGAGCAGCGACTCACCGCTGCCGATGGTCCCGTCGAGATCCATGTCCGCGGCGAACTCGATCTTGCCGGGGGCTCCGAGCACGCCGAGGAAGATGCCGCCTTCGTCGGTCACGCCGATGTCGCGCCAGTCGACACCGCTGCCGAGCTGCCACAGCGAGTGCATCTCGAGCCCGTCGATCGCGCCGCTCGCATCCGCGTCATGACCGCGCCAGATGCGTCCGTTGCCTCGGTCGAGCAAATACCAGTTCTCGCCGTCGTCCTGATCGAGCGCGACCCAGTCCTCACCGCCCTGCGCGGGCGGCAAGAAGAACGCCGTGACCTCACCGGCGGCGTCGATGGCTCCGCTCCCGTCGAGGTCCTCGAGTCGATAGATGCCGCGGCCCGCGGGCGTCGCTGCGCCCGTGTCGAGCACGTACACCGCTCCGTCCACTCCCTCGCGCACTCCGGCGATGTTGCGATCCCCCGGCGCGAGTTCCGAGAACTCGACGAACACTGACGCCTCGTTTGCGTCGTTGGCATCGAGGTCGAGCGTGCGATCCTCAAGCCGCAGCACGCGCTCGAACTCCCCGGTTTGGAGGCTCGAGGAAGCGAGCCACACAGCCCCGAGCGGAGCGCGATTCGAGAGGCCCGCGGTGTGGGCCACCACGAGTCCGGCGGCATTGCCGCTCGCCGAGCCATCGAAGTAGACCCAGTGCTCCCCGAGCTCGTTCGCCGTGCCATTCTCGTTCACGTCGTTCAGGGCGAGCACGATCCGGCGCGTGGAATCGGCCACGAACACGGTGTCATCGGGAGAGACCGCGATGTGACGCGGCTCCACCAGCTCCACCAGCGCCACTAGCGGTGCGTCCACGACGTCGGCGTACAGCGCCAGCGTCTCTCCCGGCTGGTTGTAGTTGCCGCCGAGGTCGGCATCCGAGCAGCGGAAGATCGAGTCGAGCACGGGATCCGCGCAGTAGCTGATCTCGATGCCAGACAGGCCTTCGGGGATCGCGGACTGGGCGAATGAAGATCCCGCCAGCAGTGCCGCACCGAGCGCGACACGGGACGAAGAAACCAAGGAACGAGAGCCCCTCATGGGCACCTCCAGTGGAGCGTTGTCGACGCGCCGCGCAGGAGGGAAGAGCACGCCTCGCGACCGAGGCACGCTCGCCGCTCCGGCGTCGAAAGTTCCGCGGATCCAGCGAAACTCCCCGCGACAGGAAATGGGGCGCGGGAGCTGCGAACCTCCCGCGCCCTCCATCCCGGCTCTTCCAACACAGGACAGGACGGCTCCTGCGAACAGGGCCGCCGTGGGGTGATCTCCGCTCGGGTGTGAGCGGTTCCCGGCCAGGGCTCCGAAAAGGTCAGCCGTGGGCGTGAGCCGGCTCGTCCTGGCACAGCGCACACAGCGCCGGGTCGTGGACGAGGTCCGCGAGAGAAGCGCGCAGCAGGGCCTTGGCGCGATGGATGCGCGAGCGCACCGTGCCGGGCGCGAGGCCTAGCTGCTCCGCGATTTCGGCATAGTCGAGGCCCTCGAGCTCCCGCAGCGCGAACGGCTCGCGGAAGGAACGCGGCAGGCGCTCGATCGCGGCGAGGATCGTGCGCGCGAGATCGGTGCGCGCGACCAGCACGGCCGGATCGACGGCGGGATCGAAGTCGCGCTCCCCCGCCGCGAGCAGCTCGTGGCGCGAGCGACGCGCTCGCGTGCGAACATGGTGCAGGCTCTTGTGCACGGTCGTGCGCACGAGCCAGCCGCACAGGTCGTGCGGGGCATGGCGCTCGTGCCACAGGCACATCAGTGCGTCCTGCACGGCGTCCCAGGCGAGGTGCTCGCAGCCGAGGATGCTGCGGGCGACCTGGAGCATGCGGGGCACGTGGCGCTCGGCGAGCGCCACGCAGGCAGTGGAATCGAAGGAAGCGGACGGGACAGACGAAGTCGAGTCGTGAAGGAGATCCATGGCCAGCGCGAACGAAAAGGGGGGCGCGGCGAGGCTGCGACGGATGCACCGGCGCGGCCGAGAGGGAGGGGCGAAGCGCGAACGCGCCTCGCGAGCAGGGCCTGCGTTCGCGCGAGGCGAACGCGGCGGTCAAGCTCCCAGGATTTCCGGAGGCGAATGGTGCGGCGCGAGCCGCAGACGCGCGATGCGCTCGACGCGCGGAGCGCCCCACTCGGCCGGGGCGGCTTCGGGCGCAAGCTGCAGGACGACGCCCAGCGGCGCCGCGAACTCCTGCTCGACCAGCGGGGCCGCCACCGCGATTCCGCAGTGGTGGTGCGATGACTCGTGCTCGCCCAGACCGGCGGCGGACGGGCCGTCGTCGTGCTCGGGCTCGTGATGCTCGCGATGCTCGGAGCCGTTCTCGACGTGCACCAGCTCGCCGTGCTCGCAGACCTCATGGCTCTCGAGGCCCGAGTGCAGACCCTGCGCGAGGAACCCTGCCACGAACAGCAACAGGGCCGCGAGGTAGCGGCGCGCTGCGGCTGCGGGACGGGTCAGGCTGGGGGCCATGGGGGCCAAGAGGTAAGCAACGCGAACGTGCGGCGTCAAATCGACCGTGCTCGCCGGACAAAGAGGACCGCGGCCCGGGCACGCTCGAGGCGCTCCTTGGCCGCGGCCGACCTCGCTACGAGCGCCCTACTGGGCCTTCGTCCACTGCCCGATCCAGTCGAGCACGGTCGCGTGCCAGTGGAGCGAGTTCTGGGGCTTGAGCACCCAGTGGTTCTCGTCGGGGAAGAACAGCATCTTCGACGGGATGCCGCGCCGCTGCAGCGCGTTGAAGGTCGCGATGCCCTGCGTCTCGACCACGCGGTAGTCGAGCCCGCCGTGGATCACGAGCATCGGCGCCTTCCACTTGCCGACGTGCAGCGACGGGTTGTGCTTCTCGAAGGCCTCCGGATGGTCCCAAGGGGTGCCGCCGTGCTCCCACTCGGGGAACCACAGCTCCTCCGTGTCGAAGTAGCCCATGCGTGTGTCGAACACGCCGTCGTGGTTGACGAGCGCGCGGAAGCGCTCCGGCGCCTGACCCGCGATCCAGTTGATCATGTAGCCGCCATAGCTCGCGCCGAGCGCCGCCACGCGCGAACCGTCGAGGAAGGCGTACCTCGCGAGCACCGCGTCGAGGCCCTTCATCAGGTCCTCGAAGGGCGCGCCGCCCCAGTCGTCGTGGATCGCGTCCGTGAAGGCCTGCCCGTAGCCGGTCGAGCCGTGGAAGTCGATGAAGACCGCCGCGAAGCCCGCGCCCGCGTAGGCCTGCGGATTCCAGCGGTAGTGGAAGTGGTCGCCGAAGCTGCCCTGCGGGCCTCCGTGGATCAGGAACGCGACCGGGTACTTCTGGCCGTCCTGAAAGTCGACCGGCTTGAGCACGAAGCCGTGCACGGTGTCGCCCTTCGCGCCGGCGAAGGTGAACTGCTCGTAGTCCCCCATGCGCGTCGCCGCGACCTTGGCGTCGTTCAGGTGCGTGAGCTGGCGCACGTCCTTGCTTCGCAGGTCGAGCGCAAAGAGCTCCGCCGGCATCTTGAGCGTGTCGCGGCTGAAGATCACCTGCTCGCCGCACAGCACCGGACCGCCGTTCGTACCCTCCTCGACGAGCGTTCGCACGGTGCCCGAGGCGACGTCGATCGCGAACAGCGAGGTATGCCCGAGGTTTGCGGCGCTGGTGAAGATCGTCTTGCCATCGCCCGACCACGTGACTTCCGATGCGGAGCGATCCCACGCCTCGGCGAGCTTGCGCGCAGCGCCGGACGCGACGTCGAGCAGAACGATCTGCTGGCGGTCGGCCTCGTAGCCTGCGCGCGGCATCGAGAGGTAGCCCAGCGTCTTGCCGTCGGGCGAGAACGACGGAGCGAGGTCGTAGCCCTTGCCCTCCGCGGTCACGTTGCGCGGCGGCGCCGAGCCATCGGCGGGACTCAGGTAGACGTCCGTGTTCGTGCTCCACGCCTCCTCACGGCCCGCATCGCGCGTCGTGAACGCGACCAGCTTGCCATCGGGCGAGATCGCGGTCTCCTCGAAGCCGCCGAAGGGCTTGGTCGGCGCGTCGCAGTCCATGCCCGGCATCAGGTCGACCGGCTCCGCGGAGCCGAGCTCCCACGTGAACACGTGGCTGCGCTTGCCGTCCTCCCATGAGTCCCAGTGGCGCATCAGCGCGTGCTCGTAGGTCTGGCCCGAGTGCTTCTGCTTCGCGCGCGCGGCGTCGAGCTCGGCGCTCTCCTTGAGCGACTTCGCGGCCGGCCAGACGTCGAACGAGAGCAGCAGCCGCTTGCCGCCGGGGAACACGTCGAGGTTCTCGACACCGAGGGGAAAGCTCGTGAGCGGCTGCGCTTCCCCGCCGTCGATCGCGAGCTTCCAGACCTGCATCGAGCCGCCGCGCGAGGAGAGGAACACGAGCGTCGTCGCATCGAGCCAGCGCGGGCTCACGTCGCTCGCCGGGTGCGTCGTGAGCGCGTGCGCGCCCGTGCCATCGGCATTCATCAGCCAGATGTCGTTGCGGCGCTTGTTGCCTTCGACGTCCGTCACGCTGACCGAGAAGGCGATGCGCTTGCCGTCCGGCGAGGGCTGCGGATCGGAGATGCGATCCATGGCCAGCATGTCGTGCACCGTGAAGGGGTGCGTCTCCTGAAGAGTCGCGGGCTGGACAGGCAGGCACAGCGCAAACAGGGCGATCGGGCTCACCGGGGAACTCCTCGGAGGTTCGGGGCGTCGAGACGGGGCGGAGATGGTAGGCACGCTGGCGAGCGCGTCGCAAGCAGCGGCCGCGCACGGGGCGCGGAGCGCTGCTAGCCTGTCTCTCCATGCGCCGTGCGCTCGCCCTCGCGCTCTGCCTCGCTGCCTGCTCCGAGCCGGAACCTCCGCCGGATGCGGCGGCTCCGCGTGGCAAGCCGATCGCAGGCCCCGCGAGCAAGGGTGCAGACCCGAGCCCGGAGCCCACGCCGCGCCTCTCCCCCGCCGAGCGCCTCGCGCGCGATGGCTTCGAGGCCCTGCGCATGAACGACGCCGAGCGCGCGGCGATCGCGGCCGCGCTCGAGGCCTCGCAGCGCAAGCGACTGCCGCTGGAGTGCTTCCCCGAGCGCGTGCGCGAGCTCGACGGAGCGAGCGCGGTCCTGCGCGGTTGGATGATCCCCGGTCGCATGGAGAAGCGCGCCGTGCGCGACTTCATGCTGGTGCGCGACAACGCCGCCTGCTGCTTCGGCGCGACGCCGACCTTCGACGAGTGGGTTCACGTCGCGATGGAGCCCGGCCACGAGGCGAAGTACCAGAAGCAAGTCTGCGTCGAGGTGACGGGAACGCTCTCCATCGGAGGCCCCGAGCTCGTCGAGGGAATCGACCCGCCCGCGCTGCGCCTGCGCGCCACGCGCTGCCGCTTCGTGGAGAGCCCGCGCCGCCCATGACGAGCGCTCCCCGCCGCATCGCGAATCCGCCCAACCCGTGGGCCTCGCGCAGCGTCGAGTGGCTCGACGAGCCGCCGCCGGTGCGCCTCGAGGTCTTCGAGGAAGAGTGCTCGAGCGCACTCGCCGAGAACGACAGTCCCGACCTGCCGTTTCGCTTCGGGTTCAACCCCTACCGCGGCTGCCAGCACGCGTGTTCGTACTGCTACGCGCGTCCCTCCCACCAGTACCTCGGTTTCGGAGCGGGCACGGACTTCGAGTCCAAGCTCGTCGTCAAGCGCAACGCCGTCGAGGTCCTGCGCGAGGAGCTCGCCGGGCGTCGCTGGAGCGCAGGCCGCGAGATGATTGCGTTCTCGGGCGTGACCGACTGCTACCAGCCGCTCGAAGCGAGCTACGAGCTCACGCTGCGCGCGCTGCAGGCCTGCGACGAGTTCCGGCACCCGGTCGGCATCATCACCAAGGGCGCGCTCGTGCGCCGCGACACGCAGCTGATCGCCCGCATGGCGCAGCGCGGCGGCGCGCACGTCGCGCTGACGATTCCGTTCGCGGATCCCGACGACGCGCGCGCGCTGGAGCCCTGGGCTCCCGCTCCCGCCACGCGCTTCGAGACCCTGCGCAGGCTCTCCGAAGCAGGCGTTCCAGTGGGCGTCTCGCTCTCGCCCGTCATTCCGGGACTGAATGACTCCGCCATCCCCGAGATCCTCGAGCGTGCGCGTGACGCGGGGGCCACGCAGGCGTTCTTCGTCCTGCTGCGACTGCCCGCCGAGGTGGCGCCCGTGTTCGAGGAGCGCCTGCGGGCCACGCACCCCGACCGCGCGGACAAGGTGCTCAACGCGCTGCGCGAGATGCGCGGCGGGAAGCTCAACCTCGCGGGCTTCGGCGAGCGCATGCGCGGCGCAGGACCGCGCTACGACGCGATCGCGCAGCTCTTCACGTTGCAGTGCAGGCGCCTCGGCCTCGCGACCGAGCGCCTCGCTGGAATCCACGAGGGCCCGCGCGCCCCGGAAGTCCCGAAGCAGCGCGAGTTCTTCTAGAGCGTCCGTTCAGCGCGCCGCCGCGGCGACGTGCGCGCGCCAGAGCGACTCGATCTCGTCCGGCTTGAGCTTCACGTGCTCGCACAGTGCGCTCATGGAGAGCTTCCCCTTGGCTCCGTCGTTCACGTAGCGGCCAAAGCCCTCGCGCAGCGCACCGTCGCGCGCGTACAGGAAGAAGTGCAGCGCGCTCCACGCGGCCGCGGACATCTCGGTCGCATGCGCGCTGTTGGAGAACTCGTTCATGGGCGAGTTGAAGAGCGCCGTGAAGGTCGTCTTGCTCGCGGCGACGGTCTTCGCGGCGACAGCGAACGCGGCGCCCGCGTCGCCCCACGTGCCGCCGAGCTGCGCGGGCGCGATGCGACCGAAGTACTCCGCGATTCCGGCGGAGATCCACGGCTGGACCTGAGCGGTCGGACCCGAGCTGCGCCGCAGCGCGCTGAACAGCATCTGTCGCGAGAGCTCCGACACGACGGACGGCAACGCGAGCTGGCCATCGGCGGCGACGTGCAGACAGTTCTCGCCCATCGAGAACCACACGCGCTCGCCGCTGCGCGGCGGGGTCGGGTAGGAGGTGCCCTCGGCGTAGATGCGCACTTCCGGCAGCGTGCGCTCGTCGAACACGTACAGCTCGAGCGGCTCCCCCAGAAGCCCGTAGAAGCGATGGTGGAAGCGCTCGAGCGCCGTCGCGACCTCCAGCGCAGCCGGCAAGGGCAGGTCGGTCTTGAGCACGAAGTGCGTCGTCGGAAGCTCGTAGGCCTCCTTCCACTTCAGCCCACCCGCGCGCAGCTGCGCGAGGTGTAGCAGCGACTTGCCGAAGTGCAGCGAGACATCGTCCTTCACAGGCTTCGCCCCGAGCGCGGCGCGCGCGCCGGCGTGATCCTTGTCCGCGAGCAGCGTGCGCAGCCAGAGGTTGCGGGCGTCGGCCGCGAGCCCGGCCTTGTCGGCCTCCGCGGCGAGCGCCGCGAGCGCGCCGGCGTCGAGGGCCTTGAGATCGCTCTCGAGCAACTTCGTGAGGCTGCGCTCGAGGCTCGAGACGCTGGCCACGTCGGCGCGCGGGAACGTGCGCACCTGCTTGCCCTCGCGCAGGACGATCGAGCCCTTGAGCTCGGCCAGCACGCGGCCTTCGTGGGCCTTGCCGTCCTTCAGTTCGATGCGGTCGGGGCCGGAGAACGCGAGGACGGCGAGAGACAGGACCGAGAGCAGCATGGTGTGAGTGTGGGAACGGGGGCGGATACGAGACGGGGAGACTTGGCGACCGAGCGGCGCGCCAGCGCCGCTCGAGGTGTCACTTCTTGCGCCAGACGACGCCCTTGGGCGTGTCCTCGAGCAGGATGCCCTTGGCGAGCAGCTCGTCGCGGATTCGGTCGGACTCCTTGAAGTCCTTGGACTTGCGCGCCGCCTGCCGGCGCTCGATCAGCGCCTCGATGTCCGCGGGCAGCAGCTCTTCCTCGACCGCGATGCAGCCGAGCACGCGATTCGCGTCGGCGACGAACGCGAGCGCCTGCGCGGCCGCGGCAGAACCGAGCTTGCCTTCGAGCGCCGCCGCGCGCAGGGCCGAGAGCCCCGGCAGCGCGCGCGACACGTTGAGGTCATCGTCCATGCCGGCCTCGAACTCGCGCCGGGCGGAGTCGACGAGCTCGCTGCCAGCGTGGGCGTCCGCCGCACTCGCGTCCTTCGCCGCGCGCCGCAGGCGCACCACGAGGTCATCGAGGTTCTCGAGCGAGCTCGCCGCGTCCTTCATCGCGTCCCACGTGAAGTTGAGCGGCGCGCGGTAGTGGCCGCGGATGAGAGCGAAGCGCAGCTGGCGCGGCGTGTAGCCCTTCGCGGCCACGTCGTCGAGCGTGTACGTGTTCCCGAGGCTCTTCGACATCTTGCCGCCGTCGACCTGCAGGAACTTGGAGTGCATCCAGAAGGTCGCGAAGGGCTGCCCGGTGAAGCTCTCGGTCTGCGCGATCTCGCACTCGTGGTGCGGGAAGATGTTGTCCTCGCCCCCGGTGTGGATGTCGAGCCGATCGCCGAGGTGCTTGCGCGCCATGGCCGAGCACTCGATGTGCCAGCCCGGGAAGCCGTGCGGGCCAAAGCGCGTCTCCCACTTCATGATGTGCGCGGGGTCGGACTTCCACAGCGCGAAGTCCTCGGGGTTGCGCTTGTCCTCGCGCACCGCGATGCGCGCGCCTGCGTCGAGCTCGTCGACGCGGTTGCCCGACAGCTTGCCGTAGCCGGGGAACGACTTGACGTCGAAGTAGACGTTGCCGTGGGTCTCGTAGGCGTGCCCCTTGGCGAGCAGCCCCTCGATGATCTCGACCATCTCGGGGATGTGATCCGACGCCTTCGGATAGACCTTGGCGGGCTGGATGCCGAGCGCCTGCAGGTCGGCGAAGAACTGCGCCGCGACCTTGCGGGAGATCTCCCACGGGTCGAGCTTCTCCTTCTTGGCCTGCTTCTCGAGCTTGTCCTCGCCCTCGTCCCCGTCGTCGGTGAGGTGGCCGACGTCGGTGATGTTCATCACCTGCTCGACCTTGTAGCCGCGGTACTCGAGCCAGCGGCGCAGCGTGTCGGCGAACAGGAACGCGCGGTAGTTGCCGACGTGCGGGCGGTTGTAGACCGTCGGGCCGCAGTTGTACATGCGCACCACGCCCGGCTGGAGCGACGTGAACGGCTCGAGGCGGCGGGTCAGGCTGTTGTGGACGTGGAAGCTCATGGCGCGCGCGAGTGTAGCGTCGCGAACGACCGCGATCCGCCGCCTGCTCGCCCCTGCTATCCTGCGCGCCGCGAGCCGATGTTCCAGCTGCTCACCACCGCCGAAGGCCTCGTCGTCGCGCTCAAGGGTCCGATCGGGTCCGGGGCCGTCGGCAGGGTCGTCCACGGCACACTGGCCGCCCCTTGGCAGTCCTGGCGCGAGGGCACCGAAGTGGCGGTCAAGCGCCTGCACCCGCACCTGCGCCGGGACGCTGCCGCGCGCCGCTCGCTCGCGACCGAAGCGCGCGTCGGGCGTGCGGTCGCGCACCCATCGCTCGTGCGGCACGTGGCCGACGGCGAGGACCAGGACGGGCCTTACCTGATCACCGAGTTCGTCGCGGGCCGCTCCCTGCGTGAGCTCCTCGCCCAAGGCGGTCCCCTGCCGGAACCGATGCTGCGCCGCCTCGCCGCGGATGCCAGTGGCGCGCTGGCCGCGCTCCATGCGGCCGGTTTCGTGCATTCCGACGTCAAGCCGGACAACCTGCGCATCGACCCGGCGGGCCGGGCCGTGCTGCTCGACCTGGGCTTCGCCCAGTCGGTCGAGGCGCGTGAGGAGCCGACGGCGCGCAGCTGGCGCTCGGTCGCGGC
>CAITGX010000398.1 GCA_903892045.1 uncultured Planctomycetota bacterium | reverse complement strand
TCGCCACTGAACTGCTCGATCGGCGCGTAGTAGGGCGTGCCGATCAGCGCCGTGTGCTCGCCGAGGTGCTTGGCGCTCCACATGCCGGTCGTCACGCCACCGTCGACGAGCGCGACCGAGAGCTCGCCGCCCTGCTCGGACACGAGGATGTTCTGGGGTTTGATGTCGCCGTGGACGAGCTTCTGCTCGTGGATCGCCTCGAGCGCGAGCGCGAGCTGCAGGCCGAGCGCGCGCGTGTCGGCGGGCGAGAGCGGACCGCGCGTGCGCAGCCACTCCTTGAGCGGCACTCCGTCCGCGCAGTCGGCCACGAGCAGCGTGCCGTGCTGGGGCAGCGGCACGATGTCGCGCACGGCGGGCACGTGCGGCGAGCGCACCTTCGTCCACGGCTTCCACGTGGCTCGGAACTGCTCGACTTCCTTGGCGCCCTCGAACAGCGCGCCGCTGAACACGACCAGCGTGCAGCGCGCCTCTGCCCCGGCGCGCTCGTCGACGGCCTCGAAGGCGGCGGAGAGTCCGCTCTGGCGCAGCGGCTTCACGATGCGGAAGCGCTCGAGCACGGTGCGGCCGGGCTGGAAATCGAAGATCGAGAAGGTCGCGTGAGACATGGCGAGCGCTCCGAGGGAGGTGGCGCGCCATCCTAGCGCCGTCGCGGGACTACTGGAGCGTGTCCGCGGCGAAGGCGACGAGGCGCGGCAGGGACTCGTCGAGCCGCCCGAGGTTCGCGCGCTCGAGCTCCACGTTCTTCGCGCCCAGCTCGCACTGGCGGCGAAACAGCGCGACATGCTCCGGCGGCGTGCGTGGATCGGACTCGTCGACCAGCGCGAGCATCGGCACGTCGAGGTTGAGCAGCAGCTCGATCGGCTGAAAGGGCCGGGCGGCGGAGAGATCCTTGAACACCAGCACGGGCTGGATGCTGGCGACCGCGCGCACGCGCCGGCTCGTGCAGCCCGCGAGCAGCGCCAGCGTGCCGCCGAGCCCGAGCCCGATCACGCCCAGGTTGCGCGCATCGACACCCGGACGAGCGATGAGCTCGCCGAGCGCGCTCTCGATCCGGCCGAGCGAGCCGCGATCGGACGTCGGGTCGAGCTCGACCTCGCCCAGCACGAAGCCAGCTTCCGCGAGTGCACGCTCCGCAGCGTCCCAGCGCGCCGCACCGGGCTCGCGGATCCACAGCCAGGCCGGGCTTGCCATCGCGCCGCGCCTAGTAGCCCTTGGCCGCCGTGGCCTGCTTCCACTTGCCGCTCTCGCGCAGCTCGACGAGGGCCGCGACGAACGCATCGAGCTCGCTCCACGTCGTGTAGAAGTGCGGACTCACGCGCAGGCCCGCCTCGGGCCGGTGGTCGACGAGAATGCCGCGCTGCTCGAGCGCCGCCACGTACGACGGGCCGTGCTCGTCCGCGCGCAGGCGCACCGTGAGCGATCCGCCGCGCTGGGCGGGATCGACGGGGCTGCCCGACTCGAAGCCCTTGTCCGCGAGCGCGAGCCGCAGCGTCTCGGTGAGCGTCACCGAGTGGCGCCGAATCGCGTCGACGCCGACCTCGAGCACGATCTCGTAGCCGGCGCTCGCCTGCAGCAGGCTCGGCACGGCCGGCGAGCCGTTCAGGAAGCGGCGAATGCCCTTGGCGTAGCGCTGTGCGCCGAGCTCGAACGCGAACGGCGCGGCATGTCCGGCCCAGCCCGTGATCAGCGGCTCGAGCTTGTCCTGCAGCTCCGGGCGCACGTACAGATAGCACGCGCCCGGTCCGCCGCAGAGCCACTTCACCGAGCCGCCGGTCACCATGTCCACGCCGAGCTCGCGCACGTCGACCGGCAGAGTGCCGAGCGACTGGTACGTGTCGAGCAGCACGAGCGCGCCGACCGAGCGCGCCTTCGCGCAGACGGCCTTCGCGTCCTGCACGCGGCTCGTGCGGAACAGCACGTGGCTGATCGGCACGATCGCCGTGCGCTCGTCGATCGCCGCGAGCAGGCGCTCCGTGGGCACCACGCCGCCCGGATCGCTCGGCACCATCTCGATGCGCGCGCCGTAGCGCTTCCAGCCCTCCCACGCATACATGTTCGTGGGGAAGTTCTGGTCCGTGTACACGACCTTGTTGCGCGGGCCCGAGAAGTCGAGCGCGCTGGCGACGATGCCCTCGATCAGCGAGACGTTGGTGTGCATCGCGACCGAGTCAGGTTCGGCGTTGAGGATGCGGCCCAGCGTGTTGCCGACGCTCACCGGCGCATCCCACCAGCCTTCGCCCCAGGAGCGCACGCCGCGCGTGGCCCACTGCTCCGTGTAGGCGAGCAGCTTCTCTCGCGCCGCGAGCGGCATCGCGCCGAGCGAGTGCGTCACGAGGTAGGTCGTCTTCGCGAGGATCGGGAAGCGCGGGCGCCAGCGCGCGGCGAACGCGTCGCACTCGGCGAGGCGCGCGCGCAGGTCGGGGGTCGTGGTGCTCGTCATGGGACTCACTTCTTGCGGGGAGCGGGAAGCTCGAGGCCGAGCGCGGCGCCATCGGGCAGCGCGAGCTGGCAGCGCTCGAGGAACGGGGCGAGCGCGTCGAGATACTCGCGCACGATGCGCGCGACCGACTTGCTGCGCAGCGAGAGCTGCAGCGCGCGCACGTCGCCGGCGCTGTCGGGGCGGCCGAGCGAGAGCAGCGTGATCACGAGCCAGCGGTTGACGAGCTGCTGGGCGTGGGGCCGGTTGGTGGCGTCCGAGCAAAACTCGAGGAACGCGGAGTCCTCGGGCTCGTCGAGCGGGCGCAGTTCGGAGAGACGCATGGAGGCGATCTTCGCGAACTCCTCGCAGGACGACTCGGTGTACGCCGAGAGTGCATGCCACGAGACGCGCTCGCAAAGGAACAGGCACACCGCGAGTTCCATGCGCGTCGTCGGGTACGGCACGCGTTCCATCTTGTTGCGCACGGCGGACACCACGTCGCCCATGCCGAGCAGCGCGTAGAGCCGCTCGACGTCCGCGAACTGCTCGAGCGAAGCCGCGAGCGCGCGGGTGACGCGCAGCTTGTCCTGCACCTCGGGCAGGAAGCGCAGCCCGTGACCGCGGATGTTGGAGAGCATCAGCTGCCGGTAGGCCTGGCCCTCGAGGATCTTGCGCAGGATGCCGCGCGTCTCTTCGTCGTAGGTGCGCATGGTGGGACTCGCGCGGGTTCCCGCGGGCCGCACAGTCTACGGCGCAGGCGCGATTCCGGTCAGCTTGTCGTCCGGGATGACCAGCCGGTCGACCACCTCGCCGCGGCGGATGTGGCGCTCGATGATCTCGTCCACGTCGGCCACGGTCACGCGTCCGTACCAGACGTTGTCGGGGTACACGACCACCACGGGGCCGAAGGCGCACTGGTCGAGGCAGCCCGCCTTGTTGGGGCGCACGATGCGCTTGAAGCCCTGCTCGTGGAGCTTCTGCTTGAAGGCCTCGGCGACGTCCGAAGCGCCGCGCGCCTTGCAGCAGCCGCGCTCGTTGCCGGCCTCGCGCTCGTTGGTGCAGATGAAGACGTGTCGCTGGAACTTCGCCATGGATCAACGCTCCTTGAGCCGCGCCAGCAGGGCGCGGGAGAGAATCAGCTTCTGCACCTCGCTGGTGCCTTCGTAGATGCGCAGCGCGCGCACGTCGCGCCACAGCTGCTCCACAATGTTGCCGCGCACCACGCCCTGGCCGCCAAAGTGCTGCACCGCGCGATCGCAGACGTAGGACGCGTTCTCGGTCGAGAACAGCTTCGCGCGCGCGACCTCCTCGACGGCTCGCTCGCCGCGGTCCACCGCCTCCGCCGCCTCCGTCACGAGCAATTCGGCGGCGCGCAGGCGCGTGTCCATCTCCGCGAGGTCGAAGGCGAGCCCCTGATTCGCCGCGAGCGGCTTTCCGAACTGCGAGCGCGTCGAGAGGCGCATCAGCGACTCGTCGAGCGCGCGTCGCGCGAAGCCGTTGGCGGCGGCCGCGACGCTGGTGCGGAAGCGCCCGAGAGTGGCGAGCGCCACGTCGAGTCCGCCGCCGACCTCGCCGAGCACGTGCTCGTCCCCCACCTCCACGCCCTCGAGCAGCACGTCGCCGATCGGGTGCGGGCTCGTGACCTCGAAGCGCCGCGTCGAGAGCCCCGGAGCGTCGCTGCGCAGCGCGAACATCGTCAGGCTGCCCTTGCCGCCGTCGCCCGGCTCGCCCGAAGTGCGCGCGAGCAGCGTGTAGAGCCCCGCGACGCCCGCGTTGGAGATGAAGGTCTTGTGGCCGGAAATCCGCCAGCGGCCGCCGACGCGCTCGGCGCGCGTGGAGACGAGCCCGAGGTCGGAACCGGCGCCCGGCTCGGTGAGCCCGAAGGCCGCGACGAGCTCGCCGCGCGCGACGCGCGGCAGGAGCTCGCGGCACGCGGCTTCCTTGCCCGAGCGCGCGAGGCTGTAGCTCCCGAGCCCCTGCATCACGAGCATCACGTCGAGCATCGCGCTGTGGTACGCGAGCGGCTCGCGCAGCGCGCACATCGCGCGACAGGACACGTCGTCGTCCGCCGCGAGGCCCTGCGTGAGCGCACCGCCCCACTTGGCGGGCACGGTCCACGCTGTGAGCCCAGCCTGCGCGACGAGCGCGAGCGCGCGCCGCGCGGCCGAGGTCTCGTCGAGACCGGCGAGCTGCGGCTCGCCCGCGCGCCCCACCGCGCGCGCGGACTCGCGCAGTGCTGCGAGGAGTTGTGCGCTCACGACCGCGCCTTCACGTTGGGGAAGTCAGGTGCGCGCTTCTCGAGCGACGCGCGATAGCCCTCGAGGTAGTCGGGGTGCTTCATGCACTCGGCCTGGATCCAGCCTTCGGCCGCCATCGCCTCGCCGAGCGTCATCGAAGCCTCGGCGTTCAGCATGCGCTTGGTGACCGCCATGCCCATGGTCGGCCCGGCCGCGAGCTTGCGCGCCCACTCGAGCGCGCGCGCCTCGAGCTCTTCGGGCCTGCAGACCTCGTTGTAGAGCCCGATCTCGTAGGCGCGCTGCGCCGCCATGAAGTCGCCGAGCATCAGGAGCTCGCTCGCGCGCCCGAGGCCCACGATGCGCGGCAGGAGCCACGCCGCGCCCATGTCCGCGCCCGAGAGGCCGACTTTCGTGAACAGGAACGCGATCTTCGCCGTGTCCGCAGCGACGCGCACGTCGGCCGCGCTCGCCATCACCGCGCCCGCGCCGCAGGTCGTGCCGTTGAGCGCGGCGACGATCGGCTTCTCGCAGCGGCGCATGTTCTCGATCAGGTCGCAGGTCATGCGCGTGAAGGCGTAGAGGTCCGCCTCGGGCACGTCGAAGAGCCGCCCGATGATGTCCTTGACGTCGCCGCCCGAGCAGAAGGCACGGCCCGTGCCCGTCAGCACGATCGACCGCACGCTCGCGCGCGAGTGCAGCGTCGCGAACGCATCGCGCAGCTCCGCGTAGGACTCGAACGTGAGCGCGTTGAGGCGCTCGGGACGGTCGAGCCGGATCGTCGCAACGCCGTCCTGCTCGCTGTAGCGAAAGTGCTGGGGTTGCATGGGGGCCTAGCGCACCTTGCGCGACGTCTTGGGCTTGGCCTTGGACTTCGCCCTGGACTTTGCTTTGGGCTTCGTCGCGCGCACGCGCACGTTTCCGCGGCCCGTGCCCGGCGCGACCAGCTTCGGATCGAGCGCGGCGTCGAACACGCCATCGGCGAAGTCGGCTTGATCGAACTGCGCGCGCAGCTGGGCGTCGGTGAAGAGCCCCTTCTCGATCGCGAGGTCGGCGATCGCGCGCACCACGAGCGCCACGCGCGCGAGGTCGCGCTCGAGCTCCTCCAGCTTGCGCACGGCCTGAGTCCGACGGTGGGCGCTCACCAGCGCTAGCTCGCGCGTGCGCTGCTCGAGCTTGCGGATCGCGGCGAGCTCGGGTCCGAGCGCGCGCTCGAGCGGTGACTTGGCATCCATGACGAGACTCCTCGGGAAGACCGGAACGGGACGAAGGTCAGGGCAGGGCCGCCAGCGCCTGGATCTCGACCTGCGCGCCTTCCTCGAGCAGGTCGGCGACCTCGACGAGCGCCATGGCCGGATAGTGGCGCCCGACGAGCTCCTTCCACGCCGCGCCGAGCTCGCGCGTGCAGGCGAGGTAGGCGCCCTTGTCGGTGACGAAGATGGTGAGCTGCAGCAGGTGCTCGGGGCCGCCGCCCGCCGCGCGCACGACGGCCACCACGTTGGCGAGCGCCGTGCGGAACTGCAGCGCGAAGTCGCCGCGCCCGACGAGACGCTGCTCGGCGTCCCACGCGATCTGTCCCGCCACGGCCAATAGCCGCGCTCCAGCGGGCGCGAGCACGCCATTGGAGTAGCCCTTGGGCGCGGCCCACCCCGGCGGCTGGATCGGTTCGAGCTTCATCGCGGCAGCGGATGATAGCGCGGCGCGCCACCGTCGAGCTCGACCTCGGCGCCGTTGGCATCGCCCTCGAGCAGCGCGCGCACGACCGCCGCGACCTGCTCCGGCCGGACCAGCTTTCCGGCCGGGTTTTCCGCGGCGAGCAGCGCGCGCGCCTCGGCCTCGCTGCGCCCGGTCTTGGCCGCGATCGTGCGCGCGGATGCGTCGGTCATCGGCGAGTCCACGTAGTGCGGGCACACCGTCGCGACCTGCACACCGGTCCCGTCGAGCTCGAGCGCCGCGGCGCGCGCCCAGCCGAGCAGCGCATGCTTCGAGGCGCAGTAGGCCGCGACGTAGCGATAGCCGCGCAGGGCTGCCGACGACGCGACGTTGACGATGCGGCCGTAGCCCGCAGACTTCATCGCGGGCAGCAGCCCCTCCGCCATGTGCCGCGCACCGTGGAAGTTGATCCGCAGGTGACGCTCGTAGAGCTTGTCCGAGTTGCCGTCCTTCGGGAGCAGCGGCGCGCTGACGGCGATGCCGGCGTTGTTGACGAGCCAGTCGACCGGCCCCGCGAGCTCGCGGGCGCGCGCGAGGGCCACGGCGATCGAGCTCGCGTCGCCGACGTCGAGTTGCACCGCGAAGGCGCTGCCACCGCGCTCGCGCAAGGCCTCCGCCGTGCGCTCGCACTCGGACAGCGTGCGCGCGCCCAGCACGACGCTCGCCCCCGCGCCGACGAGCTCGGCCGCGATGGCGGCCCCGATCCCGCGGCCAGCCCCGGTGACGAACGCGACGTGGCGAGCAGTCATGGCCGGATTGTCGCCCTGCGCGCGCGGGCTTGTCGAGGCTGCGCACTGTGGCCGCGGGAAATTCCACGGGACGGACGCTAGTGTCGCCCTCGATGTCGGCCCGCGAGCATTGGCACGAGGAGCTGCAGTCCGCGTTCCTGTACCGGGAGCTCGCGCAGCTCGAGCCCGATCCGGCGGCGCGCGCCCTGTTCGGCGAGCTCGCCCGTGCGGCCGAGGCGCAGGCCGCCCACTGGGCCGGGCGCGAGTCCCCCGCTCCCGGTCCGTTCGTGCCCAGCCGCCGTGCACGCGTCGTGGCGCGCCTCGCCCGCACGCTCGGACCGCGGCGCATGCTGCCCGTGCTCGCCGCGATGAAGGTGCGCGGCCTCTCGGTCTACTCGTCGCAGCGCCCGGCGGGGCACGCCATGCCGCGCTCGCTCGAGGACTTCGGGCAGCGCCACCGCTCGGTCGGCTCCGGCGGGGCCCTGCGCGCAGCGGTGTTCGGCATGAACGACGGGCTCGTCTCCAACACCAGCCTGATCCTCGGCATCGCGGGCGCGGGCGCGGAGCCGCGCACGCTGCTGCTCACCGGCATCGCGGGGCTGCTCGCGGGCGCGTTCTCGATGGCCGCTGGCGAGTATGTCTCGATGCGCTCCCAGCGCGAGCTGTTCGAATACCAGATCGGACAGGAACGCGACGAGCTCGCCGAGTATCCCGAGGAGGAGGCGGAGGAGATCGCGCTGATCTATCGGGCGCGCGGGCTCGAGCTCGAGGAAGCGCGCACGGTGGCGCGCAAGCTCATGGCCGACCCCGAGCACGCGCTCGACACGCTCGCTCGGGAGGAGCTCGGCCTCAACCCCGATGACCTCGGCTCGCCGTGGGGCGCCGCGTGGACGAGCTTCCTCGCCTTTGCGGCCGGCGCCCTGCTCCCGCTCGCCCCGCACCTGTGGCTCGCGGGCCCGAGTGCCGTGTGGGCGACGGCCGCGGTCGCGCTCGTGGCCCTCTTCTCGGTCGGGGCCGCGCTGGCGCTCTTCACCGGTCGCGGCGCGCTGGCGAGTGGGCTGCGCATGGTCCTGATCGGCTCGGCCGCCGGGGCCGCCACCTACGGCATCGGGCGCCTGTTCGGCGTCTCCGTCGGCTAGCGCGGACAGGTTCTGGATGACGTTTCCGCAAGCCGGACGCGCGAGGCGGACGGTTTTGGCGAAACTCCCGTGGCGAACTAGGTAGGGAAGTGCGAGAGTTCACATTTGTGAATCCGCTCCTCCTCCCCCACGAGTACGACCGTTCCCCCTTCGGACGCGTGCGCGACCTGCGCCGCCTGCTCGACGAGCGCGGCGAGAGCCCCGAGCAGCTGGCCGCGCGGACCGGAGTGTCCAACATGACGTGGCGCCGGCTGCTCGCGAAGCGGGACGCGACCGCGCTGCCCGAGAAGTACCGCGCGATCCTCGAGCGCCACTTCGCGCCCGCGCCGGTCCTCGATGCGGAAGGCATCGCGCTCACGGGCCTCGGCGGCAGCGAGTCCAAGCTGCTCGAGCGTGTCGCGCAGGACGGTCGCGCCGCCGGGAACCTCGAGGCCGTGGTGCGCGACGCGGACCGCAAGCGCAGCACCACGCCTCACCTGCCCGAGCGACTGGTCGCGAACATCGCCGGCCTCGTCGCGCTGCTGCCCTCCGCACCGCTCGCCGCCAAGGCGCTGATCGCGGGAGCGCTCGTGTACTTCCTCAATCCCCTCGACCTCGTCGCCGACGCACTCATGGGCATCGGCTTCGTCGACGACGTCGGCGTCCTCGGCATCGTGTTCCGCAAGCTCCGCGGCGACCGCGCCCGCACCTCGAGCCCCCGATGAAAACCGCAACCGACACCGGCTCGTCGCGCATCACCCGCGACCTGTCCGCATCGCTCGTCGTCTTCCTCGTCGCGCTGCCGCTCTCCTTGGGCATCGCCGTCGCGTCCGGCGCGCCCACCGTGCGCGCCGGACTGATCGCCGCCATCGTCGGCGGCATCGTGGTCGGACTCCTCGGAGGAGCGCCCCTGCAGGTGAGCGGTCCGGCCGCGGGCCTGACCGTGATGGTGTACGGCTACATCCAGGCCTTCGGCTTCCGCGCGACCTGCGCCATCGTGATCCTCGCGGGCGTGATCCAGCTCGCGGCCGGGGCGTTGCGTTTTGCGCGCGCCGCGCTGGCGATCTCGCCGGCCGTGCTGCAGGCCATGCTCGCGGGCATCGGCGTGCTGATCGCGCTCGGACAGGTGCACGTGCTGTTCGGCCACCGCCCCGGAGGTTCGGCGAGCGCCAACCTCGCCAACCTTCCGGCGTCGATCAGCAACCTGAACACCGCCGCCGTCATCGTCGGCTTCTCCACGCTGGCCGTGCTGGTGCTGTGGAACCGCTTCGTCGCGGCGCGGGTGAAGTTCGTGCCGGGCTCGCTCGTCGCCATCGCGACGGGCACGGCGCTCGCAGCGTTCCTGCCCGGCGAGCAACCGCTCGTCAGCGTGCCGGAGAACGTCCTCGGGGCGTTCGAATGGCCGAGCATCGAGGGCACCGACCTCGGGGCGCGCATCGTGGCTGCGCTCGGCCTCGCCTTCGTCGCGAGCGCGGAGTCGCTCCTGTGCGCTGTCGCGACCGACCGACTGCACGACGGTCCGCGCGCGAAGCTCAACAAGGAACTCGCGGCCCAGGGCCTCGGCAACATCGTGTCGGGAGCCCTCGGCGGCCTGCCGATCACGGGCGTGATCGTGCGCAGCTCGGCCAACATCGCGTCCGGCGCACGCACGAGCCTCTCGGCCACGCTGCACGGCGTTTGGATGTTGCTGTTCGTTGCGCTGTTCGCCGGATTCCTCGGGCGCATCCCGATGGCGGCCCTCGCCGCGCTGCTCGTGCACGTGGGCGTGAACCTCGTGAAGATCAAGGAGTTCAAGCGCGTCCACGCCTTCGGCGAGGCGGCCGTGTACGCCGTCACGCTCGCTGGAGTCGTGTTCATCAACCTGCTGTGGGGCATCGGGCTCGGGTTCGCGCTCGCGCTCGTGCTCATGTTGCGGCGACTCGTGCGCGCGGACCTCGAGGTGCGCGAGCGCGACGGCGCGCTGCAAGCCACGCTGCGCGGGCACCTCACGTTCCTCGCGGTGCCGGCGATCACCCATGCGCTCGGCGAGCTTCCCGCCCAGCGCACGGTGCACCTCGAGCTCGAGGTCGATGCGCTCGACCACGCGGCGGTCGAGGCCATCCACGACTGGCGCGTGGGCTACGAGCGAGCGGGCGGCAAGGTGATCGGCCGCACCATCGAGGAAAGCTGGCGCGAGCTCACCCACGATCTCGCGGGCGCGAAGAGCTGAGCCGAGGCAGGCGCTCCGTGTCGTCCCCGTCCCCCGTCGCGGCATGGCTGGCTCACTGCCGGCCGTTGTTGCCGCTGCAGAATCCGCTCTGGGCGTTCATCCACAACAACATCCTGCTGCAACTCGAAGACCGGCCGTTCCTCGAGGCGGCGCGGCGCGCGGCGGCCCTGTACCGCGCACGCCCCTTCGAGAGCGAGGGCTTCTTCCGGCGCGAGCTCGAGCGCGGACGCATCCACGGGGCCGCACTCGAGCAGGTGCTCGCCGAGCGACTCCCCCACCTGCCGGCGCCGCGGCTGCCCCGCTTCCTGTCCGACCCGACGCTGGGCGACGAGCTCCCGCCCCTCGAGAGCCTGCGCCTGTGCCCGCGCCTCGAAGAACTCGGACCGCAGCGCACCGACCGCGCGCTCAAGGACCTGCTCGTGCCGATGGTCGCGGCTTGGCTCGACCAGGGACTCGCGGCGTGGCCGAGCCCCCTGCGCACGGACTCGCTGTGGAGCGTGTTCCAGGCGACGGTCGAGCGGACGCCGCGCTGGGGCTTCGAGTGGGCGCCGGCGCTCAAGGCGCGCATGGCGCAGCACGCGGGACGCGACGCGCTGGAGGTGATCGAGCGCGAAGTGCGCGAGTGCGCCGCGGAGGGATCCGAGGCCGAGTACTGCCTCGAGACGCTGTTCACCCTCAAGGGCTGGTCGGGGATGATCCACCGCCTCGAGGTCGAGCCCGCGCTCGCGCCGCTCGAGGCTCCACCTCGCATCGCGCTCGCGGACTGGCTCGCCGCGCTGCTGGTCGCGCAGCACGCCCTCGAGGACTGGCTGCTCGCGCTGCACGGCACGAGCCGCGCCGCGCTGCGGGAGGTCCCCTGCCCGATCGAGGAGACGCGCGGACTCGCGCGCGCGCATCTCTGGCAGGAGGCCTACGAACGCTCGTTTGGAGCCGCCTTCCTCGAGCGCGTCGAGCACGGCATCGCCGATCGCACGCCGGCTCCGCGTCCCGAGCGCCGGGTGCAGGCGCTGGTGTGCATGGATGACCGCGAGGAGTCCTTCCGGCGGGCAATCGAGCAGCGCGGCTGCGAGATCGAGACTTTTGGCGCCGTCGGATTCTTCGGGATCGACATGCGCTTCGAGGCGATCGGACGCGCCCATGCGACGCGCCAGTGCCCGCCAGTGATCGAGCCGAGCCGGACGCTGCGCGAGCAGGCCCTCGACGGCGAAGGCGCCGCGCTCGAGCGCCTGCGCCGCTCGACGAGCACGACGTCTGCCGCGAGCCTCGCGACCTACTACAGCTCGCGCACGCTGCTCCGGGGCGTCGCCGTTTCGCTCGCGCTCGGCATGCTCGGCTTCCTGCCGCTGGTCCTGAAGACCTTGCAGCCGGCGCGGGTGAGCCGCTGGCGCCGCGCCGTCACGACACGCGCCTTCCCGCGGCCGCGCACGCGCATCGAGCTCGAGCGCGACGGCGGGTACTCGCTCGATGAGCAGGCGCGCATCGTTCACGGGGTCCTGTCGACCTGCGGGCTCGTGCGGGACTTCGCGCCTCTCGTGGCGGTCGTGGCCCACGGCTCGACGAGCTCGAACAACCCATTCCGGCAGGCCTATGGCTGCGGCGCTTGCAGCGGAAACAACGGCGCGCCCAATGCGCGCGCGTTCGCGGCCATGGCCAACGCGAGGCCCATTCGAGAGCGCCTGCGAGCGCGGGGGATCGAGCTCCCCGACGCGACGCTGTTCGTGCCGTGCCTGCACGACACGACGCTCGACAGCGTGGATGTGCTCGACCGCGAGATGCTGCCTCCGGAGCGCGCGGCGGACGTCGCGGACCTCGAGCAGCGCCTCGTGCTGGGCGCGCGGCGCAACGCAGCGGAACGCTGCCAGCGCTTCGAGCTCGCGCCGCGCCGGGGCGCCCACGGCAGGCTGGAGGCGCTGATCCAGCACGTCGAGGATCGCGGCCACGACCTCGCGCAGCCGCGACCCGAGTACGGGCACAATCGCGTGGCTGCCTGCATCGTGGGCCGCCGCGAGCTCACTCGCGCGGTGTCCCTCGACCGGCGCTCGTTCCTCGTCTCCTACGATCCGTCGGGCGATGTCGACGGCAGCGTGCTCGCCGCGGCAGTGCTCGGATCCGTGCCGGTCGCGGTCAACATCGCGATGGACTACTACTTCTCGCGCGTGGACCCCGACGGCTTCGGGGCGGGCTCCAAGCTGCCGCTCAACATCGTCTCGCTGCTCGGAGTGATCACCGGCTCCAAGAGCGACCTGCGCATCGGGCTCGCGCGGCAGATGGTGGAGCTTCACGAGCCCATGCGCGTGCTGGTGCTGCTCGAGGCCGCCGAGCCGCACGTGCGGGCGCTGGTGGCGGGCAACGCCCGGCTGACGCGGCTCGTCCAGCATGGCTGGATGCAGCTGGGTCGCATCGACCCGCTCGACGGGCACGTCGAACTGCTGCGCGACGGGGACTTCGTGCCGTGGCGCGAAGTCTGGAGCGAGTCCGGAGCCGCGAACCCCCTTTGCGTGGATGTGCTCGACCGCAGCGGGGACGCCCTCGTCGGAGGCAAGGCGTGAGCCTGCTCGCGATCCTCGTCGTCGTGGCGCTGATCGTCGCGGCCTTGCCGCCGATCACGCTGGGCGTGGCGTTGCTGCTCGGCCGGCCCCTCGACGAGCGCCGCTCCGTTCTGGCGGCGGACGTCCAGTCCGTGCTGATGCTCGTGCTGGCCGTGGCGCTCGCGCTGGCTCACGCCACGAGCGGCCGAGGAGCGACGGACGTGCGCCTCCCCCCGCCGCTGGACTTCGCGGGCTACCAGTGGGTCCCCGTGCTGCTCGTGGACTGGACCTCGATCGCCTACTTCGGGCTCGTGTGCGTGGTCTACCCCGCGATCGTGCGCTTCTCGATGCCCGCCTTCCACCGCGAGCCCGGTGCCGCTCGCTACTGGTTCCTCGTCACTCTGCTCGCGTTCGCGCTGCTGGCGACGTCCTTGGCGGGCAACCTCGACGTGCTGTTCGTGGGTTGGGAGCTCGTCGGGCTGTGTTCCGTGCAGCTCATCGCCTTCTTCCGCTCCAACCCGCGCAGCGGCGAGAACAGCCTGCGCGCGCTGGTGTACTACCGCATCTGCGACGCCGCCCTGCTCGGGGCACTCGTCTGGCTGCATGGCTCGTTTCCCACGGCCGAGTTCCTGCGCTTCCACGAGGATGCGGGACAGTCCTCGGCGCTGGCAGTCGGAGCGCTGATCCTGTTTGCCTCGCTGGCGAAGTCCGCGCAGCTGCCCATGTCCCCGTGGCTGCATCGCGCGATGGAAGGACCGGCAGCCTCGAGCGCGATCTTCTACGGCGCGCTGAGCATCCACCTCGGCCCCTTGCTGCTTCTGCGGACCGCGCCCCTCTGGATGGCGTTCCCTTCCGTCCGCATCGCCTGTGCGGCTGTCGGGTCCTGCACCGCCATCTACGCCTCTCTGGTGGGGCGCACCCGGCCCGATGCGAAGACCTCGCTGGCGTATGCGGCGATGGCCCAGCTCGGCGTGATCTACATCGAGCTCGCCCTCGGCTGGCACGAGCTTGCGCTGCTCCACGTCTGGGCCCATGCGGGCCTGCGCACGTGGCAGTTCCTACGCTCCTCGTCGCTCATCCAGGACTTCCAGTCGAATCCGCTGGTCGGCGCGCAGGTGCGCGCCCGGGCCATGGCCGGCGGCTGGTCGCTCGCCGTGCCCGCGCGCTGGCAGCGCAACCTGCACCTCGATTCCCTGCGACTGTTCTGGCTCGACGCTCTCCAGTGGAACCTCGTCGCGCGGCCCTGGCTCGCGGTCTGGCGCGGGGTGGCCCGGCTCGAGGATCGCCTGCTCGCCGCCGAGCGCCGGAGGTCACCGTGAACGCAACGGCGATCGTGCGCACCACCCGCGCGCAGCACTTGGGCCTGCCGGCGGGCGCCGTCGTGCTCGCCGGGGTCTGGCTCGCGCCCTCCGGCGCGGCATTCCTCGCTGCGTGGGCGCTCCTCGCCGGCTGGATCCTCCTGCGCGCGCACGTGACATCGACGCCACGCCGACCGTGGATCGCGCTCGGCGCCATGGCCCTCGCGCCGCTTCCGCTCGCCTGGGAGGCTGCGCCCGGCTGGCTCGCGGCGACGTGTCTTGCGCTGGGCGCGGGCGCGGTCCCCTTCCATCTGTGGATCGAGGACGTGCGCCGCTCCCTGCGACGCACCGAGTTCGCGTTGCTCCTGATCGCCCAGCCCGGCGTGGCGCTCCTGCACCGCTGGCTGGAGGCGCATCCGCACCAGCTCGGTGCGCAGAGCGTGACCGCCCTGCAGTTCCTGTTCGTCGCGAGCGCGATGGCTCAGTCCGGCCTTGCGCTTGTCCGCGACGAGCAGGAACGCGCCATCACCTCGATCGCCCTCTCGCAGTCGGCGCTCGTCCTTGTGGGAGCGCTCGGGGATGAGCATGGCTGGGTGGCTGCCCGCACGATGCTCCTGAGCGTGTCGATCGGGAGCGCGGTCCTGCTCGCGGTCCTGATCGAGCTGCGGCGGCTGCACGGCACCTCGCGCCTGTCGCATCGCCATGCGCTGGCGGAGGTGGAGCCGGCTCTGCACGCAGCCTTCGTGGCCTGTGGCTGGGCCTTCGTCGGTGTCCCGGGAGGGATCGCGTTCTTCGCCGAGGACCTGCTGTTCCACGAGCTGGTGCACGCCGCGCCGCTCGCCACGATCCTGTTCGTGGCGACGACGGGGTTCAACGCGATCGCGTTCTACCGCGTGTACCTCGGCACGTTCTGCGGCTCGCGGCGCAACGGGCCAGCGAGCTTCGCGCGCGAGCAGGACGCGAGCCTGACTGCCCCCGGACGCTGGCTCCTCGGCGGCCTGCTGCTCGGCACGGCGACGCTCTACGTGCTCGGGTTCCTGCCCATGCTCGCGCTCGGCGCGCACTAGAAGAACAGCACGTGCGCGCCGATCGCGACGCCGGCGAGATCGGCGACGACGTGAGTCCACCAGCCGGGCCAGATCGAGCGCCAGCGCAGGTAGCACAGCGACCACGCGCATCCCGCGACGAACACGGCGAGCGACGCCGCGAGCCCCGCCTGCATGCCGAACAGCACGCAGAACGTGACCACGTGGTGCGAGGTGAAGAGCAGCGCGGCAAGGGGCACGGCCCGCAGTTCGCCCACGAGCTCCGCGCAGCGCCGGAACACGAACCAGCGCCAGAAGTACTCCTCGAGCAGCGAGTTCGCGAACGAGATGGCGAGCGCCGCCGCGGCGAAACGCAGCGGTGTGCCGATGCCGGAGGTCTCGACGCTGCGCCGCAGCGCCTCGGCATCGAGCAAGCGCTCGCCGACGAGCGCATAGCCTCCGAACACCACCACGAGCACGGCGAGCGAGATTCCGGTGACGCCCAGCCACGCCTCGCGCCGGCGCTCGGGAGCAAGCGGCGACCATGAGATGGGCTCGCGCACGACCCAAAGGAGCCACGCGAGCGGCGCGAGCGCGATCCACGCGCGGGCGACCATGTAGATACCCTGCCCCACCGCGCCCGGCAGGAGCACGTAGGCCGCGAGCGAGCCGACGGTCGTTGCAGGCGCAGTCAGTGCGAGCGCGAGCAGTGCCCGCCGTCGGTCCGGTGTCGTTTCCACGCGCCCGAGGATCGGCCCGAGGAGGCTGTCGCGCGAGTCAAACGCGCCGCACGAAGCTACAAGCCGCGCTTATCGACGTCCGCTAGGCCATGCCGCCGTTCACCGACAGCACCTGCCCGGTCATGTAGGCGGCGCCCGCCGACAGCAGGAACGCGACCACGCTCGCCACTTCCTCGGGCTTGCCGAAGCGGCGCAGCGGGATGCGCTCGACGAGCTCGTCCTGCGGCAGGCCGGCGGTCATGTCGGTCTCGATCAGGCCCGGCGCCACGCAGTTGACCGTGATCTGGCGCTTGGCGAGCTCCTGCGCGAGCGAGCGCGTCGCGCCGATGATGCCGGCCTTCGAGGCGCTGTAGTTGACCTGGCCCTTGTTGCCGGCGACGCCCGAGACCGAGGAGAGCGTGACGATGCGCCCGCCGTCGCGCAGCTGGACCATCGGCATCACCAGCGGCTGCAGCACGTTGTAGAAGCCGTCGAGGTTGGTGCGCAGCACGCGGTCCCAGTCCTCGCCCTTCAGCGACGGGAACGGGCCGTCCGCGGTGACGCCCGCGTTGCACACGACTCCCCAGTAGGCACCCGAGGTCGCGACATCGGCCTCGAGCGCGGCCTTGGCCGCGGCACGCTCGGCGACGTCGAACGGGACGAGCGCCACGGTCGCGCCGAGCGCGCGGCAGGCAGCGGCGACTTCCTCCGCGGCCGTGCCTTGCGAGCGGTAGTTGAGCGCGAGGTCGAAGCCCGCGCGGGCGACTTCCAGGGCGACGGCCCGGCCGATGCCGCGGCTGGCTCCAGTGACGAGAACACGGCGCTTCTTCGAGCTCATGGGCCGAACAGGGTACGCGCCGGCGGGGTGCGCGATCCAACCCGAGGCGCCCGATTCGCGGTTGCAAGCGCCGCGCGTGCACCGAAGATGCTCGCCATGCCCCGCCCCCACCCGATCCCGGAGACTCGCTGGCCGACGCGCGCGGAGGCCGCTGCCAGCCGCCTGTTCTCGCCGCAGCGCTGCGGCGCGTTCATGGCGCGCACGCGCACGTGGGTGCCGGCGATGGTGCCGTGGCGCGCGACCGAAGACGGCGAAGCGACCGACGACGTCGTCGACTGGTACCGTCGCTTCGCCGACGGGCGCCCCGGCGTGATCGTGATCGAGGCCACCGGCGTGCGCGACGTGCCGAGCGGGCCGCTGCTGCGCATCGGGCACGATCGCTTCGTCCCGGGGCTGCGGCGCGTCGTCGAGGCCGTGCGCGAGGCGAGCGGCGGCGAGACGCGCCTGCTCGTGCAGCTGATTGACTTCCTCGCGGTGCGCCGACGTCCGGAGAAGGACAAGTTCGTGCGCCGCTTCCTCGAGTTGCGGCCCGTGCATCGCGAGCGGCTCGCGGCGCTGGCGGGCGAGACTTGCGCGCGCGGGAGCGATGCGGACGTGCGCGAGGCCCTGCTCACGCTTCCCCACGAGCAGCTGCTCGCGCTACTCGAGCCGCGCGAGCGCGAGTCCTTAGAGTACGGCTACCGCGAGCGCGTGACCGACACGACGCTGCCGCACATCGCCGCTCTGCCGCAGGTCCTGCCGCCGCTCTTCGCCGACGCAGCCGCGCGCGCGCAGGCCGCGGGCTTCGACGGCGTCGAGCTGCACTGCGCTCACGCCTACACGCTGGCCTCA
This sequence comes from uncultured Planctomycetota bacterium, assembly GCA_903892045.1. Classification (GTDB taxonomy): domain Bacteria; phylum Planctomycetota; class UBA1135; order UBA1135; genus F1-120-MAGs118. The sequence continues at coordinate 9,404 of CAITGX010000398.1, read as the reverse complement.
TTCCTCTCGCGCACGAACGATCGCGCCGATGGCTACGGTGGCTCGCCTGCCGCGCGGGCGCGACTCCCGCTCGAGGTCTTCGCCGCCGTGCGCGCGCGCGTGGGGCCGAGCTTCACGGTCGGCGCCCGCTTCCTCGGCGACGAGATCATCGCGGGCGGCTCGCGCAGCGAGGATGCCTGCGACTACGCCGAGCGCTTCGCGCGCGCAGGGATGGACTTCCTGTCGCTCTCGACGGGCGGCAAGTTCGACGACGCGGCCCAGCCCAAGGTCGGCGAGGCCGTCTATCCGTACACGGGCCGAAGCGGTCACGAGTGCATGCCGACCGTGCGCATCGACGATCCCGCGGAGCCCGGCGCGCGCGGGCCCTTCGGCCGCAACCTGCATCTCGCCACCCAAGTGCGCGCGCGCGTGCGTGCCGCGGGCTGCGACACGCCGGTGGTCGGCGCAGGCGGCATCGCGACCTTCGAGGCGGCCGAGCGCGCGCTCGCGGACGGCACCTGCGACTTCGTCGCCGCCGCGCGCCAGTCGCTCGCGGACCCCGACTGGTGGCGCAAGGTCGAGGAGGGACGTGGCGCGAGCGTGCGGCGCTGCAAGTTCACGAACTACTGCGAGGCACTCGACCAGCGCCATCGGCAGGTGACCTGCCAACTGTGGGACCGCGACCTCGCGGCACCCGCACCGTGGGGCCGCGAGAGCCTGACGCTCTCCCTCGACGGCAAGCGCCGCCTGCTCGCGCCGCCCGATCCGCGCTGACGCTGCCCTCGAGAAAAGCAACCGGCGCCGCGGTGGAACCCACCGCGGCGCCGGTCGTGACTCGACTCCGAGCTCACTCAGCCCGTCGTGACGGTCGCGGTGAACTTGATGTCGCCTTCCTGGATCGACTCGCTCTTGAAGGAGGTGCCCTGGAAGTCGCCCTCGCGGCGCGACTCGACCTTGAGCGTGCCGTCGATCGAGAGCGACGCGGGGAGCTTGGCCTTCGGGTCGAAGAGCAGCTTGCCCTCGAGCTCGATCGAGTAGGTCGTCTCGACGAGCGTCGGAGCGGTCGGCTCGAAGGCACGACCGCGGCCGCCGCCGCCCATGCCCTGCTCCTCCATCGAGCCCGAGGCCGTGATCTCGAGCTTGATCACGCGGTAGCTGGTGCCGTCGACCTCTTCGAGCTCCTCGGCGAGAGTGGCCTTGCCTGCGAGGTCCGCCTGCATCAGCACGGCGCCGGCCATGCTTCCGCGGGGCCCACGCGGCCCGCGGCGACCGCCGCCGCCTTCGCCTCCGCCACCACCACCGCCGCCCTCCTGGGGGCGCTGGAACAGCACGGCCGAGAGGTCGATCCCGAGCCCACGCTGGATCACGTCCTTCTCGAGCTCCCAGCTGTCGCCCGCGGCGACGTCGCCCTCGGGCAGGAACTCGTCGAGCGCCAGCGTCAGGTGGTGACCGACGAGCGCCTCGCCCGGCGCGTCGCCTTCCTTGACCTCGGCCACGACCTTGCCTTCCTCGTCGAGGCTGAGCTCGACCGTCACGCCGTCGAGCGCGCCCTTGCGCTCGCGCGTCTGCTCCTCGCCGCCCATGGTCATCGAGGAGGAGCCCTCGAAGTCACCGAAGGTACGCTTGACCTTGGTCGGCTTGCCATCCTTGTGCTCGAGCACCTTGTCGGTCCACGTGACCTCGCTCGCCTCGCCCATCGCCATGCCGCCCCCGCCGCCGGGGATCTCGACGGGCTGGCCGTCGCGCTCCATGCGCATGGAGGTGGTCTCCATCTCCATCTCCATGGAGCTCGTGTAGCTCAGGCTGCGCTCGGCGGTGTAGTCGGTGCGGAGCTCGACCAGCGCGAAGGCGGCGAGCCCGAGCGCGGCGACAGACCAATTGCGGACGTTCATCAGGTTTCTCCTCGTTGGGACCCACCCCGGCCGGGGCGGCAGTGTGCGGGCACATGGTACGAACCGCGCGCCCCACGCAAGGTTCCGATCGGGTTTGTGACGCGGCCGCATCCGAGAAACTGACGCGGCGAGGTGTCCGGCTCGGACACCCGGCCGCATGAGGTAGCCGCCTTCGCCCCCCGCTTACTGGCACAGCGTGAAGCGCAGCCCGTCGCTCAGGTTGGTCTGTTTCGCTGCGCCAGGGTCGCGGAACCAGCCCTGGGAATAGAGCACCTGCCCGGCATGGAAGGGTGCCCCGACAGCATTCGGATTCGCGGCCATGAACTGGTTGAAGTCGATCTGGAGCGTGCCACTGCAAGGCCCCGACGAGCCCCCGGAGTTGACCGCGCCCGTGCGCGCGATGGGATAGAAGATGCACAGGTAGCTCGAGCTGCCGAAGGCCCAAGGCTGAGGCTGCGGGATCGGGCTCAAGCCATAGAACACGAGCCCGACCTTCTGGCTCGGGACGTTGTTGACCACGATCTGGAAACCGCTTCCCGCGACGGAACTGGGCGTTCCGACGCCGGAGATCGCTGGGACGCAGCCCGCGACGGTGGTTCCCGCCGTGCAGTACGTGGAGAGGAACCCGTCGTCGACGACGCCGCTGCAGTCGTTGTCGAGGCCGTCGCAGATCTCCGGTGCTCCCGGTCGCACGGCCGCGCTCGCGTCATTGCAGTCGAGCGCGTTGGTCTGGTATCCGGCGGGCTGCGTCGCAGCCACGATCGAAATGAGCGGCGTGCCAAACGTGTCACCATCCGCGTCGAGGAAGAACGTCTGCGACGGCACGTTCGCGAAGCAGTCTCCGGCGGCGTTCGTGTCGAGCGCGACCAGATTGTTCGCGTCGCTGCGATAGACGATCACGCGGCTCTGGGCGGAAACCCACGGTGAGCGGCTGTGTCCGTTGCCCTGCTGGCCGGACGCACTGACGCTGACGCGCACGGTGCGACCGCTCGCTCGGTACCAGGCGAACACATCGTCTTGGAGGTTCGTGTCACCCGCGACGAGGTTGGAGGCAGCACTGTGGAAGACCACCGTGCCACCGTCGCTCGAAATCACGGCTTCCGTGCTCGCGCCGTTGCCTTGGGTGACAGCGATCGTCGTCGAGTTGGAGAGGTCGTGCAGGAACACGTCCATCGCATTGTTCGTGTCACCGGAGACGAGCGTGCTCGCCGTGCTGTCGAATACCACGAATCGTCCGTCTGCGGAGATCCACGGGCGGTCGGAGCCTTCGTTGCCCTGCGCGCCAGCCGACGAGACCGAGACGCGCACGGTCGTGTTGAGCTGCAGGTCGCGCACGAAAATGTCGCGCGAGTTGTTGGTGTCGCCGGCCACGAGGTTCGTGGCGTCGCTCGCGAACACCACGTAGCGGCCGTTCCCCGCGATCATGACCTCGGTGGAATTGCCGTTCGACTGTCCGCCCGAGAAGCCGACGCTCGCGAGCGTGGTCGTGTTGAGCGCCATGTTGCGCACGAAGGCGTCCGAGCGGCCGTTCGTGTCGCCGGTGACGAGGTTGCTCGAGGTGCTCTGGAAGCCGACGAAGTTGCCGTCGAACGAGATCGACGGGTAGCTGCTGTCGCCATTGCCGACACCGTTGACGGTCGACTTGCTGACGAGCGTCGTGGCGCCGGTCTGGCGATCGCGCAGCAGCACGTCGAGCTTGGCGTTGGTGTCGCCGGAGACGAGGTTCGAGGCGACCGTGAAGAAGGCGACGAAGCGGCCGTCCGCGCTCGGCGCGGGGTGGTAGCTCTCGCCGTTCCCGAGCGCGCCCGTCGACGACACGCTCAGCATCTCGGTCACGTTCGTGCGCAGGTCGCGGATGAAGAGATCGCCCTGGCCGTTGGTGTCAAACGGCACGAGGTTGGTCCCGAGGCTCTTGAACGCGACCAGATTGCCGTCGTCCGTCACCATGGGCGCGCGACTCTCGCCATTGCACTGCGCCCCGAGCGAGCTGACGCTCACGCGCGAGGCGTAGGCGAGGCCATTGTCGGGGAGTCCGTCGCAGTCATCGTCCAGCCCGTTGAACGTCTCGGGCGCTCCGGGATACACGCTGGCGCGCGTATCGTCGCAGTCCCCGGCGACCGTCACGTAGCCAGCGGGCGGAGCGCAGGTGAATCCACTCAGCGTGTCCGAAGCGACTCCGAACCCGTCGCCGTCGACGTCCCTGTAATAGCTCGCCGCGACGTCCGGAACTCCGCAGCCACAGGCGCCGGGGGCCGCCTTCAGGGGGTCGCCGGGACAGCCGTCGTTGCAGTCCGCGAAGTTGTCGCCGTCCGCATCGGCGCCCGGCGCATCGACGAAGTCCACGAGCAGCCCCGACTCGTTGAGACCGTCGCCGACGTCGTAGACCGAGACACCGACCGTGTAGCTGCCGGCCTGAGGGAAGGTGTAGCTGTAGGTGCGGTAGCCAGTGCCCGCGGCACCAAAGATCGGGAGCGGGGTGAGCGCGCCGCCGACGGTGTCTGCGAGCAGCTGCCGCACGACGCCGCCAGCGCTCGCGATGGTGACTGCTGCGAAATCGCGAAACAGGGGCTCGCCCGGAGACTCGTAGCTGAAGAAATTCCAGCGGAAGGCCAGCGTGTCGCCGGCCTCCACCTGCACATCGAACTTGGCTGCGGATCCGTAGAACGTCACGCCCGGGACGATGCCCTCGATCGTGGGCTCGGGCACCCCGAGAAAGCCCGCGACGGCGGGCAAGTCCACGCTAAATCCAACGACGCCCGGCAAGAAAGACCCCCACGCGAGTCCGCCGCTCGTCAGCGCGAAGTGGCGCGCGCCCTCGTAGGGCGCCGCGATCGCGGCTCCGGTGCTGACGCCGGAGCTGCCCAGCGCGCTCCAGCCGGCCGGCAGGACACCGGACTCGAAGCCGTCCGTGCAGTTCGGCTGTGCCTGAGCCGCCGCCAGCGAGGCAAGGCCGAGGCAAGCGGCGAGGACGAGGGACGAGCGCAGGGGCGTGCTTTGCATGGTGTGGGGCTCAAGTCGGAGGGACGGAGACGGCAGGCGACCGTCCTCTCCAACGGCAACTGGGGCCGCGCCGCTCGCGCTGACGGGCAAATCCGCCTCGAGGCCGGGGGGGGCGCTAACCTTGGAGCATGCCGAGGCTCGCGGGGCACCTGCTGGACGGGATTTCGATCGGGGGGGTCGAGACGTGCATCGATTTCCCCGAGCTCAAGCTGTGCTTCGACCTCGGGCGTTGCCCGGACGCGGCGGTGCTGCGGCCGACGGTGCTCTTCACCCACGCGCACATGGACCACATGGGCGGGGTGGCGTGGCACGCGTCGACGCGCGAGCTGCGCAACATGCCGCCGCCGAACTACGTCGTGCCGCGCGAGAACGCGGACGACTTCGTGGCGCTGTTCGAGACCTGGCGGCGGCTCGATCGCGGCTCGATGCGGCACTCGGTCACGCCGCTCGGGATCGGCGAGGAGCTCGAGCTGCCGTGCAAGCTGCTCGCGCGGCCGTTCCGCTCCCCCCACCGCGTGCCGTGCCAGGGCTACGGCCTGTGGCGGCGCCAGCGCAAGCTGAAGGTCGGCTACCTCGGGCGATCGAGCGCGGAGCTGCGCGAGCTCGGTGAGCGGCTCGGCGATGAACTCTACGACTGGACCGAGATCCCCGAGATCGCGTTCACGGGCGACACGCTGGCCGACGTGGTCGACCGTGAGGAGGTCGTGCGCAAGGCGCGCCTGCTCGTGATCGAGGTCACCTTCGTCGACGAGCGCGTCAGCGTCGAGAAGGCGCGCTCGAAGGGCCACGTGCACTTGGACGAGATCGCCGAGCGCGCGGACCTGTTCGAGAACGAGGCGCTGCTCTTCACGCACTTCTCGTCGCGCTACCAGCCGTACCAGATCGAGCGCGCGCTCGACCGACGCCTGCCGCCGCACCTGCGCGAGCGCGTGCACGCGCTGCTGCCGCCGGGCGGCCCGGGCTTCGAGGTCGAGGAGCGCTAGCCCTGCGCGGGTCGCGCGCGGCGCAGCTCGGTGACCGCGCGCACGATCAGGAACAGCGCGAGCCCGACCAGCACGAGGGCCACTACGCCGTTGGCGCGCGAGGCGTCCCAGCCCTGGCTCGCCGCGAAGCTCGAGCTCGCCTGAGAGAGCAGCGCCCACAGGGTCACGACCAGCAGGAACGCCAGCGGGATCACCACGAACAGGTTCCCGCGCCCTTCCTTGCGCAGCCAGACCGCGATCGAGAGCAACGTGAGCGCCGCGAGCAGCTGGTTCGATGCACCGAACACGCTCCAGAAGCGCATGTAGGCGCCGCCCTCGCTGGTGTAGAGGAACAGCGCCGCCGGACCGAGCGTCGCGACCGTGCCGAGCGTCGCGCCGGCGATACCCTTCAGCCCGAGGAGCTCCTGCACGAGGTAGCGGCCGAGGCGCGTGGCGACGTCGAGCGTGTCGAACACGAAGGTCGAGAACGCCATCGCGCCGAAGGTGATGGCGAAGGTGCGGTTTTCCGGCCCGATCAGCAGCGTGAGGAAGTCGCCGATGCCCTGGCCGTAGATCGCGCCCGGCTTCTTGCCGGCGAGCTGCTCGCTGGTGCAGATCGCGACCGTGACGAGCGCGATCAGCGCGACGAAGGCCTCGGCGAGCATCGCGCCATAGCCAACCGTGTGCGCGTGCGACTCGCGGTCGATCTGCTTCGAGGTCGTGCCGCTGCACACGAGACCGTGGAAGCCCGAGCACGCGCCGCAGGCGATCGTGACGAACAGGAACGGGAACAGCTGCCCGCCCGCCTTGCCCGTGTCGAAGGTCGTGAAGGCTGGCTGCTGCAGCTCGTAGCCGCCGAACAGCACGCCGATCACGCCGATCGCGAGCGCGCTGTAGAGCACGAACCCACCGAGGTAGCCGCGCGGCTGGAGCAGGGCCCACACCGGCGTCACCGACGCGAGCAGGCAGTAGCCAAGGATCAGGAGGCCCCACGTGCGCGCGTCGAACACGAGCCACGTCGAGATCTCGGTTCCGAGCCACGAGAGCGCGAACGTCGCGGGCACGAAGATCAGCGTCACGAGCCACAAGGGCGGCGAGAGGAGCTTCTGCACGAGGCCCATCACGATCGCGAGTCCGAGGTAGAGCACGCTCGCCGCCGCGACCGCGCCGCCGGCATTGAACGCCACGCCCGTGCCCTCGAGCTCTTCCGTGCCGCTGACGAAGCTGCCGGCGGTGATGTCGGCGAAGGCGACGATCACGTAGATGAGCGAGAGCCAGATGAAGGCCATGAAGGCGCGGCCGGCCGGCGTGCCGAGGCGCATGCGCGCGATCTCCGCGATCGAGCAGCCGTCGTGGCGCAGGCTCGCGACGAGGCTCGAGAAGTCGTGCATCGCGCCGATGAACACCACGCCGAAGCCGATCCACAGGAGGCAGGGCAGCCAGCCGAACTGCTGGCAGGCGAGGATCGGACCCGCGATCGGGCCAGCGGCGGCGATGGCCGAGAAGTGCTGGGCGAACAGGTAGAAGCGCGGCGTCGCCACGTAGTCCACGCCGTCCGCGCGCGCGTGGGCGGGCGTCGCGCGCGCGTCGTCGAGGCCCAGTCGCCGGGCGAGGAAGCGTCCGTAGAACGCGTAACCGGCGAACAACAGCGCGAGAAACGAGAGCGCGAGGAGGGGCAGGCTCATGCCCTCCATGTGTAGCGCGGCGCGCGAGCTCGCGCACGCGCGGGCTCGCTCAGAGCATGTACTTGATGGCCAGGAAGCCGAGCGCGCCGACCACGAGCAGCACCAGCGTGGCGAGCTCGAAGTACTTCTCGAGCCAGGTCTTGACCGTCGGCCCGAAGAAGAAGATCGCGCTCGCCACGAGGAAGAAGCGCCCGCCGCGGCCGAGGATCGAGGCGAAGATGAGCGTCGAGAGCGCGACGTCGAACACGCCGGACGCGATGGTGAACACCTTGTACGGGATGGGCGTGAAGGCCGCCGTGAAGATCGCGAGGAAGGCGTGCTCGTTGTACTTGCGCTCGACCAGCGCGTAGTTGTCCGGCGTGAAGCCCGGCACGTACTCAAAGAAGAACGACGAGACCGAGTCCCACAGCGTCGTGCCGATCCACCAGCCGGCGATGCCACCGAGCACGGACGCGACCACGGAGACCGCCGCGTAGAAGAACGCGCGCTTGGGGCGCGCCACCGAGAGCGCGATCTGCAGCACGTCGGGCGGGATCGGGAAGAACGAGCTCTCCACGAACGAGATCACGAACAGGGCCGGCGTGCCGTAGGGCGTCTCGGCCCACGAGAGCACCCAGTTGTAGAGCCGGCGCACGATGTTGGGCTTCTTCGGCTCGGAGGGCGACGCGGCGGGGTTCGTGGTTGCCATGGGACGTCTCGCAGGGGGCGCGCATCGGCTCGCGCCGGCGCCAGACCTTATGCCAAGCGGCGAGAGGCGCTTCCACCGGCCGGACAGAAGTTCCCGCTTCCGCGACAACGAGTGCGAAGCGGGGCCGACCCGCTTTCGGAAGCGGCGCTGGCAGCGGATTGGGAGCTCGCGCCGCGCGTCCTAGGTTCCCTGCGAGGAGGCCGCGATGAAGTTCCGCGACTACTACGAGGTGCTCGGCGTGGCGCGGGACGTCGACGCCGCCGCGCTCAAGAAGGCCTACCGCAAGCTCGCACTCGAGTGGCACCCCGACCGTCATCAGGGCGCGGAGCGCGCGCGGGCCGAGGCGCGCTTCAAGGAGCTCAACGAGGCCTACGAGGTGCTCTCCGACCCGGCGAAGCGCGCCAAGTACGACCGCTTCGGCAAGGACTGGGAGGCCGGGCAGGAGTTCACGCCCCCGTCGGGCCGCCGTGAAGCGGCCGGACGGGACTTCGAGGACCTGTTCGGGCAGGGCGAGGGCTTCTCGGACTTCTTCCGCTCCATGTTCGGCGAGCAGTACGCGCAGGAGTTCCGCTCCCGAGCGCACCGGCCGCGCCAGCGCCGCGGCGGCGATGTCGAGGCCGAGCTCGTGCTGCCCATCGGACTGGCTCTCGAGGGTGGCGTGCACGCCTTCGAGCTGCCCGGGACGACCGACTGCCCCACTTGCTCCGGGGAAGGCTCCCTCGGTCACCACACCTGCCCGACCTGCGCCGGGCTCGCCCGCGTGCACCGCTCCCGCCACGTCGACCTGCGCATCCCCGCCGAGGTCCGCGACGGCATGGCGCTGCGCCTGCGGGGGCTCGGGGAGCCGGGAGAAGGCGGAGCGGAGGCCGGAGACCTGCTGCTGCGCCTGCGGCTCGCCGATGACGAGCGCTTCTCGCTCGTCGATGGCGCCCTCGAGGCGCGGGGCACGGTGACGCCGTGGGACGCCCATGTCGGCACGCGCCTCGACGTCCGCACGGCGCGTGGCATGGCGACCGTCACCGTCCCGCCCGAGACGCGCAACGGACGGCGACTGCGACTGCGGGGACAGGGGCTCGCCGATGGCCGGGGCGGCCACGGGGACGCCTACGTGCGCCTCGAGCTCGACCTGCCGGAAGTGCTCTCGGAGCGCGAGCGGCGGCTGCTGGACGAGCTGGCTGGGCACGAGAGCCGACGCAGG
>CAITGX010000397.1 GCA_903892045.1 uncultured Planctomycetota bacterium | reverse complement strand
CCTCCTTGGCCCCGAAGTCGAACGGGCCGCCGCGCGCGACCCGTGAAGCGGAAGGGACTCGGTCGCGAGTCGGTCCACGCTCCCCGTGCGACGCTCCCGCCCGAGCGCTCTCCACCAACACAGACGACGAAGGAAGCGTGCTCGTGCCAGCTGTTGGCGCGCGGCGCGTTCACGACGTGGACCACGACTCCCCGCAAGCGCCGCGCGCGCCCCGAGGGCCCGCCGATCCGCAGTACATGAAGTACGCGGGCGCGGGGTTGCAGTTCGCGTTGACCTTCCTCGCCTGCGGAGCGCTCGGCTGGTGGCTCGACGGAAAGCTCGGCACGGAACCGTGGCTGATGATCGGTGGCATCCTCACTGGAGCCGCGGGAGCGATGTACTCGCTCATCGCGCGCCTCGGTGGCGGGCCCCGAGCGAGCAAGGGACCGCGAATGCGCTAGGGAGCACGCCTCCCGAGCCTCTCCATCCGGCGCTCGCCTGAACGCATCGACTCTCCTGAACGCAGCGATGGAGGCGGCCTGCGAGCCGCCCGCCAAGCTGCCGCCGCGACTGCCCGAAGCAAGCCCACCCCAGCCCATCCCATGAACGCCCGCCTGTCCTACCTCCTGCTCGCCGCCGGACTACCGGTCGGCGCGCTCGTGAGCTGGCAGCTGGGCGGCGCGGTAGGGGCCGGAGCGATGCTCGGCGTGCTGGCGGCCACGGGGGTGTCGGCGCTGGGCGTGGCGTGGAGCGCGCGCGCGATCGCCAAGGGCGGCCGCAACGTGCTCGACGGCTTCGTGCTGACCTTCCTCGCCAAGCTCGCCCTCCTGAGCCTCGGCGCCCTGTGCCTGCGCTTCGTCGACGTGGTCGGCGAGCGCTTCGACTGGTCCGCGTACCTGCTCGGTTTCGCGGCGACGGTGGTGTGGGCGATGCTCTCGAGCTCGCTCGGTCACCTGCGCCTGCAGCGCATGCCTCGCAGCAGCATCTCCCGGAGCACTGCCCCGTGACCCGCTACCTCCTCTCGCCTCGCGGCATCGCGATGCTCGTGATCATCGTCGCGGCCTGTGCCTTCGCGACCCTGTTCGCGGAGCACCACCACGAGGACAACGTCTTCCAGCAGCTGTTCGCGCACTTGAAGCCGGCGGCCATCGTCGACGGCGAGCATCACCCGGTCGGCATCCACGCACCGTGGCTCCCGGCGCTGTTCACCATGGACTCGGCCGGTCACGACACCGACATGCTGGTGCTGACCAACCTGCAGGTGTTCCAGATCGCGGCCGTGCTGTTCGTGCTGGTCGGCTTCTCGGGCGTCCCGGGCTACCTCCGCACGGGCCAAGGCGACGCGGTGACGCGCATGTTCGCGGGCTTCGTGCTCTACATCCGCGACGAGATGGTGTTCGGCGTGATGGGCAAGCACCACGGTGCGCCCTTCCTGCCGTACTTCCTGTGCGTGTTCTTCTTCGTGATGTTCCAGAACGTCTTCGGGCTCCTGCCGCACTCGGCGACCTCGACGGCGTCGATCGCGGTCACCGGCGCGCTCGCCGGCCTGACGCTCGCGGCGATGATCGGCGGCGGCATGGCCGTGCAGGGCCCGGTCGCCTTCTGGAAGCACCTCGTTCCGCACGTCCCGCTGCCCCTTTGGCCCCTGATGTTCGTGATCGAAGTGATCGGCCTGCTCGTCAAGCCCTTCGCGCTCACGATTCGTCTGTTCGCCAACATGACCGCCGGCCACCTGATCGTGCTCTCCTGCATGGGCCTGATCATGTTCTTCGCGGACAAGGGCGCGAACCTCGTCGCGGGCTACGGCTCCGCGCCGCTCGCCGTCGGCTTCGCCGTGTTCATCATGATCATCGAGACCTTCGTGGCGCTCTTGCAGGCCTACATCTTCACGATGCTCTCGATCATCTTCGTCGGCGCCTGCGTCCACCCCGAGCACTAGCCCGACCCACATCGTCCACCCCGGGCACTACGGTCTCGGGGCTCGTTTCCTTTCCCACGACTTCCTTTCCCACACTCAACGAGAAAGCCAGTTCTGCCATGATGACCCCGTTCGACTTCGTCGCCGTCCAGGAAGCCGCCAGCAACCAGTGGGCGTTCTTCGGTGCCGCCATCGGCGCCGCCGTCACCGCCATCGGCGCCGGCCTCGGCATCTCGCGCATCGGCGCCTCGGCCAACGAGGGCATCGCGCGCCAGCCGGAAGCCGCCAACGACATCAAGGGCGGTTCGCTGATCCTCGCGGCCTTCATCGAAGGCGTGTCGCTGTTCGCCGTCGTCGTGACGCTGCTGATCGCCCTCAAGATGAAGTGATTCCGGTGCGGGCGCACCCGTCGTGGGTGGCTCGCGCGAGCCTCGAACGCTGGAGTTCAAAATCATGTACCTGCTCCTTATCGAAGGTGCCGAACAGGCCCACGGCGGTGGCGGACTCGATCCGTTCGACCCCGCGGGGTTCGGCGGCATGCTTTGGACTTGGGTGATCTTCCTCGCCGCCCTTCCCTTCATGTGGAAGGTCGTGATGGGGCCGATCGCCAAGGCGCTCGAGGCTCGCGACGAGCTGGCCAGCCGTGCCATCGTGGAAGCCGAGAAGGCCCGCGAGGAAGCTGGCAAGGCCCGCGCCGAGGTCGAGAGCAAGCTGGCCGAGGCTCGCGCCGAAGCCGCCAAGCTGCTCGCCGAAGCCCGCGAGCGCGCCACGGCCGTGGAGCGCCAGATCACCGAGGAGGCGAGCACGCGCAGCCAGCGCATGGTCGCCGAGGCCACCGCCACGATCCAGGCCGAGCGCGACAAGGCGCTGGCCGCGATCCGCGAGGAAGTGGTCGACCTGTCGATGGCCGGCGCCCGCGCGGTGCTCGGTCGCAACGTCGGCGCCGACGACGACCGTCGTCTCGTGTCCGACATGGTCGGCAAGCTGAAGGCGGTCAAGAAGTGAAGATCGGCAAGGTCACCGCGCGCTACGCGACGGCACTGTTCGAGCTCGCCCGCGAAAAGGGTGCTCTCGACGGCGTTGGCGCCAACGTCGAGGCGCTGCCTCGCGAGCTCGCCAACGGCGACCTGTTCGACGCGCGCGTGCCCCACGAGGACAAGCGCAAGCGCGTCGAGGCCCTCGCGGCCAAGGCCCATCCGCTGTTCGCCAACTTCCTGCGCCTCTTGCTCGCCAAGCGTCGCCTCGAGGTCCTGCGCGACCTGCCGGACGCGTTCCGGCGCTGCGCGCTGGCCGATCGAGGCGCCGTCGAAGGCATCGTCGAGTCGCCCCGACCGCTCGGACAGGGAGAGCTCGCGGAGCTCGCCGTGTCCGTGAAGTCCGTGCTCGGCAAGGAAGTGATCCTCCAGCAACGCGCGAACCCGGAGCTGATCGCCGGCGTGCGCGTGTTCGTCGACAACCGCCTGATCGATCAGTCCGCCCTCGGTCGCCTCGAGGGTCTCGAGCGCCGCCTGCGCACGGCGCGCGTCTAGTAGAAAACGCCCATCCACCACGCTCCCCGCGTAGCCAGAGAGTTGAGTCAGAACATGGAACTTCGTCCCGCAGAAGTGACCTCGGTCCTCAAGAAGGAGATCGAGTCGTACAAGGGTGACACGACGATGCAGTCGGTCGGCTCCGTGCTCTCGGTGGGCGACGGCGTTGCCCGCGTGTACGGCCTCGACGACTGCATGATGAACGAGCTGATCGAGTTCCCCGGCGGCGTGCGCGGTGTCGCGCTGTCGCTCGAGGAGGACAACGTCGGCTGCGTGCTCCTCGGCGACGCCACGAAGATCCGCGAGGGCGACCTCGTCAAGACCACCGGGCGCATCATCTCGGTGCCGACCGGCAACTCGCTGCTCGGCCGCGTCGTGAACGCGCTCGGCGACCCGCTCGACGGCAAGGGCCCGCTGGCGGTGACGGCGGCGGACTACCTGCCGATCGAGCAGCCGGCTCCGAACGTCGTGGAGCGCGAGCCCGTCAAGCAGCCGCTCCAGACCGGCATCAAGGCCATCGACGCCATGATCCCGATCGGCCGCGGCCAGCGCGAGCTGATCATCGGCGACCGCCAGACCGGCAAGACGGCGCTCCTGATCGACACGATCATCAACCAGAAGCTCACCGGCGGGGGCGACCCGAAGAACCCCGAGCAGGTGATCTGCATCTACGTGGCCATGGGCCAGAAGCAGTCGACGGTGGTCGACGTCGTGCGCCGCCTCGAGAAGGCGGGCGCGATGCCCTACACGATCGTGGTCTCGGCCTCGGCCATGGAAGAGGCCTCGATGCAGTACCTCGCGGCCTACGGCGGCTGCACGATGGGCGAGCGCTTCCGCGACGAAGGCCGCCACGTCGTGATCATGTACGACGACCTGTACAAGCAGGCGCTCGCCTACCGTCAGGTCATGCTGCTGCTGCGCCGTCCGCCGGGCCGCGAAGCGTTCCCGGGCGACGTGTTCAACCTCCACAGCCGCTTGCTCGAGCGCGCCGCGAAGCTCTCCAAGGACGCGCCGAAGATCAACCCGCGCTACAAGGCGGGTGGTGGCTCGATCACGGCGCTGCCGGTGGTCGAGACCCAGGAAGGCGACGTCTCGGCCTACATCCCGACCAACGTGATCTCGATCACGGACGGCCAGATCTTCCTCGAGTCCAACCTGTTCAACTCCGGCGTTCGCCCGGCCGTGAACGTCGGCATCTCGGTGTCGCGCGTCGGTGGCTCGGCCCAGATCGGCGCGATGAAGAAGATCGCCGGCGGCCTGCGCATCAACCTCGCCCAGTACCGCGAGCTGCAGGCCTTCGCGCAGTTCGGCTCGGACCTCGACAAGGCCACGCAGGCCTCGCTGACCCGCGGCGAGAAGCTGGTCGAGCTCCTGAAGCAGGGCCAGTACGTGCCGGTCCCGGTCGAGAACCAGATCATGCTGATCCACGCCGGCACCTCGGGCGCGCTCGACGACTTCCCGACGGCCAAGATCGGCGCCTTCGAGAAGGCGTTCCTCAACTACATGTCCGACACGCACCCCGAGGTCGGCAAGGAAATCGTCGACACCAAGGCGCTGTCCGACGGCGCCAAGGCCAAGCTCGACAAGGCCATCGCGACGGTCAAGGCGCAGCTGAAGGGCTGATCCCGTGGCCTCCCTCCGCGACTTGCGCTCACGGATCAAGTCCGTGGGCAACATCAAGCAGATCACGCGCGCCATGGAAATGGTGGCGACGACGAAGCTGCGTCGGTTCCAGGACCGCGCCGTCTCGTCGCGCCCCTACGCGCAGGAGATCGCCCAGCTGCTCGGCCGCATGTCCGCCGCGATGGGGGACAAGCTGCAGAGCCGCCCGGTGTTCGCGCCGGGGCAGGGCAAGGCGGTGGCGATGCTCGTGGTCGGCTCGGACCGCGGCCTGTGCGGCGCCTACAACTCGGCGCTGTTCGCCGCGCTCGAGAGCTGGCTCGAGGCCAACCCGGGCACCGACGTGCGCTTCTTCGTGTACGGCAAGCGCGCCTACCAGTACCTGCAGAAGCGCGGGCTGCCGATCGAGCGCTACTTCGCCGATCCGCCGCTCGAGAAGATCGACTACCGCCTCGCGAAGTTCACCGCGAAGACGCTGCTCGAGGCCTTCCTCTCCGGACAGTACTGCGAGGTGCTGGTGCACTACACCGCCTTCGAATCGATGGCGAAGTACGTGCCGACCACGATCCCGTTCCTGCCCGTCAAGCCCGCCGCCGGCGAAGGTGACGAACAGGCGGGCGCGAGCGACGTGCTCCTCGAGCCCTCGGTGGAGGCGCTGCTCGACAAGCTCGTGCCGCGCTACCTCGAGACCCGCATCTTCAACGCGCTGCTCGAGGCCATCACCTCCGAGTACGCCAGCCGCCGCATGGCCATGAAGAACGCCACCGACGCGGCCACCGACATGCAGGCCCTCCTGAAGGGGGTCTACAACCGCAAGCGCCAAGAAGGCATCACCAAGGAACTCCTCGACATCGTCGGCGGCGCGGAAGCGCTGCGCGGCAAGTAGGACCACCTCTAGAGCACGCCCATGACCACGACCGCTTCCGCCAACATTGGCTCCGTCGCGCAGATCTTCGGCGCCGTCGTCGACGTCCGCTTCCCCCCGGGCAAGCTCCCGGCCATCTACAGCGCCATCCTCGTGAAGGACGAGAAGGCCGGCATCGACATGATGCTCGAGGTGGCCCAGCACCTCGGCAACGACGTCGCCCGCTGCGTCGCCATGGCCTCCACCGACGGCTGCCGCCGCGGCATGAAGGCCATCGACACCGGCGCGCCGATCAAGGTGCCGGTGGGTGACGCCTGCAAGGGCCGCATCTTCAACCTGCTCGGCGTGGCGCTCGACGAGAGCGCGGGCCGCGGCAAGGTCAACGCGCAGGAGTCGTGGCCGATCCACCGCCCGGCGCCGTCCTTCGAGCGCCAGGAGGCCATCAGCCAGGTGTTCGAGACCGGCCTCAAGGTCGTCGACCTGCTGTGCCCCTTCGCGAAGGGTGGCAAGATCGGCCTCTTCGGCGGTGCAGGCGTCGGCAAGACGGTGCTCATCCAGGAGCTGATCCGCATCACGGCCGTCGAGAAGGGCGGCTTCAGCGTGTTCTGCGGCGTCGGCGAGCGCACCCGCGAGGGCAACGACCTCTGGCTCGAGATGAGCGAGGCGACCTACAAGACTCCGGACGGCAAGCAGCAGTCGGTCATCGACAACGCCGTGCTTGTCTTCGGTCAGATGAACGAGCCGCCGGGCGCGCGCCTGCGCGTGGCGCTCTCCGGCCTGACCATGGCCGAGTACTTCCGCGACGTGCGCAAGACGGACGTGCTGCTCTTCGTCGACAACATCTTCCGCTTCGTGCAGGCGGGCTCGGAAGTGTCGGCCATGCTCGGCCGCATGCCTTCGGCCGTCGGTTACCAGCCCACGATGGCGAGCGAGATGGGTGCGCTCCAGGAGCGCATCACCTCGACCAAGGACGGCTCGGTCACGTCGATGCAGGCCGTGTACGTGCCGGCCGACGACATCACCGACCCGGCGCCGGTCGCGACCTTCGCGCACCTCGACTCGACCATCATCCTCGAGCGCAAGATCGCCGAGCTCGGCATCTTCCCCGCGGTCGACCCGCTGAAGTCGACCTCGCGCATGCTCGACCCGCAGGTCGTCGGCGAGGAGCACTACAAGGTGGCCCGCTCGGTCCAGCAGGTGCTCCAGCGCTACAACGACCTGAAGGACATCATCGCCATCCTCGGCATCGAGGAACTGTCGGACGACGACAAGCTCGTGGTCTCGCGCGCACGCAAGATCCAGCGCTTCCTGTCGCAGCCGTTCTTCGTGGCCGAGCAGTTCACGGGCACGCCGGGCGTGTTCGTGTCCCGCGAGGACACCGTGCGCGGCTTCAAGGAGATCGTCGACGGCAAGCACGACGCCCTCCCCGAGCAGGCCTTCTACATGGTCGGCAGCATCGACACGGCCATCGCCAAGGCCAAGAAGATGGCGGGCTAGGGACCATGGCCGGCGCTCTCACCCTGCGCGTCATCACGCCCGACAGCATCGTGCTCGACATCCAGGCGAGCGCGGTGCGCATCCCGGGCGTCGATGGCCAGATCGGCATCCTGCCGCGGCACGCCCACATGGTGGCCGCGGTGGACGTCGGACCGCTCGCGTACACCGAAGGCGGGGTCGAGAAGACCCTGTTCGTGTCCGAGGGCTTCGCCGAGGTCAAGGACAACACGCTGCGCGTCGTGTGCGAGGCGGGCGAGCTGCCCGCGGACATCGACGAGAAGCGCGCCAAGGAAGCCGAGGCTCGCGCCCGCGCGCGCCTCAAGGCTCCCAAGGGCGGCCAAGAAGCGGTCGACGTGCTGCGCGCGGAAGCGGCGCTGCGACGTGCCGTCGCGCGCCTGCGCGTGCTCGGTCTCTACGCGCGCGAGCGCGTTCGTTCCTAGTGCGCGCCGCGAGCGCGCTCGTGTCCATTGCGCGCCTCGGGCGCGCGTTGGCCTGTCGCCCGGCCGCCGCGAGCGGGCCGGCGGCGGGCCTTTTTCGTCGACGGAGAGCTACGTCATGACCCAAGGACCTTCCTGGCGCCGGACCCACACCTGCGGCGAGCTGCGCCCGACTCACGTCGGCGCGACCGTCACTCTCAACGGTTGGGTGCAGGCCCGTCGCAACCTCGGCGGCATCTACTTCCTCGACCTGCGCGACCGCTACGGCCTGACGCAAGTGGTGATCCCCGAGGCGCTCGGAGCGACCGTCAAGCTCGGTCCCGAGTTCGTGCTCAGCGTGCGCGGCAAGGTCAGCGCGCGCGAGGGTTCGCAGATCAACACCGAGCGGCCGACCGGCGGCGTCGAGGTGATCGCCGAGGCGATCGAGGTGCTGTCCTCGTCGCCGCCGCCGCCGATCGACCTCTCGGGCTCGACCGAGACGTCGCTCGAGACGCGCCTCAAGTACCGCTACATCGACCTGCGCCGTCCTGCGATGCAGCGCAACCTCGCGCACCGCTCGCGCTTCATCAACGCCATGCGGCGCGCCTTCGAGGCCCAAGGATTCCTCGAGATCGAGACGCCGATCCTCACCAAGGCGACGCCGGAAGGCGCGCGCGACTTCCTCGTGCCGAGCCGCGTGCATCCGGGCGAGTTCTACGCGCTCCCGCAGTCGCCGCAGATCTTCAAGCAGATCCTGATGGTCGCGGGCCTCGACCGCTACTTCCAGGTCGCGCGCTGCTTCCGCGACGAGGACCTGCGCGCGGATCGCCAGCTCGAGTTCACGCAGCTCGACATGGAGATGAGCTTCGTCGAGGAAGAGGACGTGTTCGCCACCTGGGAGAAGGTGATGCGCGACACGTTCAAGGACGCCATGGGCATCGAGCTCTCGATCCCGTTCCCGCGCATGCGCTGGGAGGAGTCCATGGAGCGCTTCGGCGTCGACAAGCCCGACCTGCGCTTCGGGCTCGAGCTGCACGCCGCGGACGCGTGGGCCAAGGCGTGCGAGTTCCAGGTCTTCCGCTCGGCCGTCGAGTCGGGTGGCCGTGTGATGGGCATCACAGTCCCCGCGGCCCACAACCTCTCGCGCAAGGACGTCACCGAGCTCGAAGGCGTGGCCAAGGGCATCGGTGCCAAGGGCCTCGCGTGGTGGAAGGCCGGCGCCGCCGGCGGCTCGGGTCCGCTCGCGAAGTTCTGCGCCACGCCGGAAGCGGCCGCGTCGCTGATGGCCGCCATGGGCGCCGCGGAAGGGGACACGTGCCTCTTCATCGCCGACCGCAAGTCGCTCACGCGCAAGGTGCTCGGCGAGCTGCGCAACCAGCTCGGGCGACGCCTCGACCTGATCCCCAAGCCGAGCGGCCCGACGGATCCGGCCCAGTGGCGCTTCACGTGGGTCACGCACTTCCCGCTGTTCGAGTGGGACGAGGATGCCGGCCGCTACTTCTCGGCGCACCACCCCTTCACCGCGCCCGAGGACTGGAGCCTCGATGGGGCCATGGAAGGCAAGCAGCCGGATCTGGGCAAGCTCTCGAGCCGCGCCTACGACCTCGTGCTCAACGGCTGGGAGCTCGGCTCGGGTTCCGTGCGCATCCACCGCGCCGACGTGCAGCAGAAGATCTTCTCGATGCTCGGCATCGGCCCCGAGGAGCAGCAGCGCAAGTTCGGCTTCTTCGTCGAGGCGCTCTCCCAGGGCGCCCCGCCGCACGCGGGCTTCGCCCTCGGGCTCGACCGCACCAGCGCGCTCACCTTGGGCCTCGACAACATCCGCGAGGTGATCGCGTTCCCCAAGACCGCCTCGGCCGTCGACCTGATGTGCGACGCGCCCTCGCAGGTCGATCCCGAGCAGCTCGCCGAGGTGCACGTGCGCAGCGTGCTCCCGACCCCGTCCGCCCCCGCGAACCCGGCCTCCTAGCGCGGCCGGATCCCGCTGCGTATCCTCTCCACCCGTATCCGAGCCTCCGCGCTCGCCTCGCCTTCCCGCCTGTAACCAAGGAGCTACGTGTCGTCCCGCAACTTCCGAGTCAACCGCCAGATCCGCATCCCTCAGGTTCGCCTGATCGACGAGAAGGGGGAGCAGGTCGGCATCGTCGCCACGGACGACGCGCGCCGTCGCGCCGAAGAGGCGGGCCTTGACCTCGTCGAGGTCTCGCCCACGGCCGAGCCGCCGGTGTGCCGCATCCTCGACTTCGGCAAGTTCAAGTACGAGCAGCGGAAGAAGGAAAAGGGCGGCAGCAAGGGCCACGCCGGTGGCCTGAAGGAGCTGCGCGTGCGCCCGATGATCGACAAGCACGACCTCGACTACCGCATCAAGCAAGGACGCGGCTTCCTCGAGGAGGGCCACAAGGTGCAGGTGGTGTGCGTGTTCCGCGGACGCCAGATGGACCACCCCGAGCACGGTCACCGCGTCATGGCCGAAGTCGCGGAGGCGCTCGCCGACCTCTCGAAGATCGAGTCGCCGCCCAAGCTGCTCGGCAAGCGCATGACCATGCTGCTCGCCCACAAGTAGCCGCGCCCGGGGCCTTGCGCCCCGTGCCTCCCGGTGCCCGCGGCGCCCCCTTGGGCGGCCGGGGCACTTTTTTTTCGCTTTTCGGGTGCTTGGGAGGCCTTGGGCTTGCATGGCCCGCCCGGTTCGCTACTCTCTTTGGCCCTCGAAACACTCCAAGGGGCGTTCGCCCCGGAGATCCTCCTCATGCCCAAGCAGAAGTCCAAAGGCGCCGTCAAGAAGCGCTTCCGTATCTCCAAGAACGGCAAGGCCGTGTGCAGCCACCCTGACCGTGGTCACGGCCACGCTCCGTTCAGTGGTGAGACCGGTCGTCGCCTGCGCCGTCGCATGGTGCTCAACAAGACCTGGTCTGAGCTCGTGCGCAACATGATCGGAAAGTAGCCCCATGGTCCGCTCAACCTACGGTCCCCCCAGTCGTCAGAAGCGCAATCGCCGTCTCAAGCTCGCCAAGGGCTATTGGGGCGGCCGTCACCGCCTGTGGCGCACCGTCGCGGAAACGCTGACGCGCGCCTGGGCCTACTCCACGGCCCACCGCCGCCTCAAGAAGCGCGACTTCCGCTCCATGTGGATCGTGCGCATCGGCGCGGCGTGCAGCATGCGCGGCCTGCCCTACTCGCAGTTCATCGACGGCCTCAACAAGGCCGGCATCGTGCTGAACCGCAAGCAGCTCGCCGAGCTCGCCATCCACGACCCGCTGGCCTTCGACAAGCTCGTCGAAGAGGCCAAGGGCGCCCGCGCCTCGGCCGTGCACGCCTGAGCGCCGCTTCCCGTAGCACGGGAAAGCTCGATTCGTTCTGATGACGGCCCGGTCCTCCGGGCCGTTGTCGTTTCTGCCGTCGAGCCCGACGGCCACGACACGACGCGCCGTACTGCCAGTCCCACGCGAACATGACCCAAGACGCAGCTTCCGTCCGAGCCCTCCTCGGCGAGATCCTCGCGGCGCTCTCGAGCGCGCCCGAGAGCGATGACACGCGCACCCTGAGGGAGCGTCTCGAGCGCTTCGTCGCGCTCTCCGACGATGCCCTCACTCCGGCCGTGCTGCTCGAAGCGAGCGCCGTGCCCCTCGGCGCGATGCGCATCTTCCCCAAGGAAGCGCGCGGGCTCGTGGGCTCGAAGGCCAACGCGATCAAGCAGGCCGCCGAGGCGGCGCTGGCCGCGGAGAAGGAAGCCGCGCTCGCCAAGGCTCTCGAAGCGGAGCGCTCGGGCGCGGGCTTCGACGCCACCATGCCGCCGCCGCGTCAGGCCTGCGGCTCCCTGCATCCGATCACGCAGGTCACGCGTGAGCTCGAGGACCTGTTCACCTCGATGGGCTGGACGATCCTCGACGGCCCCGAGGTCGAGACCGAGCACTTCAACTTCGACGCGCTCAACATCTCGCCGGACCACCCCGCGCGCGACACGATGGACACGTTCTGGGTCAAGACCCAGCCCGGCGCACCGCGGCTCGTGATGCGCACGCACACGTCGCCGGTGCAGGTGCGTGCCATGCGCCGCCTGCAGCCTCCGTTCCGCGCCATCGTGCCCGGCAAGGTGTTCCGCAACGAGGCGCTCGACGCGAGCCACGAGCACACCTTCCACCAGATGGAAGGACTCGTGGTCGGCAAGCACGTCTCGGTCGGGCACCTGATCGCCGCGATGAAGACCTTGCTGCGCGGCATCTTCGGCCGCGAGATCGAGATCCGCCTGCGGCCCGGTTACTTCCCGTTCGTCGAGCCCGGGTTCGAGCTCGACGCGCGCTGCCCGTTCTGCACGGAGGGCTGCAGCGTGTGCAAGCGCTCGACGTGGATCGAGCTCCTGCCCTGCGGCATGGTGCACCCCAACGTGCTGAAGTCCGGCGGCATCGACCCCGAGCAGTGGACCGGCTTCGCCTTCGGTCTCGGTCTTTCACGCCTGGTGATGCTGCGCTTTGGCATCGACGACGTGCGCCACCTGCTCGCCGGTGACGTGCGCTTCCTGGAGCAGTTCTAGCCATGAAGATCAGCTACCGCTGGCTCGCGCGGCACGTCGACCTCTCGGGTACGACGGCCAAGGACCTCGCCAAGGAACTCACGCTCTCGACCGCCGAGGTCGAGGGCGTCGAGAGCTTCCTGCCGCACCTCTCCGACGTGACCGTGGGCCACGTCGTGCACCGCGAGAAGCACCCGGACGCCGACAAGCTGTCCCTGTGCCGCGTCGACGTCGGGCAGGGCGAACCGCTGCAGATCGTGTGCGGCGCTCCCAACGTGCGCGCGGGCCTCACCGTCGCCGTCGCGACGGCGGGCACCACGCTGCCGGGCGACTTCAAGATCAAGAAGTCGAAGATCCGCGGCGTCGAGTCGAACGGCATGATCTGCTCCGAGCGCGAGCTCGGCCTCGGCGTCGAGCACGACGGCATCTGGGAGCTGCCGCAGGGCCTCACCGTCGGCGCGCGCCTCGGCGCGGCGCTCGGGATGGAGGACTGGGTGATCGAGATCGACAACAAGTCGGTCACGCATCGGCCCGACCTGTGGGGCCACCGCGGCATCGCCGCGGAAGTCGCCGCGATCCTGCGCCGCCCGCTCAAGCCCCTCGACCTCACGCTCCCGGCCACGGGCAGCGGCGCCCCGTGCGCGGTCCACATCGAGAGCGACGCGTGCTCGCGCTACCTGGCGCTGCGCGTCGAGGGCGCGCGCGCGACGCGCAGCCCGCTGTGGCTGAAGAGCCTGCTGCTCGCGGTGGGCCAGCGGCCGATCGACCTGCTCGTCGACCTGTCGAACTTCGTGATGCTCGACCTCGGGCAACCCAACCACCTGTTCGATGCGCGCAAGATCGGCCCGCAAGGGATCGTCGTGCGCAAGGCGCGCGCAGGCGAGACGCTCAAGACGCTCGACGAGGTGGAGCGCAAGCTCGAGCACTCGGATCTGCTCATCTGCAACGGGGACGAGCCCGTGGCGCTCGCCGGCATCATGGGCGGGGAAGGCTCGAAGGTGACGGACGACACGTCGCACCTCGTGCTGGAGGTCGCGGCGTTCCACGCGCCGACCGTGCGCCGCACTTCGGCGCGCCTCGGACTCCGCACGGACGCGTCCGCGCGTTTCGAGAAGACGCTCGATCCGGAGCTCGTCCCGCTCGCGGCCGCTCACCTCGTGCGCCTGCTGCAGGCCGAGCAGCCCGAGGTGAAGCTCGGCGCGCCCGCGACGGACGTCGGCAAGTGGACCAGCGCGGCCAGGACGATCCGACTGCGCGGCGAGCGCGTGCGCACGCTCCTCGGCGCCAATCTCGACGATGCCGCGATCACGGACATCCTGGTGCGCCTCGGTTTCGGCGTGACTCAGGACGGCGACGCCCTCGCGGTGCGCGTGCCCTCGATCCGCGGTACCAAGGACATCACGATCGAGCAGGACCTCGTCGAGGAAGTGGGCCGCATCTACCGCTACGGCAACATCCCCGAGATCCCGCTCGCGGGCATCCTCGTGCCGCCGCCGCGCGACGAGCGCCGCCGCCTCGTGCGCCGCATCGAGGACCGGCTCGCGGGCAGCGCGCGCTTCCACCAGCAGATCAGCTACTCGTTCGTGCCCGACACGACCGTCGAGAAGCTCGGCCTGCTCGCCACGCCGCACGTCGAAGTCATGAACCCGATCACCGAGGGCGCCTCGCGCGTGCGACGCTCGGTGGTCGTCAGCCTGTTGCCGCTCATCGAGCCCAACCGCCGTCGTGCCGCCGACGTGCGGCTGTTCGAGCTCGGCAAGGGCTACGAGCCGGTCGAGGGTGGCGAGCCGCAGGAGCGCCACGAGGTTGCGCTCGTGCTCGCGCGTCCGCCGCGCAAGGCCCACGCACGCTTCGACGACACGTCGCTCGCCGAGCTGCAGGGCGTGGTCGAGGATCTCGTGCGCTCGCTGGGCCTCGAGGGCTGCGTCTGGTCGCGCTGCGAGGCCGCTGCGAGCTGGGCGCACCCCGGTCGCGCGACCGCGCTGCGCATCGGCGCGCAGGACACGCTGGTGGGGGAAGTGGCCGCGCTCGAGCCGGGACTGGCCCGCGCCCTCGGCCTCACGGGCGAGATCGAGAGCGATGTCGCGCTCGCCCGCCTGTCGGTCGACGCGCTGCTCGCGGCCACGCCCCGGGCGCGCCGCTACTCGCCGCTGCCCCAGTTCCCGGCGACGCGGGTCGACGTGGCCCTTGCCTTGCCCGCGGAGCGCGGCGCGGCGGAGGCCAAGGCCGCTCTGGAGCGCTGTGGAAAGGGCCTCGTGGCCGCGCTGGAGCTCTTCGACGTCTTCGAGGGCGAGCGCATCGGCGCCGGGCGGCGCTCACTGGCGTGGCACGTCACCCTCTCGGCCCCGGACCGCACCCTGAACGAGTCCGACGTGAAGAAGTTCCTCGAGCGCGTCGAGCGCGAGGCCGCGCAACTGGGCGGCGAACTGCGCCGGGAGTAGAGTTCGGGAGGGGGGCTGGCCGATCCAACGGGGCCCCTCGGCCCCGCCCCGGGCCCCCGAACCCGTGAAGATCGTCCTCATCAGCCCGCCGTCCCCGAGCGAGTTCCGCGTCAGCCGCGGGCTCATGGGCGGCTTCGGCATGGCGGTCAACCCCGGGCTGCTGTATCCGCCGATCGAGCTCGCCCACGTGGCGAGCGTGCTCGAGGCCGAAGGGCATGAGGTCGTGATCCACGACTCCGATGCGCTGGGGCAGGGGCCTGCGGAGACGCTGGCCGCCGTCACGGCGCTCGCTCCCGCGTTCGTGGCGCTCGACAGCTCGAGCACCTCGCTCGACCGCGACCTCGCGCTCGCGCGCGAGCTGCGCGCGAAGCTGCGCGTGCCCGTCGCCATCCTCGGCAGTCAGGTGACGTTCACGCCCGGCGAGATCTTCGCGCAGGAGAACGTCGACTGCGTCGTGCGCGGCGAGCCCGAGCACACGGTGCGCGACCTCGCGCGCCGCGTCGCGGCGGGGGAGGGCTTCGCGGGCGTCGAGGGCATCACGTGGAAGCGCGCCGACGGCGAGCTCGTCCACGAGCCCGAGCGCGAGAAGATCAAGGACTTGGACAGCCTGCCGCTCCCCGCGCGCCACCTCTTGCGCAACGAGCTGTATCGCTTCCCAGGCATCGAAGGCCCGATCACCACGGTGAAGAGCTCGCGCGGCTGCCCGCTCGACTGCTCGTTCTGCGGCTACACGCTCGCGCAGGGCCTGCGC
The DNA here is from genome assembly GCA_903892045.1 of uncultured Planctomycetota bacterium. GTDB lineage: Bacteria > Planctomycetota > UBA1135 > UBA1135 > F1-120-MAGs118. The sequence continues at coordinate 10,613 of CAITGX010000397.1, read as the reverse complement.
TTCCGCTTCCGCAGCCCCGAGAGCGTGCTGCGCGAGCTCGAGGACATCGTGCGCGTGCACCACGTGCACCACGTCGTGTTCCGCGACCCGATCTTCACCACGCGCAAGGATCGCGTGCACGCCATCTGCGACGGGATCCTCGAACGCAAGCTCGATCTGAAGTGGCAGTGCGAGACGGCCGTGAAGGTGCTCGACCGGCCGCTGCTCGAGAAGATGGCCAAGGCCGGCTGCGTGCACATCTCGCTCGGCGTCGAGTCGGGCAACGAGCTGATCCAGCGCAAGCACTGCGGCTCGAAGCTGCTCGACCACGAGCAAGCGGTCCGGGTCTTCGCCGACGCGCGCGAGCTCGGCATCGAGACGCGCGCCTTCTGCATGATCGGCTTCCCCGAGGAGACGCCGGCGATGGTCGAAGACACGCTGCGCCTCGTCGAGCGCTGCGACCCCGATCAGGTGCAGTTCTGCGCCGTCACCGCCTACCCGGGCACCCCGCTCTACAAGCTGCTGAAGGGCGAGCGCGACTTCGACTACGCGACCATGACCGGCTTCAAGGCGCTCGAGGGCAACGAGCACATGAGTGCGGCGCAGATCGAGGCCAAGATCCGCGAGGCGTATCGGCGCTTCTACCGCCGGCCGCGTCGGCTGGTGCGCGAGCTGCGCCATCCGCTGCGCCTCGCCAGCAAGGTCGCGCGCTACTTCACGCTGTTCCGCGCGCGGGCCTGAGCGCGGCACGACGCCCCGGAAAGGGTGCGCGGCGGCCGCACCCCGCTGCTTGGTGCAACCGCCGCGCGAGACGCCCCCAAGAGAGAGCCGTGCTAGTTCGTGCCGGGGAAGGGCGGCCAGCTGCGCGGCTTGCCGCGCTCGTCGACGATGCGGTGCTCCGTGCCCGGAGGCAGCACCTGCAGCGACTTCAGGAACTCGATCACGCAATCGCGACCGTAGCTGTCGAGCGCAAGGAACCCCAGCCGCGACGCATCGGCCTCGCCGAAGTGGTTGAGCACCGCCTCGCGCAGCGTCGTGAAGCGCCCGTGGTGGAAGTACGGCGCCTCGTTCGCGCAGCCCCAGAGCTTCTTCGTCACGAACTTCGTGTTGCCCGCCCGGAAGGCGGCGGAGTTGCCGGGAGCGTGCATGTCGAGCGACTCGCGGTTGGGGTCGTTCGGACCGGCGCAGATGTCGTGCAGCTTGAGGTCCGTGAAGGCCGGGACGCGCGTCACCCCGCTGCTCGAGGCGAGCCGCGGCTTGGGCAGGTCATCGCTGTTGAGGTTGACCGAGAAGACGCCGTGCTGGGCGACGTAGGCGTCGCCGAGAGCGAGGTTGCCGGCTGGGCTGTAGGGGCTCGGCTCGCTGAACACGCTCGTGCTGAGCGGCAACTCCGGAACGTGGCACGTGGCGCAGCCGATCGACACGAAGAGCTCCTCGCCCGCGCGAATCGCGGCCTCGATTGCGGCATTCTTCGGGATGACGCGACCGGGAACGGGCAAGGTCGCCTGAAAGAGCGTGACCGCTGTGACGTCCGCGGTCGTCATCTCCGCTGCGAAGCCGTCGCCATCGACATCGGCGACACCAAAGCGCTCGACGCTCTGGATGCCGTGATGGTGGTTGAAGGCGTTGTTCGAGAACTGCCGCAGGGTCGTGACCGCACCGGCCTGATGGAAGGGCTTCAGCACGAGACTGGGCTTCGCGCCCCCGGGCGTTGCGACGCTGCCGGCGCTGAGTCCCGTGACCGCGCTCGCGTCGTAGCTGCCGTCCGCGGCGCGCGAGAGCTGGCCAAACGACACGCCCTTCGCCACGAGCGCGACACTCGCGCCCGGCGCGAGCGCATCGCGCCGCGCCTGCAGCTCCGCGGTCATTTGGCGCGCGAGCAGCTCGACGTAGCCGGCGCCGTACATGCCGATGCTCGCCCGGAAGTTCGCGAGGTCGTCGAGCGCGACCGGCTGCCCGGTCTCGTCGACGCGACCGCGCAGCGGCGTCATGTCGGCGGGATCGAAGTCCACGAAGTCGAAGCGCTGCCCGAGCACGAACACGCCGCCGACAAAGTCACCGCCGCCGCCCGGCGCACCGAAGGGCGCGTTGTGGCAGGCCGCGCAGGAATTGGCGTCGGGCCCCGAGATGCGGTTGAACGAGCGCGCTCCGACGAGCGGCGAGCTCGGGTCCGCCAGAGGTCCACCGGTGCCATCCGTCATGGGGCGCCCCGCGCCTTCCTGCGTCGTCCAGTTGGCGCTGAAGAGGTCGCGGCCGTGGCGCAGCAGCCTGGTCAGCGAGGAGCTGAACTCGGCTCCGTCGGCAAGGTGCTGGCGGATCGAGACCTCCTGACCAATGGACTGGGCTGTGGCCGCGGGCGAGAGCAGGAGCAGGGTCAGGGAAGCGTGCAGGAGGGGCTTCATGGTGGTGCGAGAGCTCGGTTCGGACGGGGCGCGGCGCGGAGAGCGGCCACGCCGACGGGGACCGTCCGCTAGACAGATGGGATTTCCTTTTTGAAAGTTCCTAGAAATCGCCTTTTTCGCTGTCAGGCCGCCGCCTACGTCCGGAGAGGCAGCGTCGGGCCGGGCGCACAGCTTGGCGCGCAGCCCAGCTCTCGAACGTGGACGCCGCGGGGCGCCGGACGGCACGCCGCCTCCGGCCCGCGGCACCCCGCGCACGTCGGGTCGGGCGCGGCGCTGGACAGCACCCTGCACCTTGCGATCGACCCTCTCCCACGAACGGCCGCCGGAGCGGACGCGCCTGCAACCACCGAGCACCGAGCGCGACCCAGCACCGAGCGCGCAAGTGCTCGCGAGCCTGCGGCCCGTCTCTAGGCTTGGGGCGGCTCTCGACGCCACCAGTCGCCGGCGGCGACCTCGCGGATGCCCTGCGCGTAGGTGCGGGGCTCCCAGCCGAGCTCGAACTTCGCGTTCGTGATGTCGTGCTCGTGGTGCAAGTTGAAGTAGGCGCTCGCACGGCGGTCGGCCGTGTTGTCGGTGAAGAGCCCCTTCAGGAAGATCAGCCGGTCGGCCCACTTCTTGGGGATGTTGCGCCGGCGCAGCTTGCCGCCCGCGGCGGCGATCGTGAGGTCCACGAAGTCGTTGTAGGCGATGCCCGCCGGGCCCGCGAGCTCGTACACGCAGTCGATGCCGCGCTCGAACGAGAAGTAGCGCATGACCGCGTCGACGGCGTCCTCGACGTGCACGGGGTTGATCTTCGAGAGCCCGTCGTGGGGGACCCAGTAGCTGCCGCGCTGGGCCGCGCAACGCCGCAGGAACGGAGCGGTGTGGCGATAGTCGCCGACGCCGTAGACGAGCGTGGGGCGGAAGCTCGCCCACTCGAAGCCCGAGCCCTTGATGAGCTTCTCCTGCACGCGCTTGGAGTCGCGGTAGTAGCTGTAGACCGGCGCACCGATCACAGCCGACGACACGATCCAGATCTGGAAGTCCTTGGCCGCCTCGCGGCGCGCGGCGTCGAGCAGGTGCGTGGTGCCCTGGATGTTGATCTTCTGCATCAGCTCGTCGCCGAGGTGGTCGTGCGCCGAGGCGATGTGGATCAGCAGGTCGATGTCCGCGAGGAATCCCTCGAGGGAGCGGGCGTCCACGAGGTCGCCGGTGTGGACCTCGAGCGGAGCGCCGGCGGGGCGCTCGAGAGCGCCTTCGCGGCCGGGGCGAACGAGCACGCGCACGCGGTGGCCGGCCGCCACGAGCGCACGCACCATGTAGCGGCCGATGAAGCCGGTGGCGCCGGTCACGGCGACGTGCAGGGGACCCTTGCGGTGGAAGGCGGCCACGGGGAAGAGGTTGTAGCCGCACCAGGGAGCGTGGCCAAGGGGCTCGCCGCGAGAGCGACGGCGCCCCATGATGGGAACATGGCACCGGCGCGGACCTTTGGCCTCGTGTGCGCACTGCGCGAGGAACTCGGGACGCTGCGCGAGCGCTCGGCGCTCCACGAGCGTGCCCTCGGGCTCGAGCTGCTCGAAGTTCAGCTCGGGGACACCCGTCTGCTCTCGTGCGTCAGCGGCGTGGGCAAGGTGGCCGCGGCCAAGGCGACCGCCGCGCTGGTCGGGGCGGGAGCGCGCGACGGGTTGCTGGTGGTGGGGACCTGCGGTGGCCTGAAACGGGGGCTCGGCCCCGGGACGCTGGTGCACTGCCAGCGCGCCGTGCAGGCCGACCTTGCCGTGCGCGAGGGCCGGGAGGTCGAGGCCTGCGCGCACTTGCGGACGGCGTGGATGCGCGTGGCGGCAGGCCCGGAGGGGTGGTTCCTGACGGCCGACCGGCCCGTCCTGTCCCTGTGGCGCCGTCTGAGGCTCGCGCGGGCCTTCGCCGGGCCTGCGGTGGCCGACATGGAGACGGCGGCCGTCGCGGCGGTCGCCAGCACCGCCGGCGTGCCCTGGGCGGCCCTGAGGGCGGTCACCGATGGCGCCACGGGCTTCGGCGCGGCTTCCTTCCGGCTGCACTACCCAAGGCAGGCCGGGCGGGCGGCCGATACCGTGCCGGAGCTGCTCCAGTCGCTGGACGGCTCGTCCCTCCCGTGAGCCCCCGACCGATTGCCCCCCGTCGCGCCCGCGCGCTAGCCTCTCCGCACGAGCGCCTGTGCCGTTCCGGCTCAGGACCAAGCCGCGCCCCGGCGCGTGCGCCGACGATGTCCGCCCCCTTCCTCCCCGTCCATGCTGGGTGCCGCCCGCGAGCAGGGAGGGCCGCGTGAGCGCCGCAGGCACGTTCGTACGCCGCAACTTCGAGCCGCTGGTCCTGTCCGTGCAGGTGCTGGTGGACCTCGCCGTCGTATGGCTCGCCTGTTGGATGGGCTGGAGGCTGCGCGAGGCGCTCGCCGGGCAGCCCGGCCCGGAGTTCGCGCACTATCGCGAGGTGTTCCTGCTCACCGCGGCGGTGAGCCTCGTCAGCTTCCATGCGACGGGCATGTACAGCCCGCTCAAGAGCCTGCTCAACATCGAGGAGTTCAAGGCGGTCGCGAAGTCGACGCTGACGAGCTTCCTCGTGGTCCACGCGTTGCTGCTGCTCCTGCGCACGGCGACAGGCCTGCCCGAGCACGGCATCTACCGCTTGCTGATCCCGCTGCACAACTTCGTCAACATCGAGATCACCGACGAGCGCGGCGTGTGGCAGTTCTCGCGCATCGGCGTGCTGCTCGCATTCGCCATGATCGGCGTGCTGACCACCGCGAGCCGCTTCTGCTCGTTCAAGGTGATCCAGTGGCTGCACCGGCGCGGAGTCGGCAATCGCAACGTGCTGATCTACGGCACCGGCGACACCGCGCGCCGGCTGCAGAAGAAGTTCGTGCTCGTCCCGACGCTCGGGCTCAACCTGCTCGGCTTCGTCAGCGAGCGCAAGGAAGAGGTCGGTACGCGCATCGACCGCTTCGAGGTGCTCGGCGTCGCGGAGGAACTCGAGTTCCTGATCCGGCGCCACAAGATCAGCGAAGTGTTCGTCGCCGTCCCCGAGGCCGACGAGCGCGAGCTCATGGGACTGATCGAGTCCCTCGAGCGCGAGGGCGTGATCTACCACGTCGTGCCGCGCTTCTATCACATCTTCTCGCACAAGGTGCGCATCGAGACGCTCGACTCGATCCCGCTCGTCACGCGTCCGGATCGCAACCCGACCTTCCTGCAGCTCGCGTCGAAGCGCGCGCTCGACCTCGCGGTGGCGATCACGGCGCTCGTGCTGACCGCACCCCTGTTCGCCATCACGGCGTTCCTCATCCGGCGCGAGTCGCCCGGCCCCGTGTTCTTCCGCCAGAAGCGCGTGGGCAAGGACGGCGAGCTGTTCGAGATGCTCAAGTTCCGCACCATGTTCGTGGAGAAGAGCGGGGACGCGCCCAAGCCCAAGAGTCACCACGACCCGCGACTGACGGCCATCGGTCGCTGGCTGCGGCGCTACAGCCTCGACGAGCTGCCCCAGCTGATCAACGTGCTCAAGGGCGAGATGTCGATCGTCGGGCCGCGGCCCGAGATGGGCTTCATCGTCGAGCGCTACGGCCCGCTCGAGCGCGAGCGGCTGCGCGTGAAGCCGGGCCTCACGGGCCTGTGGCAGATCTCCTACGCGCGCGGCGAGGCGATCCACGAGAACATGGAGTACGACATCTACTACATCGAGCACCAGTCGCTGCTGCTCGACGTGGTCATCATCGCGCTGACCGGCTTCGCGGTGGTGAAGGGCACGGGCGCGTACTGAGCGGTCGAGCGGTGCACGTCCTGCACGTGATCGAGGCGACGATCGGCGGAACACGCCGACACGTCGTCGATGCCTGCCGCGGGCTGCGCGCGCGTGGAGTGCGCGTCACGCTGGTGGCCTCGGCCCTGCGCGAGCCCCGCTTCCGCGATGACCTCGCGCTGCTCGACCGCGAGGGCGTCACGGTGCGCGAGCTGCCGATGGTGCGCGCGATCCGGCCGCACCGGGATGTGGCGCACGTCCTCGCGCTGAGAGCGGCGCTGAAGGAACTGCGTCCGGACATCGTGCACACGCACTCGAGCAAGGCTGGGGCCATCGGAAGGCTCGCGTCCTGGTCGACGGGCATCGGAGCCCGAGTCCACACGCCCCACACCTTCGCGTTCCTGTTTGGGGCAATGTTCTCGAGCTTCTCTCGCTCGCTCTTCCGCACGGTCGAGAAGGAACTCGCGCGCAAGACGGACCGCTTCATCGCCGTCAGCGCCGACGAGGCGGCCACGTTCGCGTCCGCCGACTTCATTCCCGCGAGCAAGGTGCGCGTGGTCGGCAACGGGATCGACATGGCTCCGTTCGAGCGCGCGACTCCGCTCGAGAGGAGCGAGCTCGGCGTGCCCCAGCACGCGCCGCTCGCCCTCGTGGTCGGACTGCTCAATGTCGCCAAAGGCCAGGACCTCGCGCTGCGAGCGCTGGCGACGCCGATGCTCGCGAACGTTCATCTGGCCTTCGCGGGCAGCGGCGACACGGAAGCGGACCTGCGCGCCTTCGCCCGCGAGCTGGGCGTCGAGTCGCGCGTGCACTTCCTCGGCTGGCGTGACGACGTTCCGCGGCTGCTGGCGAGTTGCGATGCGTTGCTCCTGCCATCGCGCTGGGAAGGCATGCCCTACATCGCGCTCGAGGCCATGGCGGCCGCGCGTCCGGTCGTGGCGACTCCGGTGGATGGCGCGCGAGCGTTGCTCGGGGACGGCCGAGCGGGGCGCCTGTGCCGTTCTGATGCGCCGATGGACATCGCGCAGGGACTCGCGGAAGTGCTGCGGCTCGACGCGGTCTCGCGCGCCGCGCTCGGCAAGGCTGGCCAAGCGCAGGTGCGGGCCGAGTTCACGCTCGAGCGCATGGTGGACGGCCTGCTCGGCGTGTATGGGGAGCTCGCATGAAGATCCTGCACGCGATCACGACGCTCGACGTCGGAGGTGCGGAGATGCACCTGCTCGCGCAGGTGCGCGGGCAATGCGAGCGCGGACACTCCGTGCGCGTGGTGTACTTCAAGGGACAGGGCACGCTGGCGCCGGACTTCCTGCGCGCCGGTGCGGAGCGGGTCGAACGCGTCTCCTTCGTGTCAGGCCTCTTCGGCGACCTGCGCGAGAACCTGCGCTGGGCTGCGGTCGTGCACACGCACCTGCTGAAGGCCGACATGGGAGTCGCCGTGCTCGCGACGCTCGCGGGCCGTCGCGCAGGCCTCGTGTCGAGCAAGCACAACGACGAGCAAGTGCTCACCCGGCCGATCGTCTCGCTCGTGCACGGTGTCGTCGGACGGCTTCCGCAGCGCACGATCCCGCTCTCCGACCACGTGGCCCGCTTCATCGAGCGCCACGGGCGCATCCCGCTCGCGCGGCAGACGCGCATCTACTACGGACTCGATCCCCGGCCGTTCGAGCAAGCGGCGAGCGCGCCGGCCGCCGAGCGCGAGGCGCTGCGGCGCTCGCTGGGAATCGAGAGCGACGAGATCGTGCTCACCTGCGTGGCGCGTTTTGCGCCCCAGAAGGCGCACGACGTCCTGCTCAGGGCCTTCGCGAAGGCTCGCGGACAGCAGGGCGGAAGTCGACTGCGATTGCTGCTCGTCGGGGACGATCCGTTCGGCGACGGACGCGTGCGGGCCGAGGCGCTCGCGCGCGAGCTCGGAGTGCATGGACCCGCGATCTTCGCGGGCATCCGGCGCGACGTGCCGCAAGTCCTTGCGGCCTCGGACGTCTTCGTCATGTGCTCGCTCTGGGAGGGACTCGGTCTCGTGTTCCTCGAGGCCATGGCCACCGGCCTACCGGTGCTCGCAACGCGCGTCTCGGCCGTGCCGGAGGTCGTCGAAGAGGGGGCCACGGGCCTGCTGGTCCCGCCGGCCAACGTCGAGTCGCTGGCCGCTGCGATGCTGCGACTCGCGAGCGACGGCGGACTGCGCAGGGCACTGGGGGCCGCCGGGCGGGAGCGAGTGCGAAAGAACTTCGCGCTCGAGCGCATGATCGAGGAGACGCTGGCCGTGTACTCACGGCTGCACCCCGAGGGGCAACGCAGCCGATAAGCCCCGCAAGCGTGCCATGGCCCAGCCGGAACTCTCCCCCAAGATCGCCGAGCCGGCGCCGCAGGCCGCCGCGCCCGCGGCCGGAGAGCGTCCGCGCGGACCCGATCGACGCAAGCGACCGACACCGCGCTTCTCCCGTTACACGCTGTTCGGCGGGCGGCGTCGCAACGGGGGACGGAGGGAAGGCGAGAACGACGGCGCGTTCGTGGACCAATACAGCGGCAGGCTCGCGTTCGCGATGCTGTGGATCGCGGCCATGAACTCCCTCGACAGCTTCTTCACGCTGCTGCACCTGCAGTCGGGCGGGATCGAGCTCAACCCGGTCGCGGACGCGATGCTGGGCACGGGGCGGATCGGCTTCGTGGCCTCCAAGTCACTGCTGATCATCGTGCCGCTCGTGGTGCTCACGCTGCACAAGAACTTCCCGCTGGCGCGCGCGGGCATCTGGACGGCGGCCGGGGCCTACACCCTGCTGGTCGGGTATCACCTCACGCTGCTCTGACGGGCCCGCGCGGCGTCGAACCCGACCCCGCCGCACCCTAGACTCCCGTCCATGCGCATCGCTCGAGTGCTCACGCGGCTGAATCTCGGCGGCCCTGCTCGGCAGGTGCTCGCGAGCGACCCGCTGCTCGCGCGCCGCGGGCACGAGGTGCGCATCTTCGTCGGCTCTCCGGAGCCCGGAGAAGGTGACCTGTTCGTTGTCGCCCAGGCTCGCGGGCTCGACGTCGTGCGTGTCCCGGGGCTCGCGCGCGGTTGGTCGCTCGTGGGAGACCTGCGAGCACGCGCGTTCCTGCGCGACGCTCTCGCCGAGTTCCGACCCGACGTGCTGCACACGCACGCGTCCAAGGCCGGCGCGCTCGCGCGCTGGGCGAGCGGGAAGAACAAGTCTCTACCCCGCGTCCACACCTTCCACGGTCACGTGCTCGAAGGCTACTTCCACCCTACGGTTTCGAAGGGCCTCGTGGCGCTCGAGCGCAAGCTCGCGCGCGAGACCGATCGCATCGTCGCGGTCTCGCACGCGACCGCCGATGACCTTGTGCGCCTCGAGGTGACGCGCGAAGAGCAAGTCGTCGTGATTCCCCCCGGAATCGACCTCGAACCCTTCCTAGCCCAGAGTGGCGGGAACGGCGTGCTGCGGGCGCAAGTGAAGGCCGGTTCCGAGGCCGTCCTCGTCGGAGTGCTCGGCAGGCTGGCGGAAGTGAAGCGGCCCGAGTGGGCCATCGACGTGTTCGAGGTGCTCGCCGAGCGCTATCCGCAGCTGCAGGTCGTGTTCATCGGCGACGGCGACCAACGCGGGATGCTCGAGCGTCGCATCCGCTCCTTGCCAGCCGGGCTGGGCGAGCGCGTGCACATGCTCGGGGCCGTGGAAGACGTCGCGCCGCTCTACGCGGACCTGTCGGCGGTGTTGCTCACTTCGCGGAACGAGGGCTTGCCCGTTGCGCTGATCGAAGCGGCCGCCGCGGCCAAGCCGGCCGTCGCGACGCGCGTCGGCGGCGTGGCGGAGATCATCGCGGAGGAACGCACGGGATATCTCGGAACGAGCGTCGACGAGCTCGCTTACGGGCTCGCTCAGCTGCTGGACGCACCCGCGCAAGCGATCGCCATGGGGCAGCGCGCGCGCATGCGAGCGCAGTCGCGCCACTCGGCGGAGGCGCTCGCCACCCGTCTGGAACAGCTCTACCAGGCCGTGCTCGCGGCGCGGAGCCAAGCGACGTGAAGCTCTTGTTCCTCACGCAGGTCCTCGACGCGAACGACGCGGTGCTCGGCTTCGTACCGCGCTGGATCGAAGGTCTCGCGCGACGCTGCGAGCGCGTGCGCGTGCTCGCGCTCGAGGTGGGGAACATCGAGGGACTGCCTGCCAACGTCGACGTGCGGGAGATTGGCCGCAAGGGCTGGATCGGGCGCTACCTGCGCAACCGCCGCTACCTGAGAGAGGCGCTGCTCGAAGAGGGCTTCGACACGGTGTTCGCGCACATGGTGCCGCGCTACACGTTGCTCTCCACTGGCCTCGCGAAGAAGGCGGGTGCGCGTGAGTTTCTCTGGTACACGCACGGTGCCGTCGACGGACGGCTCGAGAGAGCCGTGAAGGCCGTCGAGCTCGTCTTCACGGCCAGCGAGGAGTCGCTGCGCATCGACACCCCGAAGAAGGTCGTCACCGGCCACGGCATCGACCTCGAGCACTT
>CAITGX010000396.1 GCA_903892045.1 uncultured Planctomycetota bacterium | reverse complement strand
CGTGCTCGGCGGGCGCGCGTGGATCGGTTCGTCGGCGAGATGCCGCCGCAGGTCCGCCGCGAACTCCGCCATCGTCGGATAGCGGCGATCGGGGTCCTTCTCGAGTGCCTTGCCGCAGATGATCGATAGCTCGCGCGGGCACTGCGAGCGCACCTTCGACGGCTCCGGAGGCTCGAAGAACAGGATCTTCTGGCTGATCTGGTGCGTCGTGTCGCCCTCGAACGGCCGCCGGAGGCTCAAGAGTTCGTAGAGCACCACGCCTAGGCTGAAGATGTCCGAACGGTGGTCGAGCCCGATGCGCTTGGCCGTCACCTGCTCCGGGCTCATGTAGGCGTACGTACCCGCGAACTCGCCCGTCACCGACAGGAACGAGTCGTCGCTCACGCGCGCCAGGCCGAAGTCCGTCAGCTTCGGGCTGTCGTCCGGCGCGATCAGGATGTTCTGCGGCTTGATGTCGCGGTGGATCACGCCGGCTTGGTGCGCGGCCTCGAGCCCCTCGGCCAGCGCGGCCACCAGCTCCGCTGCGCGCCGGTAGTAGCCCTCGGGCGTCTTGTCCTCCGCGCGCAGCTCGTCGAGGAAGTCCTTCAGCGTCCACGAGCCTTCGATCAGCTCCTGCGCGATCCACGCCGGGTTGCCGGAGCCATTGAAAGCCAGCGTGCGCACGAGGCTCGGGTGCGCGAGCCGTCCGCCCGCGCGCGCCTCGCGCTCGAAGCGCTCGAGCGAGCGCGAGTCCACGCGGTCGGGCCGCACGAACTTGAGCGCCACCGGCCGGCGCAGGTCCGCGTCGTACGCTTCCCACACCTCGCCCATGCCGCCCTGCGCGAGGAAGCGCCGCAGCTCGAACTGCGCGATGCGCTGCCCGGGCGCGAAGGCGACTCCCGCGCTGTCACCCGCGCCGCGCGTCGAGTCCTTGCGGCTTGCGCCGCGCCCAAAGAAGCCCAAGGCCCGCCGCCCGCGCTCGCGGTCGAAGACAAGCTGCTCGACCTCCGCCCGCAGCGCCGCGTGGCCCGCAAGCTCCGGCTGCTCCGCCGCCCACGCGGCGAACTCTCCCGCTCCACCCTGCGGCCACGCAGCCACGAAGCGCTCGAAGAGCGCCCGCGCGCGATCCACTCCAGAGTGCGAGTCTTGCGAGCTCATGGCAGTGCGAGGAAGCGGGGGACACCGCTCAGCACACACTGCGAAGAGCTTCCAACTCCGAACCTCTCCCTGTCAACCACCGCACCCCCGGCCCGCGCCGCCGCAGCGCCAGCGGGCAGGCGCCTCGGGCGCCTCAGGCGTCGACGGCGGGGACGTAGTCTTGGCCGCCGGGGGCGAGCTGGCCGGTGGCGCGCACGTAGATGTCGAACAGCTTCTGCTCGAGGGGGAAGCCGTAGCGCTGCTTCTTGAGGCGCCAGCCGGCGATCTGCGCGAGGGTCTCGCGCATCCACTTGGGGCCCTCGTGGATCTTGCGGTCGTAGATGGCGCTCGTGTTGTTGTAGAGGCGCCAGGTCTCGCGCACGTCG
>CAITGX010000395.1 GCA_903892045.1 uncultured Planctomycetota bacterium | reverse complement strand
TGGTCACGAAGGTGATCCGCAGCCCAACATCCGGCCGTGCGTGTACTGGTTCCGGCTCGTGCGCGGGCCGCAGAAAGCCGAGTTCGTCGCGCAGTTGGTCGACGACCAGAGCGGCGTGGGGACGCAAGTGCAGGTCGGCGACGTGACCGGCGACGGACTCCCGGATGTCGTCGTCGGCAACAAGCGCGGAGCGTTCGTGCTCGTGCAAAAGCGCGTCGCGGCAGGAGAAGCGGTCGCACCGACGATGCCCACGCTGGACTTCGAGACGGGCGACTTGCGAGGTTGGACGGCGGATGGGGACGCGTTCGCCCTGCAGCCGGTTTTCGGCGACACGGTGAAGGCGCGCGGGCGCGAGCCGAGTCTGCATGAGGGCGACTGCTGGATCGGCGGATACGAGCAGCTCGGCGACAGCTCGACCGGCACGCTCACTTCGAGCCCTATCCGAGTGGACCAGCCGTTCGCGAGCTTCCTGATCGGCGGCGGGAGCAGTCCGGCGACGCGCGTCGAGCTGGTGCTCGAGTCGACGGGCTCCGTGGTCTTCAAGGCGTCGGGCGCCGACTTCGAGTCGATGCAGCGCGCCGTGGCGGATCTCTCGCGGTTGCGCGGGCAGGAGGTGCGCATTCGGCTCGTCGACGAGGAGCGGGGCGGCTGGGGGCACCTCAACTTCGATGACTTCCGCTTTCATGCCGAGCGCCCCAGCTTCGAGTTGCCGAAGGGCGTGCCTGCGATCCGACCGTGGGATCCCGTGCCGCACGCGGGGCTCGATGCGAAGACCGCCGCGTCCGTGATGACGGTGCCCGCGGGCTTCCACGTGGACGTGATTGCGGCCGAGCCCGACGTGCACCAGCCGATTGCGCTCGCGATCGACGACAACGGCCGTCTGTGGGTCGCCGAGGCGGACACGTATCCCGTGCGCGCGCCCGAGGGCCAAGGCAAGGACAACATCCTCGTGTTCGAGGACGCCGACCACGACGGCTCCTTCGAGAAGCGCACGGTGTTCGCCAGCGGACTGAACCTCGTCAGTGGACTCGAGGTCGGCTTTGGTGGGGTGTGGGTCGGTGCGGCGCCGTACCTGCTCTTCCTGCCCGATTCCAACGGCGATCTCGTGCCGGATGGCGAGCCGCAGGTGCTGCTCGACGGTTGGGGCTACGAGGACACGCACGAGACGCTGAACGCGTTCAAGTGGGGGCCCGATGGCTGGCTCTATGGTTGCCATGGGGTGTTCACGAACTCGCTGGTGGGCAAGCCGGGCACTCCGAGGGAGCAGCGCACGGCGCTCAACGCGGGCGTGTGGCGTTACCACCCGACGCGGCACGAGTTCGAGGTCTTTGCCCACGGAACGTCCAACCCGTGGGGCGTCGACTTCGACGAGAACGGCGAGGCATTCGTCACGGCCTGCGTCATCCCGCACCTGTTTCACATCGTGCAGGGCGGTCGCTACGAGCGCCAAGCGGGCGCCCACTTCAACCCCTACACGTTCGACGCAATCCAGACGATCGCGGACCATCGCCACTACCTCGGCGCGAGTCCGCACGACGGAAACCACCGCTCCTCCGACGCAGGCGGCGGGCACGCGCACTGTGGCTTGCTGATCTACAAGGGTGAGCAGTTCCCCGAGGAGTACCGCGGTGGACTCTTCTTCGAGAACATTCACGGCAACCGCATCAACCACGATGTGGTCGAGCCGAAGGGCTCTGGTTTCGTCGGCAAGCACGCGCCGGATCTCTTGCTCGCCAACGACCGCTGGTTTCGCGGCATCAGCTTCCAGGAAGGCCCCGACGGGTCGGTCTACTTCATCGACTGGTACGACCAGCAGGCCTGCCACTGGACCGAGCCCGGCATCTGGGATCGCACGAACGGGCGCATCTATCGGTTGCGGTATGGCGACTTGCGCCCGAGGCCGGTCGAGCTGAGTCACTTCGCGACCTCGGAGCTCCTTGGTGACTACCTTGCGGGGCCGGGCTGGGCGCGAGGGCAAGTCGGTCGACTGCTTCAAGAGCGCGGAGAGCCGCTGGTTGCGCGCGAACTGCTGGATCTGCTGAACTTCCATGATCCGTTCGGGTGGCAGCGACGGGAACCGCCGCAGTCGCCGGCAAAGGAACTTCGCTTGCTGTGGGCGCTGCATCGCAGCGGGGTAGCGACGGAGTCGCAGCTGCGCGAGCTGATGTCCAGCCCGAATGCAGGGACGAGGGGCTGGTGCGTTCGTTTCGCACTCGAGGACCGATCGGCCGAAGGCGACACTGTGGCCGCGCTGGAGGCGCTCGCGTCGAACGACGGATCGCCGATCGTGCGGCGTGAGCTCGCGTCGGGCCTGCAGCGACTGCCGCTGGAGCAGCGTTGGGACATCGCGGCGAACCTCGCGGCGCACGCGGAGGACAACGACGACCCGAACATCCCGTTCCTCGTGTGGTATGGCGTCGAGCCGCTGGTCGGTGCGGATCCGGCGCGGGCGCTCGGCAGCTTCTCGAGGGCGCGCCTCGAGCTCGTGCGGCGCAACGTCGTCCGCCGTGCGGCTGCGGACCCGGCCCTGCACGAGGCACTCGTGCGACATCTCTCGTTGCCTGAGCAGGAGTGGGCCCTGGCCTGGCAGCTCGAGGTGGCCGCGTCCGCGCTGCGCGACCAACGCGGGCTCGCGATGCCTGCGCAGTGGCCGGCGCTGCGCGCGCGCATCGAGCTCGGAAGCGAGATTCGCGCAACGAAGGCCGCCGCGGAGATCGCTGCGGCATTCGGAGACGCGAGCTCGCTCGCGGAGCTCCGGCGGACCTTGCTCGACAAGCGTCTGCAGTCCGACGAGCGCTCGCGGGCGCTCGCTACGCTGGCCGACGCGCGCGATCCGGAACTTCGGGCCGCG
>CAITGX010000394.1 GCA_903892045.1 uncultured Planctomycetota bacterium | reverse complement strand
GGCGCTCAAGGTTGGCGACGTTGCCCCGGATTTCACCCTCAAGACCCAAGATGAGAAGGACTGGAGCCTCGCGGCCCACAAGGGCAAGAACGTCGTGCTGATGTTCTACCCGCTGGACTGGAGCCCGACCTGCGAGAAGGACAACTGCTCCGTCGCCGGCGACATGACGCTCAACGCCCCGAACACGGTCGTGGTGGGCATCTCGCGCGACTCCACGTGGTCGCACAAGGCCTGGCGCAGCCAGTTCAAGCTGGCCCACGACCTGCTCGCCGACGTCAAGCTCGACGTCGCGGGCAAGTACGGCCTGATCCACCCCGCGGGCTTCATCAGCATGCGCGCGACGGTGATCGTCGACAAGCACGGCAAGGTGGCCTTCTGCGCCGCCAACGCCGCCGACAAGACCGGCGAGGCGCGCGACATGGCGGCCGTCAAGGCGGCCCTCAAGGCGCTCGCGTAAGGCCTGTCGCGGAGGCTCCCCTGCGGGTGGCCTCGCGCGTATCGTGAGACGGCGATCGGCCCACGTGGGGCTGGTCGCCGTCCCGTGTTTCCAGACATGAAGAACCCGCTCGTTCTCCTGCTTGCGCTGTTTGCAGTGCTCGGGCTCTCGCTCGCGATGTGGCGTTGGAGCGGGAGCGCGGCGGAGGCGCAGTCGTCGCCCCTTGCGCGAGAGGAGGAGGCCGTCGCCGAGCCGGTGTTCCTCGACGAGCTCGTGGCGACTCCGGCGACGGCCAAGGCGGCTGCGGCTCCGCTCGCGACCGATGCCCAATCGAGCGATGTCGAGCGCGCGGAAGCTGCGGTCACGCCGCCGCCTCCGCCGCCGAAGGTGCCGACGAAGCTGCGCGGGCGCGTGGTGGACACGAGCGCCCTGCCGGTCGAAGGCGCGCTTGTGTACGCGGCGCTGGCTGCCTCGGGGCCGGCCCTGCCGCTCGAGGCCGAGGTGTGGGGCGAGAGCTGGCGCAAGCGCCGCGAGGCTCGCACGGACGCCGACGGACGCTTCGTGATGGAGGATGTCGCCGCCGGCGTCACGCGCGTCGCGGTGCGCGCGAGCTCTGCGGCACCGCTCGATGTCGACAGTGTCGTCGTGGTCGAGAGCGTGGACACCGACGTGGGGGAGCTCGTCGTGCAGCCGGGACTGCGCCTCGTGGGCAGCGTCGTGTCCGCGTCCGGCGCGCCAGTCCCGGGCGCGCTGCTGCTGCGGCCCTTCGATACGCAGACTCCGAGCTTTCGCGAGCGCGTGAGCAACACGGGAATCCTGCTGGGAAAGAGCGACGAGCTCGGACGCTTCGACCTCGGCGGACTCGCTTCTGGCCCGTGGGTGTTGCTCGCTCACCACGATGGACACCCGGACGCGGTGGCGCGGGCCGAGGACAGCGCGCCCGGCGACGTCGTGCACGGCGTGCGGATCGAGATGGCGGCATCGGCGTGGGTGCGCGGCAGCGTGAGTGCGCGGCCCGGCGCTCGCACGCCCGCCTACGACAGCTTCTCCGTGCAGGCGAACTACACGGGCTCGTACGAGCGCGCGCCCGGCGAGCCGGAGAACAACTCGCGCCGTGTGCGCTGCAATGCCGACGGCAGCTTCGAGCTCGGCGGGCTGCGCAAGGACGAGCCGTACCGCGTCAGCGTCGTGTGGCACCGCACGAAGGATGACAGCGGCGGGACCGAGGTCGCGGGCAGCGGCCGCGACATCGTGACCGATGGTTCGAGCGTGGACTTCGAGCTCCAGCCGTTTTCCGTGCTGCTGCACCGCCCCGTCGATGCGCTCACGGGCAAGCCGGTCAGCGGGCTCGACGGCAAGCTGGTCGCGCGCAGTGCAGATGGACGCGACTACGGCGTGCTCTCGACCACGCGCGACGATGGCGAGGGCGTGTGGAGCGAGACTGCGGCGCAGCTGCCAGCGAGCGGAGACCTGCTCTCGCTGGTCGTGACGCACGAGGCGTATCGTCCCGCGCGCGTGACGCCGGTCGTTCTCGCGCCCGCGGCGACGACCGATGCCGGGCTTGTGTCGATGGAGCCGCTCGGGGTGCTGCGCGTTCGCGTGCTGTCAGCGGACACCGGTGAGCCGATCCGCGGCGTGCGCGTGATGGCCGAGCTGCGCACGGGCGACGACGGAACTCGCACGCTCGAGCAACTGGCGACGAACCCGCCGCGGCCCGGCGAGCAGGTTCGCGTGCGCAGCCGCGAGAGCGACGAGCAGGGCTACGCGACTTTGTACGCGAGCCTCGGCGCCACAGGGCTCGCATGCGCGACGCATCGCGACTGGCCGGCCTCCGAGCTCGTCGAGGTGCGCTTCGTGGCCCGCGACTCGGCCGCGGTGGAGCTGTACATCAATCCGGGAGCCGAGGCGCGCGTGCGCGTGACCGATCCCGCGGGTACGCCCATGGCCGGCGTGGCGGTCAACGCGACGTGGCGCGTGCCCGACGTCGGCTCGACGGCCGAGAGCATGCGCTCGGGCTGGCGCATCCAGCTGTCGAATGCCGAGGGCATCGCCTCCTTCAACCGCCTGACGCCCGGTTCGACGGCGTTCTCCCTGCTCGAGGACCGCGTCGGCGGGCCGCGCAATCCGAACGAGCGCGACGCGACCAAGGTCACCATCACGGTCTCGCCGGAGCGCGTCACCGAGGTCACGCTCATCTCGACGCCGCGCGGCGACCTGAGCGGTCGCGTGCTCGACGCGGGGCGACCGCTCGCGGGCGCGACCGTGCTCTTTCAGCCGGTCGGGGGCGGCGGTCAGGGGCGCTGGGACAACGTGCGCGAGGTGACCGTGCGCAGCGACGCGCAGGGACGCTACCTCGTGCAGCGGCTCGGAGCGGGGCTCTGGACGATCACGGTGCGTCACCCCGCGCGACTCCTGCCGCACAGCGAGCGCCTCGACTTCGAGGGACGCGATCGCGAGCACGATCTGCGCCTCTCCGGTTCGGCCGTCACGGGCAGCGTGCGCGACACCAGCGGCCGCGCGATCGAGGGCGCGCGTGTCGTGCTCGGCGAGCTCAAGCCCGATCCGCGCAACAAGGACCAGCGCAACTGGAACGCGCTGGGCGGAAATGCGCGCATCGTCACGGATGCGCTGGGGAACTATGCGCTGCGAGGCGTTCCGCACGGTGTCGAGCTGCAGGTGGCGGTCGACCATCCCGAGTACCAAGGCGCGCGGTCGGAGGCGTTCCAGCTCGTTCCCGACGAGCTGAAGGCGGGCGTCGACTTCACGCTGCGGCGCGGCGCGATCCTGCTGGTCGAGGTCGAGGCCAACGACGGGCGCGTCGTGCGCGCGCAGGTGACGGCCCAGCGCGTTGCCGACGAGAAGGGCAAGAACGTGCGCAGCGGGCCGCGTTCCCAGCGACTCGATGGACGTGCGCGCGCGCGCTTCACGGGGCTCGCCGGCGGTCGCTACCGCGTCGCCCTCGACCGCGCGTTCCCGGGCGAGGACAAGCCCGCGAGCGTGACGATCGAACTCGAGGCCGGGCGCGAGGAGACCGTGCGTCTGCGCGTGCCCTGAGGGCCTGATCGAGCCTGCGGCCGGATCGCAGGAGGCCCGCCCGCGGCGACGTGCGCCGGGAGCGGGCCTCGTGGCAGGAGAGGGTCGTCGAGAGCGCTCAGCCCTTGATGCACTCGAGCGCGACCACGATGCGCACGTCGTCGGCGATCGTGGGGATGTAGGCCTTCACGCCGTAGTCGCTGCGCTGGACGTTGAAGATGGCCTCGAAGCCGGCGCGCGTGTCCTTGAAGGGCGACTCGCCCTCGCCGGTCATCTCGATCGGCACGGTGATCGTCTTGGTGACGCCGCGCATGGTGAACTCGCCGGTGGCCTCGAGCTTGCCTTCGCCCTTGGAGACGACCTTGGTGCTCTTGAAGGTCATCTTGGGGAACTCCTTGGCGCTGAAGAAGTCGGGGCCGCGCAGGTGGTCGTCGCGCTTGCCGTCGTTGGTGTCGACGCTCGCGGCGTCGATGGTGAGCTCGACCGAGGAGGCCTCGGGCTTGGCGGCGTCCCAGGCGACCGCGCCTTCGACCTTGTCGAAGCGGCCCCAGAACGGCGCGACGACGTGCTTGACGCGGAACACGACGCTGGAGTGGCCGGCGTCGACCTTCCACGGGGCGGCGGCGGAGACCGGAGCGGCGGCGGCCGGGACGGCCGAGGCGCGGAAGGCGAAGGGGATGGCGAGGGCGACGGCGCCGAGGGCGACGAACTTGAGCATGGCGGGGACAGGTCCTGAAGGGGTCGGTGGGAACGGGGTGCTGGGCACCGCGCGGGCGCTGTCGTAGGACGGCAGAACCCCCGCGACAAGCCCTACGGGCGGGGCGTTCCGGCGGATTCGGCCCCAAGGCGGGTCCGCGTACTCAACTCGAACACGGCGCTCACGTGGCGAAGACGCGCGCGGGGTCCTGGAACGACTTGAACTCGAGGGCGTTGCCGCTCGGGTCGCACAGGAACATGGTGGCCTGCTCGCCGACCTCGCCCTTGAAGCGGATGTGGGGCTCGATGAGGAAGCTCGTCCCGCGCGCGCGCAGGCGCTCGGCGAGGGCGTGCCAGGCACCCCATTCGAGGATCAGGCCGAAGTGCCGCACGGGCACGTTGTCGCCGTCGACGGGATTGGTCTCGGCCCGCGCGACCGCTTGGTCGACCAAGTGCGCGGAGATCTGGTGCCCGTGGAAGTCGAAGTCGATCCAGCGCGGGGCGCTGCGGCCGACCTTGCAGCCGAGCGTGTCGACGAAGAAGCGACGCGTGGCCTCGATGTCGGTGACGGGGAAGGCGAGGTGGAAGAGGGGGGCGCTCATCGCAGGCCGAGGATGGAACGCCAGCCCGCGAGCGTCAATGCCGCGTTGCGTTCCCAGCGGAATCCGGCGACGAGTGCTTGTGCCGACTGCGCATGCGACGGCTCGCGGGAGCGTACGAGCGCGACCGCCAGGGCGCCGGCGAGCTCCTCCGCGGTGGGGCTCGGGGCGACCCATTGCGCGCACGTGCCGAGGGCTTCTTCGTAAGCCGGAAGGCGCGACGACACGAGCGCGAGGCCGCAGGCCAGACCTTCGAGCGGCGTCACGGGCGTCCAGTCCTCGCGCGCGAGCTGGACGAGCACGTCGTGGCCCGCGAGCGCCGCGCGCACTTTCGCAT
Organism: uncultured Planctomycetota bacterium; assembly: GCA_903892045.1. Taxonomy (GTDB): domain Bacteria; phylum Planctomycetota; class UBA1135; order UBA1135; genus F1-120-MAGs118. The sequence goes on along the minus strand of CAITGX010000394.1, from coordinate 12,010 downwards.
CGTCGGGCTGGGAGTCGAAGCGCACGCGCGAGGAGATGCGGCTGCGCGTGGTGCGTGCCCGCAGCTCGTCGTAGGCATCGCCCACGCGCCCGAGGAACGTGAGCTCGACGGGCTGACCGATGTCGTGGAGTCGCTCGCACGCGGCGAGCAGCGCGAGAGGAGAGCGGTCCTCGTCGATGCGTCCGAGCGCAAGCACGCGCGGCACATGGCCCCGCGGCGCGCGGGACGTCACGAAGTGCTCGCAGCCCACGGGGACGACCAGCGTGTGAGCTGGATCGAAGTTCGCTCGCGCGAGTTCGTCGCGCGCGTGCGTGCTGAAGGTGACGAGCACGTGCGCGGCGCGCAGCGCCTCGATCTCCTGCGGTCGCGAAGAGACCGCGAGAGAGAGTCTCGCGCGGCGTGGCGCCGGAAATGGAGCGGGGAGCGCGACGGCGTGCACCAGGTCGCACTGCGGTGCAAGGCGCTCGAAACCGAAACCGAGGCGCGTCGCGACGGGAAGCCAGCCGCGGGGGAGTGGCATGCGTCGCGAGCTCGCGTGCGGCGGCAAGCCCTTCAGGTCGAGAGCGCCCGGAACTCGCGCTCCGCGACCCCACTCGACCAGCGTGACCGAGGGCGCAGCCTCGAGCGCCACGAGCGCGCGCGCGAACTCGCGCACGTAGCGCCCCGCGCCGGGCTCGTGCGTGGCCCCGGGCCAGTGATCGAGCGCGAGCTTCACCGTGCGTGCACGGCGATCGCGCTGAACTCGACGCGCGCGTTCCGCGGCAGCGCGGCGGCTGCGATGGTCGTGCGAGCGGGCGGCGGGTTGGGGACGACGGACGCGTAAATCGCGTTCATCGCGGCGAAGTCGCCGAAGTCCGCGAGGTACACCGTCATGGACACCACGTCGGAGAGCTCGAGACCATCGGCCGCGAGCACGGCCGCGAGGTTCGCGAGCGCCTGACGCACTTGGGCCTCGAGGCCGTCGACGAGCTCGCCGGTCCGCGGATCGATGCCGATCTGGCCCGCGAGATAGAGGTGATCGCCGGCGCGCACGGCCTGCGAATAGGGGCCGACCGGAATGGGTGCGGCGTCGGTCCGAACGACGGCGCGCGGTGCGGCAGCGACGCAGCCGCACACGAGCAGGCTCAGGGCGAGGCAGGAGTGGGTGGCCTTCATGGGTGGAATCTTGCGGATCGCGTGGTCGGAGTCCAAGTCCCGAACGCTGTCGCGAGCGAGCGGCGGGTGCCGGGATGCTCTCGGCGTGCGCCGTCGGGCTCGGACGCGCGCGCTGCTGCTAGCATCGAAGCCATGTTCGCGGGTGCGCTGCTGCTCGGGATCGGGTGCACGCAGGGGGTCGTGTTCGAGCCCGCGCTCGGACGTGCGCCGGAAGGCTGTCTCGTGGCGCGCGCCGGTGGGGTGTTCGCGTGCGCGCGCCAAGGCGGGCTCGGGCTGGCGCTCGTCAGCGAACCGCGCGTGGGAGCCGCCATCGCGCTCGACTTCGGTCGCAGTTTCCCCGAGGGCGAGGGTGAACTGTGTCGCGGCCTCGCGCGCTCGCGTGGTGGCGCCCTGCTGGCGACGGACCGCGTGTTCACGGCAGTGCGCTGGCGTGAGGTCGCTCCGGGGATCGACCTGCGCCTGCGGGAGGGCGGTGGCGGGCTGGAATACGACCTCGAGTTGCGCGATGCGCCACGGCTGAGCGAGTTCGAGGCGCGTGTGCGCGGCCATGAGGCGCTGTGGATTGGCCCCGAGGGCGAGCTCGTGATCGAGACGGCGGCGGGGCCGCTCGTTCAACCGGCGCCGCTCGCCTGGAGCGTGGACGGGGGCGCGGAGATCGCGTGTCGCTTCGTGCTGCGCGGCGCGGACTCGTTTGGGTTCGAGCTCGAGCGCCTCGACGAGCGAGTGTGCATCGATCCGATGCTCCGCTTCTCGACTTACCTGACCGGTGAGTACGAGCAGGAAGTGCGCTCGATCGCGCAGGGTCCGTTCGGAGTGGTGTTCGCCGCGGGCACGACGTTCTCGATCGACTTTCCGACCACGCTCGGTTCGTTCGACCCGTTCTACAGCGGGGGGACCGAGGGCTTCGTGTCGTGTCTCTCCGGCGACGGGACGACGCTCCTGTGGTCGACGTTGCTCGGAGGGAGCGGCGACGACTCGATCCACTCCGTGCGCGTCACGAGCGGCGGCTCCGTCGTGGTCGGCGGAACCACGGCGTCCGCGGACTTCCCCACGACTCCCGGAGCCTTGCAGCCCGCGCTCGGTGGCGCGCAGGACGCCTTCGTGGCACGCCTCGAAGGTTCCGGGACCGCGCTGGAGTGGTCGACTTTCTTCGGCGGTGCGCTCGCGGATCGCTTTGGGGAGCTCGAGCTCGCGGCCAACGATGAGGTCGTGCTGTGCGGCGCCACACGCGGTGGCCTGCCGGCGAGCCCCGGGGCGTTCGACACGAGCTACAACGGCGGGACTTTCTTTGGCGATGCGTTTGTCGCGCGCCTGCGCGCGGACGGATCCGCGCGCGTGTGGTGCACGTACCTCGGCGGGGCGGGCGAGGAGCTCGCGCAGCGCATCGCGCTCGATGCCAGTGACGGGGTCGCCGTCAGCGGAACGAGCTACTCGGCACTCTTTCCGACGAGCGCCACGGCCCTCGATCGCTCCTTTTCCACTCCGTCGGACGCGTTCGTGGCGCGCTTCGATCCGAGCGGAAGCCAGCTCGCATTCTCGACGTATCTCGGCGGGAGTGGCGAGGAGACGGTGCTCGATCTCGCGCTCGAGTCGGGCGGCAGCGTGCTGTGCGTGGGGGAGGCGTTCAGCGCGGACTTTCCGCTCGAACAGGCCTTCGACGCGACGTTCGAGGGCGATTCCGAGGGCTTCCTCGCACGTCTCGCGCCCGCGGGCGACGCGCTCGAGCGCGCGAGCTTCCTCGGCGGAGCGGACGCCGATCGCGTCGCGGCGCTGGCCCTCGACACTCTCGGACGCGTGGTGCTCGGCGGGGACAGCCTGAGCGCTGACTTGCCCTCGACCCTCGGTGCTTGGAGCCCCGCGCCCAACGCCTCCGCCGGCGGCATGGAGCGCGAGGTGTTTCTCGCGCGGCTGCCGGCGACGCTCTCCTCGCTCGAGTACTTGACCTACTTCGGCTCGCGGCAACCCGATCGACTCGAGGCGCTCGTGCTCGACGCCAGTGGCGAGCCGATCTTCGGCGGCGTCACGTACGGTGCGGGACTGCCGGTGTCCGCGGGTGCCTTCCAGCCCGCGTGGAACGTGCTCGCCCTGAGCCAAGGCTACGTGTCGCGCCTCGCGTTGCTCACCACGCCGATTCCGTTCGGCACCGCGGCCACGAGCTCGCTCGGGGGCCGTGCGCAGGTGCGCTGGGAGGGATACCCGTCGGCGACGGAGAGCGGCTTCAAGGTCGGCCTCGACCTCGCCGTTCCGCTGGCCTGGTCGCAGGTGATGCGCAGCCTGCAGACGCAGACACGTCCGTACCTCGGCGGCCGGCTCTACCTCGCACCGCCCCTCAAGCGCTATCCGCGGCAGAAGACCGACTTCCTCGGCTTCGCGCTGCGCGACATCCCGATCGAACCTTGGCTCGTCGGGCAGACCCTGTACTTTCAGGTCTGGTACGAAGATCCCGGCAGCACCTACGGCGCAGCGCTCTCGGACGCGTTGCGCGTATTCGTGTATCCGTAGCCGGAATCAGCGGAAGCCGCGCGGGCGGGGGCGCGTGGCCGGCGCCGGGCTTGCGCGCGGCCCGCGACGCGAGCTCGAAGGAGCCGCGCCGCCGCGCTCGTGCTCGTCCCACGTCTCGCTCACGAGCGGTGACTCATGGCGGCCCTTGGCCTTGTTCACGCTCTCGAGCTCGGCGCGTGTCAGCTGCTGGCCGAAGATCCCGCCCTCGTCGCGCAGGGAGTCGTTGAGTTCCCTCCACAGCGCGCGCACGAACGGCCACCACAAGGGTGCGGTGAGCGCGATGAGCGCGTACTTGACGGGCTCGCTGTTGAGACTGAACTGCATGCTGACTCGCCGAGTGTATCGACTGCGCGCGCCGGGCGTCGTGAGCCGATCCCGGAAGGAACTTCAGGGCGTGCCCGCGGGACGCTGCAGAGGGCGCAGCAGCGCGGGGGACGCGACGGAAGGAGTTTCGCCGCACCGGCGCAGGAAGGACACGAGCAGCTCCGGTCCGGACGGCGAGAGGATCGACTCGGGGTGGAACTGCACGCCGAAGCGCGGGAGCGTGCGATGGCGCACGATCATCGGGATCCCCTCCGCGGTCGAGCCCTCGAGCAGGAGCTCCGCGGGCCACGGATCGCGCCGAGCCGCGAGGGAGTGGTAGCGACCGACGACGAGCGGGTTGGGCAGGCCTGCGAGCCAGCCCGTGCCCGCGTGCTGCACCTCGCTCGCACGTCCGTGCACGGGGCGCGGGTCCTCGTCGACCACGCCGCCGTAGTGCTCGCACAGCACCTGATGCCCGAGGCAGACGCCGAGGATGGGCAGGTCTTCGGGGGCGCTCGCGAGCAGCGCATGGCACAGGTGCGCGTCGCGCGGCTTGCCCGGGCCGGGGCCGAGCAGCAGCCCGCGCGGCGCGAGCGCGAGCACGCCTTCGACATCGAGCGCGTCGCTGCGCACCACGCGCACCTCGACGCCGCGGGCCTGCATCGCCTGCGCGAGGTTGAACGTGAAGGAGTCGTAGTTGTCGACGAGGACGATCACGGGCGCTCTCGCTGCGCTGGCCTGTCGACGATAGCTTCACGGCATGCTCGCGCGCAGTCTTTCGTGGGTCCTCGGACTGATTCTCTCGCTCGGTTGGCTCTGCTCCGCGTGCGGCGAGGAGCCGCGCGAGCGCGGCATCCTCGAGCGGGCGGGCGAGAAGCTCGACCGTGCCGCGGAGCGCCTCGGCGACGAGTTCGGGCGACTGGTCGAGGAGTCCGATGCGGCCATCGAGCGCGCTCGCCAGCGCTTCGGGGAGCAGGACGACACGCTCACGCACGACATCGAGAGCGCGCTCGATCGCCTCGGGGCGGAGCTGGAGCGCGGACGCGAGAAGGCGGGGCGCAAGGCCAGCGACGCGCGCGACAAACTCGAGCGCGAGGTGGAAGCACACCTCGCCAAGGCGCGCGAGGGGCTCGACGAGCTCCGCCGGGCCAGCAAGGACGACTGGCAGCGGGTGCTCGACGACATCCAGCGCGAGGCCCGCGAGGCGGGAGAGAGCCTGCGCGAGTCGGCCGGAAAGTAGCCTCGGCCCGCTCCGGCGGGGCTGTTCGGGGGCGCGCCGGTACGGCGTTGTTGGGGCAGGGCTTGGAGCAGGGCCCGCCGTTGCCCACATTGGGGGCGCCAACGCTTGCGCATGGTCCCCCGTATCCGCCCACCATGACCGAATCGCGCCTCGCCTCCCGTCGCCTGTTCCGCCCGTTCCTCGCCACGCTCGGCTTCGGCCTGTGCTCACTGGCCCTCTGGCGCCTCGCGCCCCCGGGGCAGGCGGCCGCCTCGCTCGAGCCCGCTCCGCCCGCCGGTCTGGCCGTGCCGGCCGCGGAACGACTCGCCGAGCTGCGTGCGGACGAGCAGGCGACGATCGAGCTCTTCCGGCGCAACTCCGCGGCGGTCGTGCACATCACGAACAAGGCGCGCGTGCAGCGCTTCCTCCGCAATCCCGTCGACATGCCGGTCGGCACCGGCACTGGCTTCCTCTGGGACGAGCGCGGGCACATCGTGACCAACTTCCATGTCATCGAGCAGCAGGCGCGCGAGTCGAGCTACTTCGTGCGCTTCGTCGGCGACGAGACGGAGTACGAGGCCGAGGTGATCGGCAGTGCGCCGCACCGGGATTTGGCCGTGCTGCGCCTCGTCGAGCCGCGCAAGATCGCCGCACGTCCGATCGCGATCGGCTCGAGCGCCGACCTGCAGGTCGGACAGGCGGTGTTCGCCATCGGCAATCCCTTTGGCCTCGACCAGACCTTGACCACGGGCATCATCAGCGGACTCGGACGCGAGATCCGCTCCGTCAGCGAGCACAAGATCGCGGGCGTGATCCAGACCGATGCCGCGATCAACCCCGGCAACTCGGGCGGGCCGCTGCTCGACTCGCGCGGACGGCTGATCGGCGTGAACACGGCCATCGTGAGCCCCTCGGGGGCCTACGCGGGCATCGGCTTCGCGGTGCCGGTCGACACGGTGGCGCGCGCGGTACCCGAGTTGATCGAGCGCGGGCGGGTGCGCCGTCCGGGACTCGGCGTCATGCTGCTCGACCCGGGCTTGGGCGCGCGACTCGGGCTCGATGGCGTGGGGATCGAGAGCGTGGTCGAAGGTGGCGCCGCCGCGGCTGCGGGCCTGCGGTCGGCGGTGCAGTCGGGCCGCTCGATCGCGGTCGACGAGATCGTCGAGATCGACGGCCAGCCGGTGCGCTCCCAGCAGAACTTGTTCGATGTCCTCGATGCCCACGAGGCGGGGGACACGGTCGAGTTGCTCGTCCGGCGGGGCGGGGAAGTGACTCAAGTTCGCGTCCGGCTGCAGTGGATCGACTGAGGTTGCCAGCGAGCGGGGGGCGTGCTTGCGGAGCCCCTTGGACGAGCGTCCGCACTCCGTAGACTCGCACTCCGCACGGCTTGCCCGTGCCGGAGATCATGGAGAGTTCGCGGGACACGGGAGCGGCAGTCGCTGGAGCGCACGCGCGTGAGCTCGGCCGCAGGGCTGCGCTCGGGCTCGCGCTGTGCGTGCTCGCGTGCCGCGTGCTGCAGGCGCAGGCGTTTCCGATCTACGACGACGCCTTCATCACGTTCCGCTATGCACTCCACCTCGCGGCGGGGGACGGGATGGTGTTCAACCCGGGCGCGCCTTGGGAGCCTGTGCTCGGCACGACCACCCCGTTGTATGCCGCGCTGCTCGCGCTGCCGGCGCTGCTCGGGCTTGCGATCCCGCTCGCGTCGCTCGCGATCAACGCGCTGTGCGACGGCGCGACCGCGTACTTACTGGCGCGACTCGGCGCCTCACGGCCGCTGGCGACGAGTCTCGGCGTGCTCGCCTTCGGGGCGCTGCCGGTCATCGGCCGCATCAGCGTCGGAGGCATGGAGGCGCCGCTCTTCGCGCTCCTGTCGGTCGCGGCCGTCCATGCGCTGCGCAGCGAGCGACCGGCGCTCGCCGGGGTGTGCGCCGGGCTCGCGTGCACGACGCGCCCCGAGGGAGTGCTGCTGCTCGTGGTGCTCTCCGCCTTCGAGCTGCGCACCGTCGCGCGCGCGCTGCGCTTCCTTCTGCCTGTCGCGCTGACCGGGCTCGTGGCGGTCGCGATCCTCGCGGCGTACTACGGCGACCCGATTCCGCAGTCCGTGCAGGCCAAGGCCTCGAACCATGGGCTGGGCTGGGAGTTCTCGCGCGCGCTCGAAGTGCTCGAGCGCGGGCTGTGGCCGTCGCCGGAGATGTGGCTCGGGTTGCCCTTCGTGGCCGCGGGGCTCGTGCTCGCACTGAAGCGTGCCTCGCGGGCCGTCGTGCTGTTCGGTGTCGGTATGCTCCTCTCCTACGCGGCGGCGGGAGCGAAGACGTGGGGCTGGTACTTCTACCTGCCGCTGCTCGCGTGGTGCGTGGCGCTTGGTGAAGGTCTCGGCGCTGCGGTGGGCATCGTGCTGCGTGGGCGCGAGGATGCCCTGCGCGAGCGGGTGGGGCGCGGTGTCGTGGTCACGTTCGCGCTGCTCGCGCTCGCCGCCAGTGTCGTGCTTGCGAGCGTGAAGCGCGACCACGTCACCGGCTCGGTCTACGCGGCCATGGAGACATGGTGCAGGGAGCAGGACACGCGCGGTCGGCAACCGACGATCCTCGCCACCGACATCGGCGCCATCGGCTGGTACAGCGGCACGCGCATCCTCGACAGCGAGGCGCTCGTGTGGCCTCCGGCGCGCGCCTACGAGCGGCAGGTCGACGCGATTCGCGCCGAGCTCCCAGACTATGCGCTCGTGGTCGTGAATCGTGCTCGCATGCTGCCGTTCCGCGAGGATCCGGTGGCCGAGCGCTATGAGCCGGTCGCGCGCTTCTCGACCTACGGTCTGACACGCGACGCCGTCGACCTCGAGCCGCGCCTCGACTTGCTCGTCGACGGCTGGACGCCCGACTACATCGTCTACCGACGCAAGCCCGCGAGCGACTAGCGGCCGTCGTCGGCGTAGCCGAGCTCGCGCAGCGTGCGTCGCTCGGATTCCGAGAGCTCGCGGCGCTCCGTGGACGCGACGAAGGCGGCCTGCAGGCGCTCGAGCTCGCGCTGCAGGTGCGCACGCACGTCCGGATGCTCCGCACTGCAGTCGGCGCGCTCGTCCGGATCGGCGTCGAGGTCGCGCAGCTCGGCGCGCCCGAGCCCGGGCCACGCGTGGAGCTTGAAGCGTCCTGAGCGGACGGCCACCTGCCAGCGCTCCGGCTTGCCTTCGTAGTGGCGCGAGCTCGCGACCAGCGTGCGCTGCAAGTCGAACGACTCGGCGCGCAGCAACGGGGCGAGCGACCGGCCTTCGGCGCGTGGCAACGCCGGTGCGTCGCACAGCTCGAGGAGCGTCGGCGCCACGTCGAGCAGGCTCACGGGCGCTGGCTCGACGCGCGCGCGGAGTCCGGTTCCCGCGATCGCGAGCGGCACGTGCAGCATCTCCTCGTACACGCTCGAGTTGTGGCCCTGCTCGCCGTGCTCCATGAAGGCCTCGCCGTGGTCGGAGGTCCACACGATCAGCAGCGGACGCTCGTTGGCCTGCGCCTGCAGGGAACGCACGAGCTCGCCGAGGCGCGCGTCCACGAAGGTGATGTGCTCGTCGTACAGCGCACGCAAGCGCACGACGTCGGGATGGTCCGGTGCGAGCCGGGCCCGATGCACGGCGCGCGCACTCTCGATCGAGCCGTCGACATGCGCGAGCGACTCCGACTCGGCGCTGAAGCGACCACGGTAGGGCGCGGGCGGCTGGTAGGGCATGTGCGGCGGTGCGACGTGCACGTACACGAAGCGCGGCGCGGACGAACTTCCGAAGGCCGAGCGCGCGAGCTCGAGCGCGCGTTCGAAGCTGGCGAGCGAGAAGTCGAGCACGTCGTAGCGCTCGAAGCCGCGGTCGACGCCGGTGCGCCGACCGAGGACCGGAGTCTGCACGACGGCGTGCGTCTCGAAGCCCGCGTTGCGCAAGCGCTCTGCCAGCGTGGGCAGCTCGCCGGAGAGGCGCAGCTCGTCGTCGCGCGCACCGTGCGCCTCCTGCGGCTGCGACGTGAACAGGGAGGCGACGCTCGGCAGCGTCCACGCGGCTGCGGCCCCAGCGTTCGAGAAGCGCACACCCGCGGCCGCGAACGCGTCGAAGTTCGGCGTGGTGGGGCGCTCGTAGCCGTGGCTCGACACGTGCCCCGCCGCGAGGGAATCCGCAACGAGCACGAGCACGTTCGGGCGGCCATCGGTGCGACCGCAGGCGGCGCAGCAGGCGAGCAGGATCCACGCAAGGACACGCATCTGGGGTACTCTCCGGAGCAGGCTAGCAGCCCGCGCCCATGGACCAACCGCTGCGACTTTCCCGGGAAGCACTGCGTGCGCTCGATGCGCGCGCGATCGCCGAGCTCGGCATTCCGGGCGTCGTGCTGATGGAGAACGCGGGGCGGCAGGCGGCCGAGGCGTTGCTCGGCGCGTTGCGCCAGCAGTCGCTCGCGGGGCGCCGCGGGGCGCCGCCGTGGCGCGTGGCGGTGGTGTGCGGCACGGGCAACAACGGTGGGGATGGCTACGTGCTCGCTCGGCACGTGCAGCGAGCGGGTCACGCGGTCGAGTGCTGGGCGAGCGGCGCTCCGGCGACCGAGGATGCGCGCTGCAACCACGCCATCGCCGTGCGACTCGGGATTCCCGTGCGCACGCTCGCCGATCCGCCCAGCCTCGCGGCCGCGTCCGCGAGCTGGGAGCGCTGTGACGCGCTCGTCGACGGCCTGCTCGGCACCGGCCTGCGCGGCTCGCCGCGCCCGGAGCAGGGGGCCGTGATCTCGGCCATGAACGGCGCCGCTCGCCCCTTCAAGCTCGCCCTCGACCTCCCTTCGGGGCTCGACTGCGACGAGGGCGTGACCCTCGGGCCCTGCTTCCGAGCCGACCTCACGGTGACCTTCGCGGCCGCCAAGCTCGGCTTCGATGCTCCCTCGGCGGCGGCCCTTCTCGGGGCCGTGCGGGTGGCCGATCTGGGCTTCGATCTGGCCGCGCTCGGCTACGGCAGGCCCTGAACCTGCTCGGAACAGGGGCTCGCCTTGCGGCCCGAGTCCGCGAGGGATAGCGTCTCTCTCGTCCGAGGCCGTCTCGGTGCGCGGCGCGCGCCGGTGTCCTCGCCAACCCGAGATGACTTCCATGTTCCATTCCCGCTGGCGCCTCGCGCTCGCTCCGCTCGCCCTCGTCGGCGCCGCGTGGCTCGCCGCGAGCATGCCGGCCGCCGAGGGCGCGCCGGTCGACTTCAAGTTCCGCGAGGCCGCGATCAACGCCGCGGGCGTGCAGGGCATGGCGGACCTGCGGGGCAAGCCGATCCTGATCGACTTCTGGGGCAAGAACTGACCCGGCTGCGTCGGGGGGTCCGTGCCGGCCTCCATCAAGGTGCAGGAGCAGTTCGGGGACGACGTGCAGGTGATCTTCGTCGAGTGCCAAGGCACCGAGAAGAACACCTACGAGGCGTTCGCCTGGAAGATGAAGTGGATGGGCAACAACGCCATCTGGACCAACGAGCGCGTGATCCCGACCGTCGGGCGCGGCCTGCCCGAGGTGGCGCTGATCGGCGTCGACGGGACGGTGCTGCTGCAGGGCTACCCCGGCGACTTCGGCAAGGAGCTCGAGGAGACCCTCGCGGCCGAGGTGAAGAAGTCGAAGGACGCTCCGGCCGGGACGCCGGCCACGCTCAAGAAGGCGTGGGCCTCGTTTGCCAAGGGTGACCTCGGCGGCGCGCTCGCGGAGTGCGACAAGGTCGGTGGGGACGACGGTGCGAAGGCGCGATCCGAGATGGTCGCGCGCACCGAGGCGCGCATCGCGCGCGTCGAGCGCATGCTCGCCGCCGGTGACCTCGCCGAGGCGGACGAGCTCGTCGGTGCGCTGCAGAAGTCGTGCAAGCCGGTCGCCGAGCTCGCGCCCAAGGTGGCCGAGCTCGCGACGAAGCTTGGGGCCTCGGAGCTCGCGGCCGAGCGCGAGGCGGCCAAGGCCTGGAGCTCCTTCTCGAACAAGGTGGCGAAGGACAAGCCCTTCGACGCCGGCAACGTCAAGAAGGCGGAAGGCATCGCAGAGAAGCACAAGGGCACGAAGAACGGCGCGCGCGCGGCGCACTTCGTCGAGCTCTCGAAGATCAACCTCAACCGCTGAGCCAACGACGCGCGCTGTCGCGCGCGCTACGCGAGCCGTGGGCGCCCTCGAGCGGGGTGCTCGCGGCTCGCGCGTTCTCGCGCCGCACGCATCCGGGCATGACGGCGCCCTGCTTCAGGGCTTCTTCGGTGCGAGTGCGGCGAGCTGCTCGGGCGTGGCGACCTGTCCCTGCAGCTTGATCGCGCCCTTGCACTCGGTGGCCGGGTCGAGCGTGACCTTGCCGCACTTGCTCGAGCCAAAGCCCTTGGGCGTCACGGGATCGATCTCGAGCGCGCTGGCATTGCCGCCGACGAAGCGGTTTCGTCCGACCACCTGCACATCGCGGCAACCGCCGATCGCGACCAGGGGGCGGTCGCCACAGCCGGGCGCGATCTGAAAGTCGTTGTTGCGCAGGATCAGCGTGCCGTTGGGCTCGCCGCCGGCGTCCCACGCCACGAAGGCGCCGGTGCCAAAGGGCACGCCCTCGCGCGTGAGGTGCTTGAGCGTGGGGTTGAAGCCCGAGCGATAGCGATTGTTCTCGAAGATCGCGCGCCCGGTGTGGCGGCCCGAGAGCGTGAGTGCGCTCCCGCCCTTGTAGTCGTCGCCGCGCGCGATGCACGGGTCCTCGATCGAGCAGTTGCGCACGGTGAGCGTGCCCGTGCCCGGCGGGCCCCAGTCGGGCCGCGCGACGACCTGCAGGAACGTGCGGCCGAGCCGGGCCCCGTCGACATTCTCGATCGTCACGTCGCCGACGAG
>CAITGX010000393.1 GCA_903892045.1 uncultured Planctomycetota bacterium | reverse complement strand
TCGTGCGCAGCAACTCCGGCGCGCCGACCCTGCACCGCGTGCGCCTCGGCGACGCCGCCGGCGATCTCTTCGGCTGGGCCGTGTCCGCCCACGACGATCGCAACTCCGACGGCGCGCGCGAAGTCATCGTCGGCGCACCCTTCGGCGACACGGCGACACTCGCCAACTGCGGACGCGTCTACGTCGTGAGCGGCAATGCGCTCTACAACAACCTGTCTCCGCTCTCGCTCGCGACGAACACGAGCATCGCGGCGAATGCGTGGCTCGGCTACACGGTCGCCGGCAACCTGCGCTGCAACCTCGATTCCGCGGCCGACTACGCCGCGGGCGCGCCGAGCTATCCGGGCTTCAGCGGGGCAGTGGCGGGTGGGCAGGTCTCGCTCTTCAGCGGCCAGAGCTACGCGGAAGTCGGCACCATCCCCGGCGCCTATGCAGGCGCGAACCTCGGGATCAGCCTGAGCGCCGGCCTCGATTTCAATCTCGACGGTTTCTCGGATGTCTTCGCGGGCGCTCCGGGCACGGACCTGAACGGCACCAACTCGGGACGCGTGCTGCTGATCGACGGGAGGAACCTCTTCTCAGGCTCGCCGGTCGCCTTGATCAACTGGAACGGCCCGGCCGCCAACCTCAACTACGGCAGCGCCGTCGGACTCATCGACGACATCAACAACGACGGGCGGCCCGACATCGCGATCGGTGCGACCGGCTACCAGAACCCCACCGGCAGCGGCAACGAAGGCGCGGTGTTCCTCTACTCGGGCGAGTCCCTGCTTCCGATCGGCACGCTCGTCGGTCCGCCGAGCGGCGTGCTCGGCGACGGGATCGCCTCGACGGGCGAGGACTTCGACGGCGATGGCGCGTTCGACCTCTTGGTCGCGGGCGCCGTCGGCGACAGCATCGCGACCAACGGCGGGCGCGTGTTCGCGGCGCGCGCCTTCCCAGCCTTGCCTTCGACCTACTGCACGGGCAAGACGAACAGCCTCGGCTGCATTCCGCAGATGACCTGGCAGGGCAACGCCAGCCTGTCGTCCGCCGCGCCGTTCCTCCTGCAGGCCACGAGCGTGCTCAACCAGAAGTCGGGCCTCGTCTTCTACGGCTTCCGCGCCGCCGCCCAGCCCTTCACGGGCGGCTACCTGTGCGTGCAGGCCCCGACCGTCCGCAGCGCCTCGGTCTCCAGCGGCGGCAGCGCCACGGGCAACGACTGCAGCGGCGTGATCAGCATCGACTTCACCCCCATCGCTCAGGCCGGTGCCACGCCCGGCCTCACGCTGGGCAACGAGGTCTACGCTCAGGTCTGGTCCCGCGATCCCGCAGGCGTCGGCACCACGAGCCTGAGCAACGGCCTGCGCTTCTTCCTCAATCCCTGAGCGCGCCTCGGCCCGACGGACCTCGACCTAGCGACCGCCGCGCCGTCCGCCGCCGACGGGCAGCTTCGCGCCCGGGGGCACCCACGGCAGGTAGTACTCGACGTAGCCCAGGTGCATCTCGTCGAAGGTCTGCGGCCCCCAGCGCACCGTGGCAGTCGGGTCGGGATTGGCGGGATTCTCCGCGCTGTTGTCGTACCAGGCGGTGAAGCGCAGCTGCTCGCCGGAGCGCAGCGTCAGCGGCTCGGCGAGGCGATAGAGCAGCTGCCAGTTGAAGTCGTAGCGCGGGACGTCGAGCAGGGTCGAGCTCGTGCCGTCGCGCGCGATGCGCTCGTAGCGCGCCGCCTTGCCGCGCACGTGCAGGTGCGGCACGAAGGAGAGCAGCACGGCGTCGAGCGGGATCGGGAACGTCGCGCTCTCCTCGTGGTTGGCTGCGCCGGGCGGGATGCGGATGCGCGGATTGACCACGCCGATCGTGCGCACCTCGTGCAGCGGCGGCTCGTCTGTGAACACCACTCCGATGCGCGTGCGATCCTCCGTCGCCGTGCCATTGGGCGTGTAGTGCATCTGGAAGCGCAGCTTGGCGCCCTTGGGGAGCAGCTTCGCGAAGCCCTGCGGATACGAGAGAGCGCCCTGTCCGGGCACGTAGGCCGCCCAGAATCCCAGCCGCTCCTCGGCCGCGATGTCGTCGTCGGCTCGCCGCCGGCGACGGCCTTCGTTCGCGCGCTCGAGCTCCGAGTCGACGAGGTGCACGAGCACGTGGTGCACGACACCTGCGTCGCCCGGACGCACTTCGATCGCGCGCACCCAGCGATCCTCCTCGAGCCGCGTCTCCACCACGACGTTGCGGTAGGGCACCACTCCGCTCGCGGGAATCGACTCGGGCTGCGCGAACTCGAACACCGCATCGGGCGCGGGGATCGACCACTCGCCCGCGAAGCTGCGCGGCAGCGGCGCGTGCGACGGATTCCCCTCCGGCTTGCCGCTCGCGAGCCACGCGAGCAGGTCGGCCTTGTCCGCGGCAGACAGCGCGCGCTCGTTGGCCCAGCGCGTCGTCGGCGGCTGGCCCTCCGCGCGCGCGGGCTCGGCCGCGAACCACGGCGGCATCTGTCCCTTCTCCACGACGCGCCGCACCATGCCCGCGTGAGCGACGAGGTCGGCGTGGGTCTCGAGCGAGAACGGCGCCACGCCACCGGTGCGGTGGCACTCGACGCAGTTCGCCTGCACGATGCGCGAGATGCGGTCGTGGTATGTGAGTTCGCTCGCCACGGGAGCGGCGTCGGAGAGCTCGAGCTCGCATCCCGGCGCGTCCGTGGCCGCGACGAGCAGCGGCTCGTCCGACAGCAACGCCCGCAGCGCGTCGGCGAGAAAGCGGCGGCGCGGATTCTCGAGCGCGTAGCCGACGCCGTACTGATCATCGACGGCGCCGTGGAACACGGTCGTGCTGGCCGCATCGAGCACGATCACGTCGGTGGTGGTCGTCGCACCGAGAGCGCGCGCGAGGGTCCCCTCGCGGTCGTGCACGACGGAGGCGTGCTCGCCGAAGCGCTGCGCGAGCTCGCGCACGGACTCCGCCGCGTCGGTCGCGATCGGATCGACGATCACGAAGTGCACGCGCGCCTCGGCACCCGCGGCGAGCTCGACGAGCGTGGGCACGTACTTCTGGCTCAGCGGGCAGGTCGTGCTCGAGAGCGCGTAGACCGTGAACTCGCCCGGCTTCGCGACGGGCAGTGCGGCGCCGGAGAGGCCGACCGAGCGCGGCAAGGCGACACGGCGCCCGACCCCATGTTCGGACGGCTTGAGCACCCGCGGCGCCCACTTCGTCTCCGCGGCCGCCGGCACGGGCGTCCCTGCATCCTGCGGGCAGGGCGAGGGGGCCGCGAGCGAGAGAGCGAGCGCGAGGGGCAGCAGCATGGTGGCTCAATCTAACCCGCCGAGAGCGTCCCGGTTTCGAGCCAGCGGCCACCCGACGTGCGCGAGACCGCCGGGGTGCTTTGTCGCGGCCCGCGCGCTTCCTACCATCGTGCCCCGAGAGCCATGCGCGCGAGCGTCGTCGTCTCCACCTACAACGAGCCCGAGCGGCTCGCCCTCGTGCTCGCGGCCCTCGCGCGGCAGACGCACGTCCCGGACGAGGTGCTCGTCGCGGACGATGGCTCGGGCCCGGCGACGGCCGAGGTCGTGCGCGGCTGGAAGCCTCCCGCGGGCTGCCGCAGCGAGCACGTGTGGCACGAGGATCGCGGCTTCCGCAAGTGGGCCGTCTCCAACGAGGCCGTGCGACGCTCGAGCGGGGAATGGCTGATCTTCCTCGACGGCGACTCGATCCCCCACCGCGAGTTCGTGCGCGACCACCTGCTCGACTCCGGCCGCGGCGACGTGCTGTGCGGACGACGGGTCAAGCTCGGACCCACTCTCAGCCCGCGCGTGGATCTGGAGATGGTGCAGTCCGGCGAGCTCGAGCGCCTGTTCGGCCCGGCGCTGCTCGGCGGGCTGTTCTCGGACAACGAGCGCATGGGACTCGGCCTGCGCCTGCCGCGCTGGCTGGCCCATGCCCTGCACCCGCGACCGCGCAAGCTGATGGGCGTCAACTTCTCGCTCTCGCGCCGCGCCTTCGAGGCCGTCAACGGCTGGGACGAGGAGTGGCCGGGGCGACGCGGGGACCGCGACCTCGACCTGCGACTCGTGCGCGGCGGCTTCCGCTACGCGGCCCTGATCCAGCGCGCGGTCGTCTACCACCTGCACCACCTCGAGCGTCCCAACTCGGAGGCCATCCAGCGGCGCGTGGCGGAAGAAGAGCGCGCGATGCGCGTGCGCTGCGCCCAAGGTCTCGTGCGGACGTCGTGAGCGCGCCGTTCGACGCACGCCCGATCCGCGTCCACAAGCCCTCGCGGCTACGCTACTTCGCGCACAACCTGCTCGAGCTCTGCCAGCCACGGGCGTGGCTCGAGGGCCGCGGTCGCGACCTGCTCTCGCGCGCGCACGACTTGCCCGCGCAGGAACTCGAAGAGCGCGTCGGCTACTACTTTCGCTTCGAGGGCACCTTCGACCTCGGGCCGCAGGCCGACTCCTTGCCGCTCTCGGCGCTGAGACGGCAGCGCAACTACTGGTTCGACCTCGCGCGACTCCTGCGTCGCATGCCGAGTGGACTGCGCGTCGAGCGCTACTTCGGGGATCGCACGGATCCCCCGCCGCGCCCGACCCTCGTCAAGGCGCGGCGCATCGGAGAGTCCGAGCGCACCTCGGTGCTGCTCAAGCTCAACCGCGTGCGCCACTACGTCCGCGTCGACGACGAAGTCCCCTGGAGCGCGAAGCGCGCGACGGCCGTGTGGCGCGGCAACTCGCGCAATCCCGCGCGGGTGAAGCTGCTCGAGGACTGGCAACGCGACGCGCGCTGCGAGCTCGGCGCCACGGACGAGCGCCCGCAGACCGCACACCTGCGGCGGCCGCGGCTCTCCATCGCCGAGCAGCTGCGCCACCGCTTCGTGCTCTCGATCGAGGGCAACGACGTGGCCACCAACCTGAAGTGGATCCTCTCCTCCAATTCCCTGTGCCTGATGCCGCGCCCGACGAAGGAGACGTGGTTCATGGAAGGCCGCCTCCAGCCCGGCGTGCACTACGTCGAGCTCGCACCCGACCTCTCGGACCTCGGCGCGACGATCGAGCGCTGGAACGACGACCCCGCCGGCGCGCAGCGCATCCTCGCCGCCGCGCAGGCGTGGTGCCGACAGTTCGACGACGACGAGCGCGAGGACCTGCTCGCCCTGCTCGTACTGCAGCGCTACTTCGAGGCCTCGGGTCAGCTGCGCTGAGCCAGCCTCCGCGCCTTCACTCGCGCACCATCAGCTCCCAGCTGCGGACGAAGCCCCAGCGCTCGCCCATGGAGATCAGGGCGTCGTCGTTGTGACCCGCGCGGGCGGCGAGCGTGGCGTGGCCGCGCGCGAAGAGCAGGCCGTCGGCGTGCGCGATGAGCTCGCGGGCGACGCCGCGGTGGCGCAGGGAGGGCTCGACGTGCAGCACGAGCACCATCGGCTGGGTCGTGCCGAGCAGGGGATCGGTGAAGGGGCCCGTGAGGCACAGGCCCCAGATGCGCGAGCCGGGGCCTTGGCCCTCCTCCTCGGCCACCACGAGCACGCACTCGCTGGCGGCGAAGTGCTGGCGCAGGCAGCGCTCGGCCGCACCGGCGGGATAGGGCGCGTCCGAGCACTGGGCGTGGAACTCGGCGGCGGAAGCATCGAGCAGCCCGCTCGCGGACAGGGCCTCCTCGAGGGACGTGACGTGGCGCAGCTGCAGCTTCATGGCGAGGGCGAAGATAGGCCGCGACGGCCGCGGGAACAGCCCCGCATCCGCCTTCCCTGCCCCGCTGCCCCAGAACCGCCGGGGCCCCGATGGACGCCCGCGGCACCCCGTCGCTAGAGTATTCGCCCGCGTTTTCCGCCCCCGGACTCCCACCCTTCAGGTCCCGCCGTGCAGCTCACCGTCGAACGCCCCGCACCCTGCCAAGCCAAGGTCTCCTTCTCGGTCCCCGCGAACGAGTTCGAAGCCGAGTACCAGAAGGCCCTCAAGGACGTCGGGCGCCGCATGCGCATCAAGGGCTTCCGCCCCGGCCACGTGCCGCCGGACGTCGTCAACCGCCTGCAGGGCAAGGAAGTGCGCCAGGAAGTGGCCATGCGCTTCGTCAATCAGGCCTACTCGCGCGCCATCGACGAGCACAAGCTGCGCCCCCTCGCGAACCCCTCGGTGGACTTCGGCGAGGCGCTCGCGGGCGTGGACTTCGCCCACACGTTCGAGTTCTCCCTGCGTCCCGAGTTTACGCTCGGCACGTACAAGGGGCTCGAGCTCGAGTCCTCGCTCCCGCCGGTCGTCGACGAGGAGGTCGAGGCCGCGATCGAGCAGGCCCGCAAGAACCAGGCCCATCCCGAGCCCGCCGGTGACGCCGGCCTGCCGGAGGACGGCATGGCGCTGTGCCGCGTGACCCTGCGCCACGACGGCGAGCAGGTCTGGCAGCGCGACGGCCTGCGCATCTCCCCCTCCTCGACCCTGCCGGGCGTCGACGCGGCCGCGTTCAAGGCCGCGATGACCGGCAAGAGGGACGGCGAGTCGGCCGAGGTCGAGCTCGAGTTCCCCGCCGACTTCGAGGTCGAGTCCGCGCGCGGCAAGAAGGGCAGCTGCACGGTCGACGTGAAGAACGCCTTCCGCGTGGTGCTGCCGAACCGCGAGGAGCTGATGAAGATCATCGGCGCCGCCGACGAGGCCGAGCTCAAGAAACGCGCCCAGGATGGCCTCGAGCAGGCCAACCGCCAGCTCGAGGACCAGCGCGTGGAGACCGCCCTGCTCGAGCAGGTGATCGCCGCCCACACCATGGACCTGCCGCCGTCGATGGTCGACGAGCAGGTCAAGGGTCGCCTGGCCCAGCTCAAGAACGAGCTCGCGGGCCAAGGCAAGGGCGCCGACGAGATCGAGCGCGAGGCCGCGGCCCTCGAGAACCAGGCCCGCACGGACGCGGAGAAGAGCGCCAAGGCCTACTTCCTCGTCGAGCGCATCGCCGAGGCCGAGAAGATCCAGGTCAGCGAGCAGGAGATGGTCGGCGAGCTGCGCGGCATCGCCGGCCGCAACCGCACCTCCTTCGAGGAAGTGCGCGACTTCTACCAGCAGCAGAACCTGCTCCCGCAGCTCGCCATGGAGATCCTCGAGCGCAAGATCCGCGCCTTCCTGCGCGAGAACGCCAAGCTCGTCGCCCCCAAGGTCTGAGCCCGGCCGGCGCGAGCTGGAGCGGCCCGGTCGCCCTCGCGGGCTGGCCGGGCCGCGCGCCTTTCCGGTCCTGCGGACGTCGCCCTTCCCGATTCCGGGCAGGTTGCGCCGTGGGTTCGGCTCGCGCGGGTCCTTGATCCCGGCCCGCTCAAGCCTTATTCCCCAAGGCCCGACAAGCCCCACACGACCATGAGCGCCTCCAACTACTACGTCCCCTACGTCATCGAGAAGACCGGCCGCGGCGAGCGCACGTACGACATCTACTCGCGCCTGCTCGAGGACCGCATCATCTTCATCGGCACCGCGATCGACGACAACGTCGCCAACTCGGTGATGGCCCAGCTCCTGTTCCTCGACAAGGCGAACAAGAGCCAGGACATCAACATCTACATCAACAGCCCGGGCGGCTCGGTGACCGCCGGTCTCGCGATCTACGACACGATGCAGTTCGTGACCCCCGACGTCGCCACCTACTGCCTCGGGCAGGCGGCCTCGATGGGCGCGGTGCTGCTCGCCGGCGGCGCGAAGAACAAGCGCTACGCGCTGCCCAACAGCCGCGTGATGATCCACCAGCCGTGGGGCGGCACCCAAGGCACCGCGCTGGACATGGAGATCCAGGTCAACGAGATCCTCAAGATGAAGAAGACTCTCGAGGAGATCATCTCCAAGCACTCCGGGCGCACCGCCAAGGAGATCGCCAAGGCCTGCGAGCGCGACAAGTTCTTCTCCGCGGACGAGGCCAAGGAGTTCGGCCTGATCGACCACGTGGTCGCTCCGTCGCACCCGCCGACACCGGCGAGCTAGCGCTCTTGCCTGCGCCGCACCGGCAAAACGGGCGGTGTAGTCTTCCGTGGCCTCGGAGGCCGGACCTCACGTCCGGCTCCCGGGGCCACGGGGCTTTTCGAGAAGCGCTTTCCGGCGGCAGTTTTTTCTGCCCCCTCGAACGCAGCTTTCAGACCTCCGCGTCTGCCTTCGGGACGTTGAACCTGTAGGATTCCGGAAGTCATGAGCCCCTCATCCAACCGTGGTCGCAACGTCGAGCGCTGCACGTTCTGCGAGAAGCGCCGCCATCACGTCGCGTCCCTGATCGCCGGCCCTCCGGGCGTCTACATCTGCAACGAGTGCATCGAGATCTGCAACTCGATCCTGCACGAGGAGCAGCGCCGCAATCCCGAGGCGGCCGCCTCGACGACGGCTCCGGCCGCCGCCGCCGCGAGTGCCGCTGGCGCCGCGCCGCGCGCGCGCGTCGGTGCCGCCGCGCGCGCCGAGAAGCGCCTGCCGACGCCGATCGAGATCGCGCGCAAGCTCGACGAGTACGTGATCGGCCAGCAGCTCGCCAAGAAGACGATGGCGGTCGCGGTCTACAACCACTATCGCCGCCTGCGACACCAGGCCCAGAACCCCGCCGCGATCGGCGACGTGGAGCTCGAGAAGTCCAACGTGCTGCTCGTCGGCCCCACCGGCTCGGGCAAGACGCTGCTCGCGCGCACGCTCGCGCGCATGCTCGACGTGCCGTTCGCCATCGCGGACGCGACCACGCTGACCGAGGCAGGCTACGTCGGCGAGGACGTCGAGAACATCATCCTGAAGCTCCTGCAGAACGCAGACTTCGACGTCGAGCGGGCCCAGCAGGGCATCGTGTACATCGACGAGATCGACAAGATCGCGCGCACCACGAACAACGTCTCGATCACGCGCGACGTGTCGGGCGAGGGCGTGCAGCAGGCGCTGCTCAAGATCCTCGAAGGCACGGTGGCCAACGTTCCGCCCCAAGGCGGTCGCAAGCACCCCGAACAGGCCTACATCCAGGTCGACACCTCGAACATCCTGTTCATCTGCGGCGGCACCTTCTCGAACATCGAGCAGATCATCTCGCGCCGCGTCGGCAAGAGCCGCATCGGCTTCGCGGGCAACGTCGACAGCACGGCGACCTCCAAGCTGCGCGGCGGCGCCGCGCAGCTGCCGGACAAGGCGGACAGCTCGACCCGCGACGAGTTCCTCAAGCACCTCGAGCCGCGCGACCTGATCGAGTTCGGGATGATCCCCGAGTTCACGGGCCGCCTGCCGGTGATCTCGACGCTCGACACGCTCAAGGAAGGCGACCTCGTGCGCATCCTGACCGAGCCGCGCAACGCCCTCACGCGCCAGTTCCAGCGCCTGTTCAAGCTCTCCGGAGCCGAGCTGGAGTTCGCCCCGAGCGCCCTCGAGGCCATCGCCAAGATCGCCATCCAGCGCGAGACCGGCGTGCGCGCCCTGCGCTCGATCCTCGAGGACACGCTGCGCGACCTCCTGTTCGAGCTGCCTTCGCGCACGGACACCCGCCACTTCGTCGTCGAGGGCAAGCACGTGCGCGGTGAGGCGAGCCTCGCCCGCGGCCTGACGCAGGCCGACGTGGTCGAGCCCCCCGCCGGCGAGCTGCCGCTCCCCGAGCCGCGCGTCGAGCGCGAGTCGGCCTAGGACCACCGCCGCGAGCGCACGGACCGCATGGCGCGCAGCGCAGCCCGACGAGGGGTGCGCTGCGCGCTTGCTTTCTTCGCGCGCAGGACGCGCTCAGCGCAGCGGCAGCGCCGGGCCGATGCTCGCCGCGCGCGACTCGCACTCGCGCGCGCGCCCCGCATCGCCGAGCGCACGCCACAGGCCCGCAGCGCGCGCGTAGGCCATGCTCGCCTCCGCACGACGCCCCAGCGCTGCGAGAGCCTCGGCCTCGAGCTCCGCGGCTTCCGGAGCCACGCCACCGCGGAGCAGCGAGGCGCGCTGCGCGGCGAGGAGCGCTGCAGCCGGATCGCGTTCCGCCGCGTCCTTGGGACGCAGCAGTCCGCGCGCGAGCTGCACGTGCAGCTCCGGATCATTGCTGGCGAGCGCACAGCCGCGACGCAACGCATCGAGAGCTTCCGCTTCGCGCCCGCGTCCCTGCAGGATCGACACGAGCTGCGTCGTGACGAAGCTCGCCGCCGGAGCCCCGTGGTCCAGCGCGGCCTGCCACGAGGCGATCGCGAGCTCGATGTCGCCGCGGCGCTGGTAGCCGCTGCCCAAGTTCTGCAGCGTCATGCCGTAGGTCGGAAGCAGGTCGCGCGAGCGCTCGAGCTCCGCGATGCCCTCCGCGACGCGCCCTTGGTCGAGCAACCACGTGCCCCAGTTCGCCGCCCAGTACGGGTCCTGCGGAGCGAGCCGCACGGCCTCCTGATAGCGCTCGCCCGCCTCCTGGATGCGGCCCGCGACGCGCAGGTCGTTGCCGTAGCAGGCCTGCGCGCGGTCGTTCTCCGGCATCTTCGCGACCGTGTCGGCCCACACGCCGATCTCCGTGCGGTAAGTGTCATTGCGTGCCCTCGTCCGCCACGCGAACGTCGCGATGACCGCGAGCAGCGCGAAGCCCGCGACCGCGGCACGGGCCGGCGGAGCCACTCGCTCGAGCAGCACGCAGGCGCCGAGGACCACCAGCGTGAGCACCGCCGCACTCGGCAAGTAGGCACGATGCTCGACGATCACTTCGGTCACGATCGGCAGCACGCTCGAGGTCGGCGCGAGGATCACGAACCAGAACGCACCGAGGAACGCGAGCCCGCTGCGCCGCACGAGGCCCCACGCCGTCAGGCCGAGCAGCGCGAGCACCACGAGGCCGCCCGGCAGCCAGCGCGCGAGCTCCGTGATCGGCCGCTTGCCGTAGTCGAACACCAGCGGATCGGGCCACACGGAGAGCTGCAGGTAGTGCGGCACGGCCCACGCCTGCGTGGTCAGGTACTCCCACACGCCGACCTCGCTGTACCCAAAGCCGACGGACTCGCTGCGCCCCTCCGCGAGCAC
>CAITGX010000392.1 GCA_903892045.1 uncultured Planctomycetota bacterium | reverse complement strand
GCTCGGTCGCGAGCTGGTGGCGCGCGAGCGAGTCGCGACCGGAGAGCTCGGCGGCGATGGGGGAACGCACCGGATCCGCGTAGACCGCGACGATCGCGTCGACGGCGAGCGCGCGCTCGCTGGGAAAGGCGAACATGTCGCCGGCGCGCGCGGTGTCGAGCAGCTCGCGCTCAAGCTCCAGCGCGCGCGCGGGATGGCGCACGGCGAACAGGGCGCACAGTCCGTCGGTGTCGTAGTGGTTGTTGGCAATCGCCACGCACCCGCGCGCGAGCTCGGCGCGCCGCCCGGGAGCCAGCCTTGCGAAGGCGAGCGCCGAGCCCGTCGAGAGGTCGTGGCGCAACTCCGGCGGCGTGCGGTTGCCCGGCCAGTGACTCAGGTTGAGCCCCGGCGAATCGAAGGTGCCGTCGACCGCGATCACGGGCTCGCGCGGCGCCTCGCGCACCATGCGGATCGGCAGGTCCATGGCTGGCGTGAGCGCGCGGCAGCGTTGCTCAGCGCACCGCGTTCGGGTCGAGGTCCGGCTGTTGCTGCACCAGTTCCTGCCACTTCTTGAGCCGGCGCAGGTTGTCCGCGGAGTCGCGCTTGGCGATCTCGATCACGGCGCGGTCGTCGGCCGAGAGGTCCGTGCGGGCGAGCTCCTCGAGCGCGCGCTCGTTCGAGTACTTGTACATCTCCTCCACGCGGTCGTACTCGCGCTTGAGGTAGTAGTGCAGCATGACCGCCGTGTCGTTGATGACGTTGGGGTCCTTGGGGTTGAGCTCGAGCGCGCGCTCGTAGGCGGCGAAGGAGCGCGTCCACAGGTCGGCGAGCACTTCCGGATCGGGCTTCGCGCCGCGCTTCATGCGCAGGGCATCGCCCTGATCGCGCAGGAACAGGCCGAGGTTGTTCCAGTGGCGCGAGACCTCGGGCTCGAGGCGCGTGAAGAGGTCGCAGATCATGGCCGCGTCCTCGTTGCGCACCGCGCCCTTCTGCTTCTCCGGATCCGCGCACCACGCGATCAGGCCATTGAGCACGCCGGTGTTGCGCCCGAGATCGCCGGCGATCGTCTGCACGAGACCTTCGGGGTCCGCGCGGCGGAAGCTGTAGAGCGCCTCGATCGCCTCGGCGTAGCGCTGCTGCGAGAACGCCGCGCGATAGACGTAGTACCACGAGTTCGCGAAGGCCGGCCACAGGCGCACGGCGTTGCGGAACGAGGCCTCGCACTCGGGCCACTTGGCGTTCTCGAACTGCGCGAAGCCGGTCCACCACGCGACGGTGGCGTTGCGCGCATCGTTCTCGCCCGCGCGCGCGGCGAAGCGCTTCGAGCCGTCCTCGCACATGCCGAGGAAGCCAGTCGAGCCGAGCAGGTTGTAGGCCTGCGGGAAGTTGACGCGCGAGGGATCCCAGCTGACGGCCGAGGCGAAGCTCGCCGACGCCGCGCTCAGGTCCTGCTTCCAGCCGTGCAGGTTGGCGAGCTGCACATGGACCTCCGCGAGCAGCGACTGGCGCGGGAACTCCGCGGGCGTGCCGAGCAGCGTCATGGCCTTCTCGAAGGCGGCATACGTCGTCTTCCACAGCGCTTCCTTCGCCGCGGCGTCCGGCTCCGCGACGTAGCGCGAGAACTGGATCCGCCCGAGGATCACGTGGACGTCGGCGTTCTGGCGGTCGAACGCGAGCGCCTTCTCGGCGGCCTCGCGGCCGGCCTCGAGGTCCTGGCTGTACCAAGCCGCCTCGGCGAGCGCGGTCCAGGCGTCCTGGAAGCGCGCCGCGTCCGCCTTGACGGCCTGCTTGAGGCTGCGCGCCGCGTCCTCGAACTGGCCTTGGGTGTACTGGCCGGCGCGATTGTTGGCGACCGCGTCCTTCGCTTGCCCGAGGAACGCGAGGCCGAACAGGTAGTCGACCAGGCCGGCGGGAGCCTTTTGCTCCTTGAGCTCCTCGATGGCACCGAGCGCGTCGTCGAAGCGCAGGCTCGCGATCCAGCCGCGCGTCTGCCACACGCGCGTCTTCGCGCCCGGCTCCGCCGCGCACGCGGCGTCGAACTCCGCCTGCGCCTCGGCGAGCTTGCCTTGCGCCAGCAGCGCCCGGCCCTTCTCGATGCGCGCGTCGGCGCTTTCCTGCGCGCTGGCGATGGCGGCCTGTGCGCACGGGGCGGCGGTCTGGGGGAGCGCGAGGGGCGCGACGAGCAGCAGGGTTGCGACGTTCATGGCGGAGGGAGGTACGGGCCGGTCAGTTCCGACGTTGGAGTGCCTCGCGGCAGCGGGGCAGGTACAGGTCCTGTACGGAGGGGCGGGCCGAGGGGCCGATGCGCAGGGCGGACTCGAAGTAGCCCTGCGCCGCGCGCGGGTCACGGTCGCGCTCGAGGCACAGGAGTCCCATGTATTCGTGCGCGTCGCCCCAAGCCTGCAGCAAGCGCGCCCGGGCCGGCTCGTCGAGCTGCGGGCTCTCGAGTTGGCGTTCGCCGAGCGCGATCGCGGTGCGCAGCAAGCCGCGCGCGATCTCGTCATCCGTGTTCAGGTACTCGATGGCGATCAGCGCCGCGTCCGCCATGGCACGCACGTGCGTCGGCGCGAGGCGACTCGCGTCGAGCAGGCTGCGGTAGGCGTTCTCGAACTGCTTGCGCGCGCGCTTGCGCTGCTCCTCGGCGCGGATGCGGAACTCCGTCTGCAGGCGCGGGCCGATCGGGATCGTGGCGTCGATGCCGACGCGCTCGCGCAGGGCGAGCAGGCGCCGCGGCTCGCGGATGCGGCCCTCGGCGGCGAGCGCCAGTTCCTCGGCCTCCGCGTGGGAGCGCTCGGCGACCGTGCGGTACAGGCGACCGGCCTCGAGGGCCCAGCTCACCTCGTCCGGTTCATAGCGGTGCAGCTCGTAGGCGAGCTGGGCCGCGTCGGCCAGCGAGCCGCGGCGCTCGTGTTCCGCGGACAGGGCCGCGAGGCCCGCGATGCCCGAGCGCAGCAGCGGCGGGCGCTCGATCGCCATGGCGCCGCGCTCGAGCTTCTCCATCGAGCGGAAGCTCTCCGCCGCACCGGGGAGGTCGCCCTGCTCGAGCCGCGCCCAGCCGATGCCCGCGCGGCAGGCGGCCTCGTTGCGCAGGCAGTCCGCGCGCAGGCTCGCATCGAGCGCGCGCACGGCCGCGAACTCGCCCTCGGCGACGCGCAGCGCTGCGCAGCGCTCGGCCGGCGCCAGCTGGGCGGCCTCGAGTCGCTCGAGCGCTGGCACCCACCAGACGGCGACATTCGATGCGGCATGTGCCCGGGCGCGCTCGAAGGCCGCGATCACCTCAGGCCCGCCGGCGCGCAGTCGCGCCACGCGCGCGAGCTCTCGCGGCAGCTCAGCATCCTGCGGGTTGCGCTCGACGGCGCGCTCGAGAGCGGACTGCGCTGCGGCGAGCTCGCCGCGCGCCTCCTCGACGCGCGCGAGACGCTTCCACGCCCAGTCCTCCTGAGGCAAGGCCGTCACGCAGGCCGCGAGCGCGACCGCGGTCTCTTCGCGCAGGTCGTTCGTGGCGCTCGCGCTGGCCTCGGCGAAATCGAGCGCGCTGGCGAAGGCGCGCGCGAGCGTGCGCTCGGGCGGCTCCACGAGCAGCGGTCGAGCCTGCGCGAGCGCCGCGCGCGCGAGGCGGGCGTATTCCAGTGCCTCGTTCGGCTGGTGGAGCTCGTGGGCGGCGCGGCAGGCACCGAGCCAGGACTCGGCCCCGGTGCCGGCGCGCAGGAAGCTCCGGCGCGCCTCGTCGACGCGCTCGCGCGCTCCGTTCGCGATGCCGACCCGCAGGTTCGCCTCCGCGTGCACGAGCAGCACGCGCGGCTCCCCCGGAGCGACGGCGAGCGCCTCGACCGCCACGGCGAGGGCTTCGTCCGCGCGTCCGGCGGTCAGCAGGGCGCGCGCCTCGGCCACGCGCGGCACCGTGAGCAGGTCGTCGAGCAGGGCGCGTGCGCCGGCGAAGTCCCCGCGCTCGATCGCTTCCCGGGCGAGGCGCGCGAGCCGCTCGGTCTCGGTCTCGATCGGCGCGGGCGCAGGCGGGGTGGTGGTCGGAGCCGGCAACGCGGGCTCCGCCGTGGCCGTCGACGGCACGCTCGGATCGGGCTCGAGAGCGGCGGCGCTCGGCTGCGGCGAGCGCGTCGGCCCTGCGCAGGCCATGGCCGCGGCAGCCAGCAGGGGGCAGGTGAGGGAGCGCATCGAGTGGGCGGACGGCGGGGCTCCGCACGGCGCTCGCGGCGACCGTGCGAAGCGCGTGGAGTGTAGTTCAGCACGGGCCGGGGCACCACTTGCGCCGGGGCGTCGGGAATTGCCCGCCGGCGCTTCTCTCGGCTCCCGCGCGCGGGGAAGATGGGACCCGTACGGTCGTCCCTCTCCACAGGTGTCCTGACCGCCCGTCTCGTCCGATGCGCAAGCTCGCTCCCACGATGCCGACCTTCCCTTCCTTGCTGCGCAGCGCCGTCGCGGCGCTTGCTG
The DNA here is from genome assembly GCA_903892045.1 of uncultured Planctomycetota bacterium. Lineage (GTDB taxonomy): Bacteria > Planctomycetota > UBA1135 > UBA1135 > F1-120-MAGs118. The sequence continues at coordinate 17,132 of CAITGX010000392.1, read as the reverse complement.
CGGCCCTCGCGCTGCCGTCCTGCGACAACCCGGCCTGCGTCTACAGTGGCAACTGCGGCAGCGGCGGCGGTGGGGGCGGCGGGGGCCTTGGAGAAGGCGCTGCCACGGTTCCGAGCGACTCGAACTGGCTCTCGCCCGCGGCGCCCACGGTGCAGTCGTTCTTCCCCGCCGGCACCCAGATCGCGTCGACCACGCCGATCGCGATCGTGTTCAGCGAGTCGCTCGCGCCCTCGTCCGTGGGGCAGGCCTTCGAGCTCGCGGTGGTCAACGCCCAGACCCAGACCATCCCGCTGACGGGACTGCTCGTCGGAGATGGACGCGTGGCGGTGCTGCTCGCGCCCTCGGCCCTGCTCGCCAACACGGAGTACTCCGTGCGCCTCAAGGCCGATCGCGAGCTGCTCGACCTGCAGGGCAGTCGACTCGTGCCGCCCGCCGACCGCGAGCTCGGGAGCTTTTCCACGGCCGCCAGCGATCCGGCGACTCCGCGCGTGGTGATGAGCTTCCCCGAAGACAACACCGTCAACCAGAGCCGCACCGGCGAGACCGTGGTGCTGTTCGACCGGCCCGTCAACGTCCCCACGGGGGGCTGGCTGGTCACGGTCGGAGGCCAGCCGCCGTCGCCCAACCCGGCGCCGACGTCGCTCACCATCAACCTCGGGCAGGGCTCGCTCGACGAGAAGCGCGTGTGGCGCTGGCGCAGCTCCGACGCGAGCGGCAACGTCACGCCGTTCAACGTGGGCGCGACCGTGGCCCTGCGCCTGTCGCCGCTCCCGGCTCCGATCACGGCCGTCACCGGCGGCGCGGCGCTCGCGCAGACCGACCTCGACTACACGGTCGCACCCTTCGGTGCGCCGCTCTCGGTCGACGTCGGCAGCTACGACGTGCCGCTCGACTACATCGGAGCCGCCAACCTCGACGGACTCGATCCGTTCGCGGCGCTGGCCGTGGAGGTCTGGCTGTTCGGCAGCGAGCCCACCGACCTCCTGCGCATCTACCTCGTGGGCAACGACACGGCCGCGGAGCCGGAGTTGTTTGCGCTCTACCGCGAGGTCGAGCTCGGCTCGCTCGACAGCTACGACCAGCTGCCGTTGCAGCACGACAGCGGCGAAGTCGTGGTGCTCGGCGAGAGCGAGCTCGACCTCGCGCGCACCTCGGCCCCGCTCGCGCTGCGCTTCGCGGAAGGCGAACTCTCGATCGCGATCTCCCTGCGCCGCGGCAACGCTGCGAGCCCGATCAAGCTGCTCGATGTCGACCGTGCGACGAGCGGCATCCAGAAGGTCGACGTCGACATCACCGCGCCCGAGTTCCTCGGCTTCGGCTCGAGCGGTTCGAACAAGACCACGTTCTTCAGCGACAGCGCCGACCTCGTCGTGGTCGGCCGTGGCAACGAGGAACTGCGAGCGGCGGAAGTGGTCGTCGGATCGGCCACCAACGGGGCCGCGGCACCGGTGGTTTCCGCGCGCTCCGATGGCCTGTTCGTCGCGGCGCCGCTGTCCCTGCCCGGCGGCCTCACCAACCCGCTCTCCGGCACCACCCCGTTCCGGCTCACGATCTACGACCGCGCGTTCAATCCGGCGGTGGCCACGACCTTCGCGGACTTCGTGCAGGTCGGCGCCGTCGGCCCCGGGCCGAGCCTGCCGGCCGCGGGCGCGCTCGCGAGCGTGCAGGTGGTCGACGCTCGCACCTTTGCGCCGGTGCCCAACGCGCGCGTGTTCGTGCACGAGAACCTCGGGCCGGGCACGACGGCGCTGATCGAGAGCGGACTGACCAACGCCTCGGGACTCGTCACGCTCGGCGCTGCCCCGACGGGCGGGACCGTGGTGACCGTGGACGCCGACGGCTACGACCTGTGGAGCTACGTCGACCTGCCGGTGGGCGTGCTGCGCGTGCCGCTGGTGCGCACCGACGAGCTGCCGAGCGCGGGCACGGGCACGGTGACGACCTCGACCGGCCTGGCGAGCTTCCAGCGCTCGGTGTCCGAGGCGCGGCGCGGGGAGACCTCCGCGCCCTTCACCGCCGTCGCGGGCTGCTCGAGCGTCGGACCCGCGTCCGTGTGCCAGTACGGACCCCTGCAGCTCGTGGCCGGCCCGCTGGGCGCGCTGGCGTTCTTCGCGGTCGAGAACCCCGTCAGCGCCGCCATCTTCAGCCCCGCGAGCTACCTGCGCGGCTTCGCGCTGGACCTGCCGCTCGCTTCTGCTGCGCCCGGCCTCCCGACCGTCTCGAACCTCGCCACCACGGTGGTCTTGAGCGACCCCTCGACGCCTCAGGAGGAGCGCGCGGTCTCCGGACCGACGGCGGTGCTCGACATCAGCGCCTCGGTCGGATTCCTCGCGGCCAACCAGAGCGGCAACCCGCGCATCTCGGTCGAGGGGCTCTCGCCGGGGATCCGTGGCCCGGTCACGGTGGGGTCGGGGATCGCCCTCGACGCCCAGAACTCGCCGCCCACCGCGTGGGCTGTGCGCTCCGCGCTGCCCGGCGTGGCCGACCCCACCAACGGCAAGTACCCCGGCGACCAGAAGGGGCAGCTGATCCTCGATGGCGTGCTCTTGCCCAAGCTGTTCCTGCGCGCGGAAGTGCGCGACCTCGCCGGCTCGCGCACCGGAGTTCGCGTGCCGGTGAACACCGCCCCGCCGGTGCTCCAGCCGCCTTCGATCCCGCTGGTGGTCTCGCCCTCGCCGCTCGCCCCGCCTGCGGGCCCGGCCTACGACGTGGTGTTCCTCGACACGCTCTCGGGCGTGCCCGGCCTCTACCGCGTGACGCTCACCGCCGCGAGCCGCCGTCGCTGGGTGCTGTGGGCGCCCGACGCGAATGCCGGCCCGACCTTCTCGGTCTCGCTGCCGGACCTCGCCGCCGCCGGCGGCGCGCCGCTCTCCGCGGGGACCGTGCTCGCGAGCGTGAGCGCCTTCGCCTGGCCGGCCCTCGATCTCTCGGGCTTCCTGTTCTCCGAGCTCGAGCGGCGCACCGAGGTGGTGCTCGACTCGGCGCCGGTGACCTACACGCAGCCCTGAGCGAGGCGCCGCGATTTGGCGCGGAATTCCGCGTTTTCCAGCCCACCGTGCCGTGGAACGCTCTGCCTCGTGTCCCTAGAATCAGACGCTCTCGCGCGCCTCGCTTCGCGCGCGTCTCTCGACGCACACTCGGGGTTCTCACCATGTCGTTCCTCCCTCGCCGTCCCGTCCTCGCCCTCGCCGCCCTCGCGACTCTGTTCGCCGCTTCCTGCGCTACGCCGCTCAAGCCGCGTGGGCTCGGCAACGACGGCCTCGTCGTCGGTCGCCTCAAGTCCGTGAACCCGCTCGCGGTCGCGGTGCCGAAGATCGAGAACGCCTCGGGCCAGCGCAACGTGCCGCTCGAGTCGCTGCGTCAGGAATTCCAGAAGGGCCTCGTGCGCCTGCGCTACTCGCCGCTCTCGCTCGAGTACGTCGACCGCAACGTGCAGGTCACCGAAGCGTCCTACGCTCCGGGCACGCTCGGCGAGCAGGCCTCGCTCAAGGTCGTCGTCACCGGCTGGGACACGTCCCGCTGGAACTCGCACGCCAACCTGGTCGTCGACCTCGACGTGTACCTGCTCGATGCGGCCGAGCCCGAGGTCTCGAAGGCCCTGTGGGGCGGCCACGCCACGCGCACGGTCGACCTCTCGGGCCAGCGCGCGAGCTTCATCAGCGAGGGCGCGATGATGCAGCGCGCCGTCGAGCTCGCGGTCGAGGAGACGCTCGCTTCCCTCCCGGCCCGCGACGCCGAGCGCGGACCGACGACGCGCTAGCCTGCCCGGGAAGGCGCTCATCCACGCTTCGGAGCCAAGGCTCGGTCGCGCCGATGGCGCCGGGCTGCGTCTGGCGCGGGGCGGCTGCACCGCCATCGGCGACGTGGTGACGCGGGTGCTACGCGTCGCGCAGCGGATCCCGTGTCCGGCCCCCACGTGGTTGGCCCACGTGGTTGGCCACATGGGTGGCCACATGGGTGGCCCACTGCGAGTGGGGGGGGCGGCTCGCGGTGCGGCCTTCCGTGGCTCGGCTTGAGCCGGTGGGGCGGGCTCGCTATGCTCTCCGCCCCGAAGAGGCGCGGCGATCGGCTTGCGACGCGCCCCGGGATCGAGCCTCGACGCCCGATCTCGCCGGGCCGGTTCCAGACGCCTCGCAATGGCGTCGCCGGCGCACCCCGGGGCTGGAGCCTCCTCGCGCGAGGAGGACTCGGGCCGCGGGGCAAGTGGTCAAGCCCGACGAAAGCGCATTCACGACATGGCTCTCACCGCCGCCCGCAAGGCCGAGATCATCCAGCAGTTCGCCACCCACCCGGGTGACTCCGGTTCGCCGGAAGTGCAGGTCGCGCTGCTCACCGAGCACGTCAACAACCTGACCGAGCACCTCAAGCTGCACCGCAAGGACTACAACTCGCGCCGCGGCCTGCTCGTGATGGTCGGCGCCCGCAGCAAGCTGCTCAAGTACCTGCGCCGCCGCGAGCCCGCCCGCTACACGGCGCTCGTCGAGAAGCTGGGCCTGCGCAAGTAGTCTCGCGCGCACCACCTACGCCCACGCACGCCGACGAACGCCCGACGCGATCTTCACGAGCTTGGCCGACCCATCTCGCCAACGAGCGCCCTTGCGACGAGCCGCACCCGCGGCCCGCCGGGGCGCTCGCTGGCTTCGAGGCCTCTCGCGCCCGGTCCCCCTGCGCAGGAGTGCCCTCACACGAACGACTTTTTTTGAAGCAACGAAGCTGACAGAAGGAAACCAACGATGAACCTTGAACCCGTTCGCGTCTCCCGCGAACTCACCGGTGGGCAAGTGCTCACCCTCGAGACGGGCCAGATGGCCCGTCAGGCCCACGGCGCCGTGATCGCCACCCTGGGCAGCACCAAGTGCTTCGCCGCCGTCGCGTGCGGCCCGGCGAAGGACGAGCAGGACTTCTTCCCGCTCACCGTCGACTACCGCGAGAAGACCGAGGCCGCCGGCAAGATCCCGGGCGGCTTCTTCAAGCGCGAAGGCCGTCCGACGACCAAGGAGATCCTCTCCATGCGTCTGACGGACCGCGCCATCCGCCCGCTGTTCCCCGAGGGCTTCAAGAATGAAGTCCAGGTGATGGGCCACGCGCTCAGCTACGACGGCGGACTCAACTCCGACGTGGTGGCGATGATCGCGTCGTTCGCCGCGGTGCACATCAGCCACATCCCGTTCCACGGCGCCATGGGCGCGGTGCGCATCGGCCACCTCGACGGCGCCCTGTGCGTCTTCCCGCCCGACGCGCGCCGCCGCCAGGAGTCGCGCCTTGACCTCGTCGTCGCCGGCCACATGGAAGGCCTGTGCATGGTCGAGGCCAACGCCAAGGAGCTGCCGGAGAAGGACGTCATCGACGCCCTCGAGCTCGCCCACAAGGTGATCCGCGAGATCGCCGAGCTGATCGAGGAACTGCGCACGAAGGCCGGCAAGCCCAAGATGGACTGGGCCGCGCCGAAGACCGACGCGGACCTGCAGGCCAAGGTCGACAGCTACCGCCCCGCGATCCGCGACGTGATCTTCACGCCGGGCAAGCACGATCGCCACGACGCGCTCGCCAAGGTGGTCGACGAGGCCAAGGCCGCGCTGCTCGCCAACATCACCGACGAGAAGGCGCTCAAGGCGCGCTCGAAGGAAGTCAAGGCGCTGCTCGAGAACCTGGTGGCCCAAGTCGAGCGCGACGCGATCCTCGACGGTCGCCGCGCCGACGGTCGCGCCATGGACCAGATCCGCGAGATCGCGATCTCGCCGGACTTCATCCCGCGCGTGCACGGCTCGGTGCTCTTCACCCGCGGCGAGACGCAGGCGCTCGTCAGCGTGACGCTCGGCACGGCCGACGATGAGCAGATCATCGACGGCCTCGAGGACGAGTACCGCAAGAACTTCTACCTGCACTACAACTTCCCGCCGTACTCGGTCGGCGAGACGCGCCGCATCTCGGGCCCCGGTCGCCGCGAGATCGGTCACGGCATGCTGGCCGAGCGCGCCCTCGCGGCGGTGCTGCCGCCGAAGGAGCGCTTCCCGTACACCATCCGCATCGTCAGCGACATCATGGAGTCGAACGGCTCCTCGTCGATGGCGAGCGTGTGCGGTGGCTGCCTCGCGATGATGCTCGCCGGCGTGCCGCTGTCGCAGCCGGTGGCGGGCATCGCCATGGGGCTCATCACCGAGGGCGGCCGCTACGCGGTGCTCTCGGACATCATGGGCTCGGAGGACCACAACGGTGACATGGACTTCAAGGTCGCCGGCTCGGGCCTCGGCATCACCGCGCTCCAGATGGACATCAAGGTCAAGAGCGTGTCGCGCGAGATCCTCGAGAAGGCTCTCGAGCAGGCGCGTCTCGGCCGCCGCGAGATCCTGAAGAAGATGCTCGCCGCGGTGCCGCGCCCGGTGGCCCAGATCAGCCCGTTCGCGCCGCGCATGGAGCTGATCCAGATCCCGGCCGACAAGATCGGTTACCTGATCGGACCCGGCGGCCGCCAGATCAAGGCGCTGCAGGAGCAGTACAAGGTCAAGATCTCGATCCTCGACGACAAGGGCAACGTGCAGGTTGCCGGCGTCGATCGCGCCAAGGTGGACGCGTGCCTCGACACGATCCGCGGCATGTGCGAGACGCCGCAGATCGGCACGAAGTACTCGGGCACCGTCAAGGGCATCAAGGACTTCGGCGCGTTCGTCGAGATCCTGCCCGGCGTCGAGGGCCTGCTGCACGTCAGCGAGCTCGACCACGGCTACGTCAACCGCGTGACGGACATCGTCAACGTGGGCGACGCGGTCGAGGTGGTCGTGATCCACGTCGACGACCGCGGCAAGATCAAGCTCTCGCGCAAGGCGCTGCTCCCCGGTGGCGAGGCCCCGGCCGAAGGCGGCGAGGGTGGCGACGGCGGCGGCTTCGAGGGCAACCCCGAAGGCGGCGAGCCGGCCTACGAGGGCGGCGAGCGCTCCGAGCGCGGTGGCGGCGATCGCGGCGGTTTCCGCGGCGGTCGCGGTGGCCGTGGCGGCGGCGGCGGCGGTCGTGGCCGCGGTCGCGGTCGCGACTAGCGCGCGCTTGCGCACGTGAAGGCGAGGGCCGGTGGACGTCACGCGTCCGCCGGCCCTCGTCGCTTGCGGGGCCCACGTCACGCGCCCGCGCGCAGGCGGGATAGGATGCGCTCGTGACGATCCTCGTGCGCAGCCTGCTCTCGATCGCGGTCCTCGCGCCGCTGGCGACCGGGCAGGAGCGGGCCGCGCCTGCCTTCGCCGTGGAGGCGCCCTTTGTCGAGGCGACGGCGCTGGTGCTCGATGGCGACGGGGCGGAGTGGCGCGGCGAGCGCGTGCCAGACCTCGTCATCGATCGTCCCGAGCAGCTCGTCTCGCTCGAGGGGCGCGCGCCGGCGGCGCTGTGGCGCGGGCCCGCGGACGCGAGCGTGCGCGTGTGGCTCGGCTGGAACGCGAGCGACCTGTTCTTGTGCGGCGAGGTGCTCGACGATCACGAGCAGCACGACCCCCAGCGCTGGTACGAGGGCGACTGCATCGAGCTGTACCTCTCGACCGCGGACGTGGTGGCCGAGTGGGGTGTCGACGACTGGCAGGTGATGATCGCTCCGTCCTGGAGCGAGCGTCCGTGGGGCGTGTATCCGCGCTCGGGCCAGCCCGGGCGTCCCGACGGCGGCTTCGGTGGCGTCGAGGTCGCCTCGCAGCCGATGGACGGCGGCTATCGCTTCGAGGCGCGCTTCCCGTGGCGTTCCTTCGGCCGCTTCGCGCCGAGCGCGGGCACGGAGCTCGGGTTCAACTTCTCCCAGTGCGACCGCGACCAGCGCGGATTCCTCGAGACCTACGCCACGTGGACCGGCGAGGCGGAGATCGCGATGCGTGCGGAGCGCCGCGGTCGCCTGCGGCTGCAACCTCCGCCGGCGGAGGAGGCACTGCCGGCGCTCGAGGCACCCGAGGAGGGCGCGCGCTCGTGGCTGCTCGCCGCGCTGGCGGCCCTGTACGCACTCGCGCTCGTCTCGCGCAAGGTCTGGCGCCAGTCGCACGCGCGGCGCATCGGGCTGCGCATCGGCATCGGCGCCTTCGCTCTCGCCGGGGCCGTCGCGATCGGCGTGCGGATCGCGCGCGTGAGCGCCGCCGAGGAACGGCGCGAGCAGCTCGTGGCCTACGCCGAGAGCTTCGATCTTCTGCTGCGCTCGGGCCTGCTCGGCAGGCCGGAGCCGCAGGAGCTCCTGCGCGATGCGGCGACGCTGCTCTCCGGAGGCGCCATCTCGCCCGAGCCCGCGCGCGAGCAACTGACGTTGGTCCCCGGCGGCGCGACGGTGGAGGCGAGCCTGCGCACGCCGCGCAGCGACACGCCGTTCCAGCCGATCGCGATCGCGGGGCGCGCGCTGCTCTCAGGCATCACGCTCTCGCCGGCGCAGTCGCTCTCCCTGCCGCTCTCGAGCCCAGCGCAAGTCGACGGGCTGCTCGTCGTCACGCGCGTGAGCGATCCACGCTATGCGCGCACCTCGCCGCGCGAGATCCCGATTCTCTCGATCGAAGTGCGCCGTGGCGGGCGCGCCGTCGCGCCGCCGTTCGAGGTGCGCGACTCGCTCGACCTGCACTTCGACGCGGACTCCCACGTCGAGCGAGCCGGACTCGAGCCCGCGCTCGTCCAGCCGGGCGGCCCGCGCGGCGAGCTGCATGCCGATGCGCTCGCGCTCGCGCTCGAGGCCGCGGTCGAGGCGGACGAAGTGCTCGTGCGCCACGTCGGACCGCCGACGAGCTATTCCGTGCAGTTGCTCGCGGCCAGCGCCCGCGTGCCGCGGGCGGGCCCGGTGGACCTCGGTGCGCTGCGCACGACGGCCGAGGGCCAGTGGCGCTGGTCGCTCGCGGATCCCACGATCGAGGCCGAGGTCGTCGCTCCCGGTCGAACGCCGCGCAAGGTCGCACGCGGTCAGCTCGCGCGCCCACTGCGGCTCGGCAGCGAGCAGCTCGGGACGATCTACCTGCGCGACGTGGCTCCGCCCGCCAAGTCGGTGTGGGAGACGGCGCCGCTCGTGACGCTGGCGTCCGTGGCGCCATTCCTCGTGGCGTTGTTCGCCGAGTGGCTCGGCACGCGGCGCCGGTTGCGCGGCAAGCTGGCGGTCGGCTTCGCGGTGACGAGCGCCGTGCCGCTGCTCGCGCTGACGCTGCTGCTCGATGCCTCGCTCGGAGCCGAGCACCGCTCGCGCGAGGCCGAGCGCGCCTCGGAGGCGATTGCGCGCGCGGAGGCGCAGCTCGAGCGCGAGGTGCGCGAGCTCGAGCGCGAGGCCCAGCGCCTGCTGCGCATCGTCGAGCTCAAGAAGCGCATCGACGGGCGCTTCCCCGAGACCAGCGAGGAACTCGCCCTCGGCTGGGGCGAGCCGCAGGGCGACGTGCGCTGGCTCGAGCGCACGAAGCCCGACGGCCGGCGCGTGCGCGTGGGTCAGGGCCAGAGCTGGCGCGCCTTGCCGCGCACGTTCACGCTCGAGTCCGGACCGGCGCGTCCGTTCGGTCAGCTGTGGCTGTTCGGCGTGGCGCAGACCGCGCCGGGTGCCGAACAGCCGCTGTCGGTCGCCGTGGCGCGCGCACCCGGCTTGCCGGGCGCCTCCGCGAGCGCACGCTCGGACGTGCGCCTCGTCGGTGCGGGCTCGGATCCGGCCCCGGCGGCGAGCGACCTCGAGTCCGGGGGCAGCGACCTGCGGCGCGGTGTCTGGGATGCGCGCGGCGGTGAGCTCGTCGGCGTGCTCGTCGCGCCCCAGCGCGAGCGCGGCGAGGCCGTGCTCGGTCGTTACTCGCTGACGGAGCTCCTGCTCGCCGCGGGCATCACGGCGGTGTTCACGGTGCTGCTCTTCGCGGGCATCCTCACCGGGCACCTCGTCGGCCCCATCGAGCGGCTCGACCGCGCCTTGCGCGCCGGGCGACCGGGCGAGGTCGAACCCGAGATCACGGACGAGGTCGGCAACCTCGCGGTCGCCGTGCGCGACTACTCGGAGCAGATCGCCGAGCGCGTGCGCGAGATGGAGCGCCTGCAGAGCGCGCAGGGCGAGATGTCGCGGCGGCTCGATCCGGACCAGGCGCGCGAGGCGATCCTCGCCTTCTTCGCGCGCCACACGCGCGCCACGGGACTCGCGATCCTGTGGCGAGGAGAGGCGGGAGAGGAGCCGCACCTGCACGCGGAGGGCGGGCGGGAGCTGGCGGTGCCGGACGACGCGCTGACCCTGCAGGCGGCGCTCGTGGCGGGCGAGCCCCTGTCGGTGGTCGACCGCGGCCAGATGGGAGTCCTGTCCGAGTTCGAGCGCGCGGTGCTCGGACCGGCGCGACGCGTGCTGTGCCTGCCGCTCGTCGCGTCCGGCGAGACGCGCGGTGCCGTCGTGATCGGGTTCGACTCCGACCTGCCGCGCAAGGATCAAGCCTTCCTGCTCGCGGCCGCCTCGCAGTCGGCGATCGTGCTCGAGAACGCGCGCTTGTATCGGCAGGCGGTGCGCGATGCGGTCACGGGCTTCCTCTCGGACCCGGGCTTCCGCCAGCGGGTCGCGGATGAGATCCAGCGCTGTGGCGGCGCCACCGGGGCGGGCGTGACGCTCCTGCAGGTGCACCTCGCTGGCCTCCCGCGCGATGACGAACGGGCGGGCGAGCGCCTGCGCGAGGCGGCGAGCCGGTTGCGCACCTCGATCCGCGGTATCGCGGTCTTCGGGCGCGCCGGCGCGGCGGACTTCAAGCTGGCCCTGCCGTGGCGCGGGTCGCCTCCGGACGCGGAGGCGCTCGCGGCGCGGCTCGTCGACCGCCTGACCTCCGGGCCGTGGCCCGATGGAGAGGCCGTGACGGGCCTGTTCTGCTCGCACGCGACCTGGCCCGTCGACGGTCCGAGTGCGCGCTTCGTGCTGGCCGTGCTCGAAGAGCGCATGGCCGAGGTGCAGTCGGGACTGCCGACGGTCAATCTGGTCCAGCTGGCGAGTCTGGTGCCGGTGGACTTCGTGGCGGCGAGCCCGGTCATGGTCCAGCTGCTCGACACGCTGCGCCTGATCGCGGGGCAGGACTTCTCGGTGCTCGTCAGCGGCGAGACCGGGGTCGGCAAGGACCGGGTGGCCGAGCTGGTGCACCGCTGGAGTCCGCGCTCGGGTGGTCCGTTCGTCCACGTGCACTGCCCGTCGCTCTCGGAGAGCCTGATCGAGGACGAGCTGTTCGGGCACGTGAAGGGGGCCTTCACCGGGGCGCACACGCGGCGCGTCGGCCCGTTCGAGTACGCGGCGGGGGGCACGGTGGTGCTCGACGAGGTGGCGGGCCTGCCGCCGGCGGGGCAGGTGGCCCTGCTGCGACTGCTCGAGTCACGGGAAGTCCAGCCGCTGGGCTCGAGCACGGCCGTCAAGATCGATGTGCGCATCGTGGCCACCAGCTCGGTCGACCTCGCGCGCGAGGTCGAGGCCGGCCGCTTCCGGCAGGACCTCTACTACCGGCTCAACGTGGCGCACGTGACCGTGCCGCCGCTCCGCCAGCGGCGCTCCGCGATCCCCGACCTCGTGCAGGCCTATGTGCGACGCTTCAACGAGCGCGCCGACCGTCCGGTCACCGGAATCGACCCTAAGGTCTTCGATGCCCTGCACGACCACACTTGGCCGGGCAACCTGCGGGAGCTCGAGAACGTGCTCGCCCGTGCCTGCCTGCTCGCCCAAGGTTCCGAGTTGGGCCCCGAGCACCTCGAGCTCGTGGCGGCGGAGCCCGCGGGACCGGTGTCGGTGGAGGACCTGACCCAAGGCCCCCTGAGCGAGCGCGCCGAGCGGCTGGTCGAGCGGCTCGGAACGGGGGATCGGACCAGCTCAGCCGAGTTCGCCGAGGCCGAGGGGATCTCGACCCGCACCGCCCTGCGCGACCTGCAGGGGCTCGTGGAGCAGGGCTACCTGATCCAGGAGGGGAGCCGGCGCGGAGCCCGCTTCCGGCGGACCGCCAAGGCCCTGCCGAGCCATTTTGGGCCATAACGGCACACTCCTGTCGAGTCATGTCGAATTCGACGGGGCGACCGGCCGGGTCCTGACGAGTTTCGGACGGAGCGCAATTCGGAAAATGCGACGCCGCAAACTCTTTCCTAGAAAGGCTTTGTGGCGCAGGTCCAAAAAGGTGCGTTCGGTGGCACGGGCGTGGACCGTCGCTTGCTGGACTCCGGACGTACCGAGGAGACCGCCATGAACGCCCTGCACCTGATCCTGTCGCTCGCCAGCCTGATCGCGCCCGCCACCGAGAGCGCCCAGCCCGCTGGACCGGCCCCGAAGGTCGTCGCCGAGTCGCACGCGCTGCCGGGGCTCGCGAACGCCACGCTCGCGAAGGCCAACCGTGACTGGATCGCCAAGTCGACGGACAACGTCTGTGGACTGAAGGAAGCTTCGCAGGTTTCGAACCCGGCCGTGGTCGACTGGCAGAGCTTGCTCGAGGCGACCCCCGAGGTGCGCAAGCTGCGCAGCGAGAAGATCGCCGAGGACTCGCCGGAGGGCATCCAGCTCCTCACCGAGGCCTCCAACCGGGTCACGCAGGCCTGCGAGAGTCTGCGGACGTCCCAAGGCCACTGCAGCGTCTGGAAGTCGATCCGCCACAAGGACGGACGGGCCGTCACCGACCTGACTGACCTCGTCAAGGCCCAGCTCTAGTCGCCGCCTCGACCGGCCCCCGCGCCCGCTCGCAACCCTCCCCGCCCGGCTCATCCTCGCCTACGCTCGAAGGTCGGCCGCCTGCGCGGCCCTCAACCCCGGCCCGACCTTGCTCACGACCGCCACCACCCTCGCGCGCGCACCTCGGGCGCTCTCTCGAGTCCTCCTGTGCGCGGCGCTGCTCGCCGCGGGGGCCTCGCTCCAAAGCTGCCGGACCGGCGCGGCCGATGCGAAGTCCAAGCCGGCCGCGCCCAAGGAACTGACTCCCGACGAGCTGCGCGAGCTGCTCGAGCAGGGCACGATCCGGCCGGTGACCCAGCTCGAAGGGGACAACCCCTTCGCCAGCCTCGAGGGCGGCATGGACGAGCCGCGGGTGCCCGCTGCGCTGCCCCCGCCGACCAGCGCGCCCAAGCTGCCGCCGGTCGCCGCCCCGGAGCCGCCCCAGAACCCGTTCCTGCAGTTCGGTGCGCGCATCAAGGTGTATCCCGACGGCACGATCACCAAGCCCTTCCCGCTGCGCGTGGGCACGGGCGAGAAGCTCAAGAGCCTGCTCGAGTCCTACGGCAACTTCCCGCTGTGGACGCCGGACAAGGGCCAGCCCAGTCCGCCCAGCATGGTGAAGCTCGACCTGCTCGCGGGCTGGGATGTCGAGCTCTACCAAGACCTGCGCGACGTGAAGACGGCGGCAGCGGGCACCCCGGCGGCGCTGGCCGACTGGCTGGTGGTCACCGCGGGCCCGGAGCTGATGCAGGAGGTGGAGGACTTCCTCAACCTGTTCGCGGCCGGCGTGCCCCAGATCGAGATCGAGGCCAAGATCGTCGAGGTCACGCTCAACGACATCCTCGACGTCGGCGTGCGCTCGCCCGACGGCAGCCCGATGTTCCAGTTCCCGTCGAAGACCTTCGTGAAGAGCTTCGACAGCTCGATGCAGAACCTCGCCAACAACGTCGAGGGCGTGCTGACGGTCGGCGGGGTGCAGGACGCGGTGACGTTCAACGCCGCGCTCGAGGCACTGGCGGTCAACGACAACGTGTCGATCATCTCCCGGCCCAAGATCGCGGTGCGCGAGGGCGGGCGCGCGGACATCTCCAACACCTCCAAGATCCCGTACCTCAACATCACGGGCGTCAACAACGCTGGCGGCTTCGCCAACGCGACCATCGCCTACCAAGAGGTGGGCGTGAAGCTGTTCGTCGTGCCGCGCGTGGTCGGGACCCAGACCGTGGCGCTCAACATCGACGTCGAGCAGTCGCAGATCTCGGGCTCGGAGACGGTGCTCGTCACCTCCTCCGACTCGCCCGTGCAGGTGCCGGTCGTGTCCCAGCGCGGGGCGCGCACCGTGGTCTACCTCCAGCCCGGGCAGGCGGTGATCCTGGGCGGCCTGATCACGGAGCGCACGGTCGACAACGAGCGCAAGGTGCCGTTCCTCGGGGACATCCCGTTGCTCGGGCTGCTCTTCAAGGCCAAGTTCACGCGCAAGGAACAGACCAACGTGCTGTTCTTCATTCGGCCCCGCATCCTGCAGGGCAACGACCTCAACCGCGAGTTCTAGGGTCGGCGAGCCCCGGGGCCGTCCGGTTCCGCGGTGGTGGGGTTCGGCCCCGCGGGGGCGTAGACTGCGACCGCCGTCCGCATGGGGAAGAAGCTCCTGCGCCGATCGTCCTTCCAGCCCCGATGAACTCCTGCCGTGATCGCTCCGCGAACGCTCGCCACGCCCGCAAGGGCTCGGCGCTCCTGATGGCGTTCCTGATGATCATCCTGCTGTACGCGATCGTCTTCCAGCTCTCCTACGGCACCAAGGCCGACCTGCGCGTGGCCGAGAACGACGTCACGACCACGCAGATGGACATGGCGATCGAGTCGGCCCTGCAGGAGGTCTACGACATGCTCAAGCAGGACGCCGCACCTGCCGAGGGCGAAGGCGAAGCGGCGGCGGCGGGCTCCGGCCCTCCGGCTGGGGCCGGGGCGCCCGCGGCCGGTGGCGAAGGTCAGGAGGAGCAGCCGGCCGACTCGCGCATGGACTCGTGGGGACGCCCCCAGCGCTCGACCATCGGCGACATCGAGCTGCGCATCCTCGTGCAGGACGAGGACGGCAAGATCAACGTGCTGCAGCTGCTCTTCGAGGACGAGGCGGAGAGCGAGAAGGCCCTCGAGCGGCTCGCGCGCCTGATCGATTTCTTCCGCGACGGCTCGACCGTCGATGTCGATCGCAGCGAGGCCATCCGCATCGCGCAGGTGATGCGCGAGCACCTGCGCAACCGGCTCAACTCGGTGCTGCCGCGCGCCAAGCAGATGAGCGACCTCGAGGACAACCGCGAGCGCGCGCTGCCGATGACGCTCAAGGAGTTCGAGGTGCTCGAGCGCCTTGAGCCCAGCCTGTTCCGCGACTTCCGCGACGAGCGCGGGGACATCGTGCACTCGCTGGGCTCGTACCTGACGGTGTGGACCTCGATCCAGCAAGGTTCCTCCAAGGAGCAGGCCGCGGGCGAGCAGGGCGGCGCCGCCGAGCAGGGCGCGAACGCCGGGGGCAACGGGCAAGGGAACGAGCAGGGCAACGATCCCAACTGGGGCGTGTGCGTCAACGTCAACACAGCGCCGGTCGCCGTGCTCAAGGCGCTCGCCGATGACCGCACCGTCTCGCCGCGCTTCTGGGACTCCGTCGTCGAGTACCGCAACCTCGAGAAGAAGGAAGAAGAGGGAGCGGAGGGCGAGGAGGTCAACTCCGAGCCGCAGCTCGACGAGTACGGCGAGGAGATCGTCGAGCGCGAGATCTTCGACACCCTGGCGGAGGTCGAGGACGTCGACGGTTGGGACCGCCTCGAGGACGGCGCGAAGGACGACGTGCGCGCGCTGTTGTGCGTGCGCAGCCACGTGTTCTCGATCTACGTCACGGCGCGCCGCAAGACCGGCTCCAATGACGACTTCGGCGGCACCCTCGGCGTGCCGAAGCCGGGCGAGCGCGAGGACGAGCGCGGCAAGGGCCTCGTGCGCACCGTACGCTCCGTCGTGTGGCGCAAGACCGACGGCGAGGAGACCCAGATCGTGCCCCTCGTGCGCTGGGAAGTGCTCGACTACACGCCGTTCGAGGTGGTCGACTTCCCGGTCGAGGGGCGCTGAGCGATGGCCGCGCGTTCGAGGGCGCGGCGCGCGAGCGCGCGGCTCGATGCGGCCAGCCTCGAGGTCTTCCGCCACCTGTTCGCGGCGGTGGCCGAGGAGATGGGGCTCTCGCTGCAGCGCTCGGCGCTGTCGGCCAACATTCGCGAGCGGCGCGACTTCTCCTGCGCCCTGTTCGACGCGTCGGGAGCGCTCGTCGCGCAGGCGGCCCACATCCCCGTGCACCTCGGGTCGATGGGGCGCGCCGTGGAGTGCGTGCGCGCCGCCGCGAGACTCGGACGCGGCGACGCCGTGCTGCACAACGATCCGTACACGGGTGGCACGCACCTGCCGGATGTCACGCTGGTGTCTCCGGTGTTCCTGCCGGGCGAGCGCAGCGCGCGCTTCTACGCGGCGAGCCGCGCGCATCACTCCGACATCGGCGGCGCGCATCCGGGCTCCATGGCGCCGGTCGACGACGTGCACGCGGAAGGCCTGCGGCTGCCGCCGGTGCACCTCGTGCGCGCCGGCGAGCTCGTGCCCGAGCTGCTCGCGCTGCTGCGCGCGAACTTGCGCGACGCGCGCGAGCGCGAGGGCGACCTGCTCGCGCAGTGGGCGGCGAATCGTCGGGCAGCGGCGCGGCTGGCGGACCTCGCGGCGGAGCACGGGGCCGAGGAACTCTCGCTGCGCGCCCGCGCGCTCGTCGAGTGGACCGCCGCGCGCGTGGGCGAGCTGGTGAGCCGCTTTCCCGCGCGGCGCGTGACCTTCCGCGACTCGCTCGAGCCCGCGCGCGTCGGTGGCGCGCCGGTCGAGCTCGTGCTGCACCTGCGGCGCGTGCGCGGCGAGCTCGAGCTCGACTTCCGCGACTGCGCGGACCAGCAGGGCGCGAGCTTGAACGCGACGCGGGCCGTGACCGAGGCCGCCGTGGCCTACTCGCTCGCGCTGCTCCTCCCCCAAGGCACGCCGATCAACGAGGGCAGCCGGGCGCACGTGCGCATCCTCACGCGGCCGGGGAGCGTCGTGGACGCGAGCTACCCTGCGCCGGTCGCCGCCGGGAACGTCGAGACGAGCCAGCGGCTGGTCGACGTGCTCCTCGGCGCCTTCGCGGCGGTCTTTCCGGAGCGCATCCCCGCCGCGAGCGCGGGCACGATGAGCAACCTGTCGTTCGGCGGCGTGCACGCGGGCGCGAGCTTCGCGTACTACGAGACGATCGCCGGCGGCTCGGGAGCCTCGGCCGAGGGTCCGGGTGCGCACGCGGTGCACACGCACATGACGAACACGCGCAACACGCCGATCGAGGAATTCGAGCGACGCTATCCGGTGCGGCTCGAGCGCTGCACCGTGCGGCGCGGCTCGGGCGGGGCTGGTCGAGCCCGCGGCGGCGATGGCATCGAGAAGCGGCTGCGCTTCCTCGTGGCGGCGCGCGCGGCGTGGATCG
>CAITGX010000391.1 GCA_903892045.1 uncultured Planctomycetota bacterium | reverse complement strand
GAAGCGCGCGCGTCCCTCTCCGTCGCTCGCGGTCTCGCTCCACGCCACGTCTGGCATGTTGCTGTCGAGGCGGAACGCGCCGAGCGGAATGCCTGCCGCGGGGCGTGCGCTGTCGGACCAGCTCACCTCGACGTCGAGCGTGCCGCTCGCGGCCTCGACGGGACGCGGACGCAAGCCGCGGGGCAGCTCGGCGGTGCGGCGGGGCTCATCGCTCGCGGCGTTGACCGAGGGCTCTGACTGCGGCCGCTCGAGCGGCGCTGGTTCCGCGGCGGGCTCCGGGGCCGCAGCCGGCGTGGCGACGTCCCCGCTCGGCGGCCTGTCGGTCCCCATGGCGAGCCAGAGTGTCACCGCGCCCGAGAGGAGCAGCGCGAGTCCCGCGAGCGCGTGGGCAGGCTTCACGCGCTCACTTCGTCGTCAGGAACTCGCGCGCGCAGAGCTCGCCCAGGTCCGCCATCCACGGGAAGGCCAGCGAGTCGTAGTCGTACGTGTCGTCGTCGAGCACGCCATCCGAGTTGGCGTAGATCGCAGCGGCGAGGAAGACGCCCTTCTGCGTGCGCGTGTCGACGATGTACGCGGTGTCGATCACGAAGCCGTAGGCGAGTCCGACCTTGTTGTAGATCTTCACGTGCTCCTTCGGGAGCACGCGCAGCACGCCGGGCAGGAAGAACTTGACGTAGTCGTCGGGGTACTTGGCACGCTCCCAGCGCGGGTTCTGCGACTCCGCGGGGTACTGCGACAGCGCCTCGAGCAACAGCGCACGTTCCTCGTCGCCGAGGTCGAACGGCTCGCCCTCGAACGGGAGCTCCGGACGCACGACGCGCGCGAGCCCGACCTGCAGGTCGCGCAGGGTGACGCGGTTCTTGGCGATGAACGACATCGGCCCCGGCACGAGGTCCGCGCCTTCCATGCGGCCCTTGCCGATCAGCACGCCCTCGCGATCCTCGACGTTGGCGAGCTCGAGCTTGCCCGTCTCCTCGGCGAGGCGCACGACGCCCTCGGGCATGCGCAGCTCGATCGTCGGCGTGCGACGGTTCTCGAGGATGCTCATCTTGATCGAGAGCCGGTGCGAGATGCGCGTCGACTTCAGGCCCGCGCGCCACATGAGCTCGTTGAGGCGGTCGTGGCCGGTGAACTCGAACAGCCGGTTGAAGGACTCGTTGTCGGAGACGATCAGCGACTCGCGCACGAGGTGGCGCAGCGTGAGCTTGCCGTCGACGACGTTGTCCGCATCGTTCGTCAGCATCGCGCCGCCGCGGCGCGAGCCGTAGAAGGCGAGCGGCGTGTCGAGCTTGAGACCCGGCGCGGCCTTGCGCTGCAGCTCGCGCATGCGCTCGAGCGCGGCCACCGCTCCGAGCAGCTTGACCGTGCTCGCCGGATAGAAGTACTCGGCGTCCGCGCGCCAGCCGTGGGCCACGAGCTCGGGCTTGCCGTCGCGCTCGACGACCTCGCCCACGAGCACCTGCACGCGCAGGTCGCCCGCCTCGGAGAGCACCTTGGCCATGCGGCTCGCGCGACCTTCGAGCTCCGACCTGGCTTCGGCGGTCGCGGTCGCGGCTTCCGCACGCCAGCGGTCCCGGCCCTGCTCGAGCAGGGACTTCACTCGCTCGGGAGACTGGGCCGTGCCCTGGGCCGCGGCCGGCAGGGAGCACGCAAGGATCGCGAGGACGAACGTTCGCAGGCTCATTCGAGGAGGTCCAGTTCGGGGCGCAGCAGAGCCTCATGGGTCTGGCGCGGACGCACCAGCCGGGCGGTTCCATTGTGGACCAGCACTTCGGCCGCGAGCAACTGCGAGTTGTAGCCGCTCGCCATCGCGGCCGCGTAGGCGCCGGCATCGTGGAAACAAACGACGTCTCCAGGCTGCGCGCGGGGCAGTGCACGGGGTTCCAGGGCCCCGCCTTTGGCTTGCGTAAAAACGTCGGCGCTCTCGCACAGCGGCCCGGCGACGGCCTGCGGGACGTGGGGCTCCGCATCCCGGCCGAGCACCGAGATCTCGTGGTGCGCGCCGTACATCGCGGGACGCACGAGGTTGTGGAAGCCAGCGTCGACGAACAGGTACTCGACCGCTCCGGCGCGCTTGCTCCCGCGCGCCTCCGCAAGCAGCACGCCGGACTCCGCGACGAGGAAGCGTCCCGGCTCGAGCTCGAGACGCAGCGAGCGCCCGAGCTCGCGCTCGACGCGCGTGCGCGCGCGATCCCAGACCTCGGCCAGCGGGCGGCAGTCGAAGCGCGGCTCGCCAGCACGGTAGGGGATGGGCAGGCCCCCGCCCGCGGAGAGTGAGCTCAGCGTCGAGGCGAACAGCGGGGCCGCGGCGACGAGCGCGTCCGCGGCGCGCGAGAGATGCTCGAGATCCGAGCCCGAGCCGATGTGCACGTGCAGGCCGGCCACGTCGAGGCCGAGCTCGCGCGCCTCGCGCGCCACGGCGGGCAGGTCCGCGTGCCAGATTCCGTGCTTGGAGTGCTCTCCGCCGGTGGTCACCTTGCGGTCGTGACCATGGCCGAAGCCCGGATTCACGCGCAGCACGATGTCGCGCCGCGGCGGGTTCAGCTGCGCGTACTGCGCGAGCATGAACGGCGAACCGGCGTTGAGCTGGAACGGGTGCTGCGCGAGCAGCGCAAGCGCGTCGTGGTCGAACAGGTCGGCGCAGAACAGCACGTCGCGCGCCGCGAAGCCGGCCGCGAGCGCCCGGCGCAGCTCGCCTCCGGACACCGCGTCGACGTGACAGCCTTCGGACCGCAGCAGGCGCAGGATCGCGAGGCTGGGGTTCGCCTTCTGCGCGTAGCGGACGGCGTCGAATCCGCGACCCGAGCTCGCGCGCAGGTCGAGCAGCTCGCGCGCGCGCGCGGTGATCGTGGCGCCGTCGTAGACGTACAGGGGCGTGCCGTGCTCGTGCGCGAGCCGCACCAGCAGCTCGTCGGGCAGCGTGCGGGGCTTCATCGCGTCCTCGCGTGCCTGCGAGAGAGCGCGTCGAGCAGACGCTCGATCTGCGCGAGCGAGTGCGCCGCGGTCACGACGATGCGGAAATTGCCGGCCGCGGGGCCGCCCGGATAGCGGATGTAGGGCGCGAGGATCCCGTCCTCGCGCAGGCCCGCTTCGAGTTCGAGCATCCTCTCGGCGCTCTCGAGCGCGAACGAGAACACCGGCAGGTCCTCACGCGATCGGCCGAGGCCGAGTCGCTCCAGCCCGGCGCGGAAGACCGCGATGTTGGCCCGCAGCTGCGCGACTCGCTCCCCATCGCCGAACGCCACCTCGAGGGCCGCGCGCGCGGCCTCGGCGATCGCGGGCGGGATCGGCGTGGTGCCGACGTACACGCTCGAGCGACGCTGCACGCGCTCGATCTGGGCGCGCGTTCCCGCGATGAACCCGCCGTAGCAGCCGAGCGCCTTGGAGAGCGTCGAGGTCAGCAGCACGTGCTCGCCTCCGATCGCCGCCTGCTCCAGCGCCCCGCGTCCACTCGGTCCCAGCACCCCGGTGCCGTGGCAGTCATCGACGAGCAGGGTTCCGCCGTGCCCACGCGCGAGCTCGGCCCACTCGGCGAGTGGCGCGACCACGCCGCGCGAGGGAAACACGCTGTCGGTCATCACGACGGCGCGCCGCGAGCCGCAGTAGGCGAGCGCGCGCCGCAGCGCCACGCCGTCGCCGTGCGGAATGCTCTGCAGCTCGAGCTGCGCGTTGCGTGCGGCGTCGAACAGGCTCGGGTGCGAGCGCTCGTCCACGAGCGCCACGGAGTGCTCCTGGGCGAGGGACTGCGCCGCCGCGAAGTTGGCCGTGTAGCCCTCGGGCAACAAGAGTGCGGCCTCGCACCCGAGATGGCGCGCGAGGTCGCTCTCGAGTCCCTCGTGCGCGCGGGTGTTCCCGGTGGTCTCGCGCGATGCTCCGGCGCTCACTCCGTGACGCCGCAGGCCCTCCGCGAGGGCCTCGACGACGCGCGGATGGTGCGCCAGTCCGAGATAGCCGCAGCCTCCGAAGTAGTCGAGCTCCCGGCCGTCCAGCACGACGGTCGAGCCGCGGCTCGACTCGATTCCGAGGCGCGCCATCGTCGCCTACCGGCGGCGCGAGCCGGCGTCGGAGCAGGCCAGCATCGGGACGGTCGCCATCGTGTGCAGGCCGGGCGCGGCCTCGACGATCGCGCGCAGCGCGTTGAGTGCGATCGCGGAGGTCGCGACGTCGCCGTGGACGCCGCCGCGCAGCACGAGGTCGATCGGCGGGTCGCTCTCGAGCAGCACGCGGTCGTGCGGATCGGCCTGCCCGATCGCGGCCTGGAACTCGTAGCGCAGGAGCGGCTTGCCGCCGACGATCCCGACCGCGACCTGTCGCACGCCGGCGCACTGGCCGACGGCGATCTTGCCGAGCTTGCAGTCGAGCTCGCGCGTGGCGATCACGGGCTCGATCGTCTCGCTCCAGCTGTCGACCTTGAAGCCGAGGTACTGGGCGCAGAAGTGGAGCGACTCGCCGAGCCCCACGTGCCGTAGCCAGCCCTCGTCGATGCCCTTCTGGAATCCGGCGCGATCGAGGCCGGCGCCGATCTTCTTCTGGAACGGGACGCGGCGCGGGGTCGCGTCCTGGATGCGCGCGACCGAGAGCGAGCGCACGTCGTTGCAGACGGCGGTGGCGAACACCGGCAGCGCGTCCATCAGGAAGCCCGGGTTCACGCCCGTGCCGAGCAGCTGCGCGCCGCCCTGCTTCGCGCACGCATCGAGGCGCTCGGCGAGCTCGCGGTGGCGCAGCCACGGGTAGATCAGCTCCTCGCAGGTCGAGACGGCGGGCACGCCGCGCGCGAGCAGGGCCTCGAAGGTCGGAGCGCACTTGCGCAGGTCGGAGCTCGTGGTGACGAGCGCCACGTCGTAGCTCTCCCAGTCGCGCAGCTCCTCGAGGCTCGCCGCGACGCGCACGGCGGGGGCGCCGGGGACGAGCTCGGAGAGCAGCTTTCCTGCCAGCCCGGGGGCCGGATCGACCGCGGCCACGGTGGCGCCGAGGTTGCGGCGGAGCAGGTCGGACTGGATGCGGAGGCCCAGCGGGCCGAGACCGACGTGGAGGATGCGCAGGTTCACGCGGGTTCCTGTGGGGACTGAGGAGGGCCGGCGCGGCTCCTCCAAGGGGCGCGGCAGTATAGGAACGAGCGCCGGGCCGGGCACGCGCGAGCCCGGCGGTGCGCAAATCGCCCGTCAAGGTCCCGTCGGGGGCTCCTGCGTGCTTGCATTTCGCGCCGTGGCGGCTTGGATAGCGCCCACGCATGGGTCTCCAGCTCGTCTCCGTCACGCGGCGCTTCGGCGAGCAGCTCGCGCTCGACTCGGTGTCGATCCACGTCCGCCCCGGCGACTGCTACGGCTTCATCGGCCACAACGGCGCCGGGAAGACGACCGCGATGCGCATCGCGCTCGGCTTGCAGCGCCCGGATGCGGGGCGCGTGATCGTCGACGGCTTCGACGCGCACGAGCATCCGCGCGAGGCGCGCGCGCGTATGGGTGGCCTGATCGAGATGCCGGGCTTCCAGCCGGGACTCGACGCGACGGAGAACCTTGCGCTGCTCGCGCGCTTGCAAGGGCTCTCCAGCGCTGACACGCGCTCGGAAGTCGCGCGGCTGCTCGAGCTCGTCGGACTCGCTCACACGGGACGCAAGCCCGTGCAGGCCTTCTCGCAGGGCATGCGCCAGCGCCTCGGCATCGCGCAGGCGCTGCTCGGCAAGCCCGCCTACGTGCTGCTCGACGAGCCGACCAACGGTCTGGACCCGCAGGGCATCGCGGAGATGCGCGAGATGCTGCGGCGGATCGTGCGCGAAGAAGGCTCGAGCATCCTGATCTCGAGCCACCAGCTGCACGAGCTCGCGGACCTCTGCAACCGCGTGGGCGTGATGCACAAGGGCAAGCTCGTGATCGAGGCCGAGACGAGCCAGTTGCTCGCGGCCGGCAAGGGACACTTCGAGCTCGCCACGAGCGACGACGCTCGCGCCAGCGCGCTGCTCGCGGAGCGCGGCCTCGTCTCGCGCCCGCTCGCGCACGGTGGCCTCGAGCTCGAGCTCGGCGACCAGCCTGCGGGGGACATCGCGCGGCGCGTCATCGGTGCGGGCCTCGAGCTCGTGCGCTTCGGCGCGCGTCCGCCTTCGCTCGAGGAGTTCTACCTGCGCTACGCGCGCGGCGAGACGATCCTCGCGCCGACGCAGGCCAAGGATGCGCCGGTGCAGGTCTCCGCGCCGGCGGAGCGGCGCGCGGCGCCGCATCCGGTCCTGCGCACGCTGCGCTACGAGCTCTCGCGCCTGTGCGCGCGTCCCGCGGTTCCGATCCTGCTGGCGCTGCCCGCAGTCGCGGCCGCGGGAGCGGTGCTGCTCGAGCGCAGTCGCGCGGCAGCGGAGGCGGCGCGCGTGGCCGCGGGCGAGCTCGCGAGCGCCACGGCGGTCACCGGTTTCGGCACGACGGCGCGTGCGCTCGGAGCAGGCCTGCCGCTGCTCGCGATCTCGCTCGCGGGAGTCGCGAGTCAGATGGTGGCGGGCGAGTTGGCGCGCGGAACGCTGCGCAACGTCCTGCTGCGGCCGCAGACGCGACTCGACGTGCTGCTCGGAAAGGCCCTGGCGGGCGGAGTCGCGCTGCTTGCCTCCTATGCCCTGCTCGTGCTCGCTGCGGTGGGGCTCTCCGGCGCGTTCTTCGGCTTTGGCGATCTGGTGGAGATTCTCCCCAATGGCCAGGAGTTCCCGCTGGTCGCGGCCAGCGAGCTGCAGCCGGACTTGCGCCGTGCGCTGCTCGTTCCGCTCGCCGCGCTCGCGGGCTACCTCGCGCTCGGGCTGGTCGCTGGAACGCTCGCGCGTGCCGCGGCCGCCGCGCTCGGCCTCGCGATCGGTCTCGTATTCGCCCTCGATCTCGTGCGCGGCGCCCTGCGCGGCCTCGGATTCGAAGGCGGGCTGCTGTCGGCCTACCTGCCGAGCCCCCTCGGCGACACGTCCTTCCTGCACTTCCTCGCCGATCGCGCGCAGGGCATCAGCAACTCGACGTTCGAGCACGGAGCGCTGCTCGCGGGCTTCCTGCCGCAAGACGTCGCCGTGCCCGCACTCTGGGCGCTCGCCTGCGGCGTGCTGTCGGTCGTCCTCCTCGTGCGCCGTCCCATCCCATGAAGTTCCTCACGCTCTCGCTTCTCGCGGTGCTCGCCGCCTGCAAGTCCACCGGCCTTCCCGAGACGCCTCCGCCTCTCGCCGCGATGGAGGAGCCCCTCGAGCTCATGCCGGAGCCGCAGGACGAGTCCGCGCGCGCCGCGCTGCCGAAGGGCTCGTTCACCGGGCTCGTGGTAGGGGATTCGCGCACCTCGCTCGACGCGCTCGCGGGCGAGCCCGAGGGCGTCGTCGTCACGGCCGTGGTGGAGAATTCGCCTGCGGACGCAGCCGGGCTGGAGGTCGGAGACCTCGTGCTCGAGGCCCGCGCCGCGCAGACGGTGGCGCTGCACTGGCCCAGCGAGTGGCGTCGCATCGAGCTCGAGAGCGAGCCGGGCTCCTCGATCGCTCTCGTCGTCGATCGCGCCGGTGCCGAGCGCATCTTCCGCGTCGTGACGGTTCCGCGCGTGCATCCGGGCGATCGCATGCCTGCCGAGCGCTTCCGCGAGGAGCGTCGGGTCGGACTCGTGCTGCGCAACGCGACCGAGGTCGAGGCGCGCGCGGCCGCCCTCGGTCCGGGTGGTGGTGCCGTCGTCGTCGGGCTCACGCGTGAGAGTCCGTGGCGGCCCGCCGGAGTTCGGTACGGCGACCTCGTGCGCGCCGTCGATGGGGTCGAGGTGGGGCATCCTCAGGTCCTTGTCGACGCGATCCGCAATGCTCCCGAGAAGGCCACGCTCGACCTCGAGCTCGTGCGCGAGGGCGCGATCGTCGCGGTGCGGGCTCCGCTCTCGCGACGCGAGCAGGAACTCAAGCAGTTCTCGATCCCCCTGCTCGCCAAGTACGAGCGGCAGCGCGACCGCAGCTCGTTCTCGCTGCTCTTCGGTCTCTTCTCGCACGAGAGCACAACGGCCGCGTGGACGACCACGCTGTTCTGGTTCGTGCACTTCGCCGGCGGAGATGCGGACCGGCTGGAGACCATCGACTCATGAGCGCCGTCCTCGCTGCGCTGCTGGCGCTGCAGGCTGCGGGCGCGAAGCCCGCGGCCAAGCCTGAGTTCGCGCGCGTCGCGACGCTGGCCGTGGAGGCCGAGTGGAAGCCCGTGGCCGCCCTGCTCGCGGACTTCGATGGCGACAAGCTCCCCGAAGTGGCCGTGGCGAGCTGCGCGCGCGGCAAGAATGCCGGGCGTCGGATCGAGATCTGGCGTGAGTCGCAGGGCACGATCGCCCGGGTGAAGGTCGTCGACCTGACCCCCGACGTGGTTGCGGTCGCGACCGGTGACACGCTCGTCGGAAACGGATCCGAGCTGCTGCTCTTCAACGGCAGCGGAGTCTTCGCGTTGGCACCGCTCGCCGGAGAAGCGCGCGCCGAGCGCCTCGTCGAGTGCGACTTCCTTTGGCAGGTCCCCGACCCGTCCACCGTGCACGTGTGGCAGGACGGAGTGATGGACTTCGATGGCGACGGCCTCGATGACCTGCTCTTGCCCGAGCCCGGCGGCTTCCTGCTGTGCGCGCAGCGTCGGCCGCGCACGCAAGGAGCGTTCGGTCTCGCGAGTCGCCTGCGCGTGCCCGAGGAGGCGGACGCCGGCGGAGTGTGGGTCTCGGCGACGCGTCGCGACGGTCCCGCCGTGCGGGGACGTCGCCAGCGCCCGAGCTACACCCTCGAATTGACCGAGGGCGAGGAGGACACCATCGGCACGCGACCGGCGATCCTCGCGCAGGCGAGCGAGAGCGTGAGCTCGCCGCACCTCGCGGACTGGGACGCCGACGGCGACCTCGACCTCGTAGTGCAGACCTCGCACCACCTGCACGTGTTCGCCCAGGACCGCGGCGCGTTCGCGGGAGCGGTCGCCCATTCGCTCGAGCTGCCCGTCGATGTCGATGCCGCGCGCCGGCTCGACACGTCGTACAGCTCGCACGCGGTGGACCTCGACCTCGACCGGCGCGCGGACTGCGTGATCTTCGCCGGGGACAAGCGCTCCGAGGACGTGCGCACGCAGGGACTGTTCTTCACCCAGGCGGGCGCGAAGGATGGCCCGGCCCCGTTCGGCAAGGAAGGTCGGCCCTCCAACCTGCTGGTGTTTGCGGGCTTCATCTCCGGCCCGCGCTTCGTGGACCTCGACGGCGATCGCTACCCCGAGCTCGTACTGCGCGCGGTGCGACCGGACCTGATCGACCAGCTGCGCAGCGCTTCGTCGAAGTCCATCGATGCGGAGCTGTACGTCTATCGCAACCGGCGCGGCGTGCTCTCGCGCCAGCCGGATGTGACGTGGAAGCGCACGATCCCGCTCGAGCGCTTCCAGCTCACGGCGGAGTTCTGCGGCGACCTGACGGGCGACGGCATCTCCGAGCTGCTCGCGCGCGATGAGCCCGAGAAGCTGCGCGTGATGTTCCTGCGCGCGCAGGGCAGCGCCGACAAGTCGACGTGGACCCTGTTCGACAAACCGCTGTGGGAGACCGCGATCCACGAGGACGCGGCCGTGGAGCTCGTGCCGCCGCGGGCGGGACAGTCGAAGCCCAGCGTGCTCGTGATCGAGCCCGCGCAAGTGCTGCTCGTGAGGTTCGGATGAGCGCGCTCCTTCTCTCCCTGTGCCTGCAGGCCGCCACTCCGACGCAGGCGATCGTGCTCGAGCCCGGGCTCGAGCTCGCGTGCCACCGCGTGATCGACCTCGACCGCGACGGGATGAGCGAGCTTGTGGCGATCGGTCGCGACGGCCGCGTGCGCACCCTGCATCCACACGCGGGCGGGCAGCCCGTCGGAACGCTCACGCTGCCGACGCCGCAGCGCAGCCTGCTGGCCTTCGCCACGTACGCCGGCACGACGTACCTCGTCAGCATGTCTCCGTCGGGCACGAGCGCCTACGCGGTGCTCGCGGGCGGGGAGATCACGCCCGAGGCACAGGCCTGGATCCCGCGTGCGCGCTTCGCGCTGCGACTCGAGTCGCCGTCGCTCGCGCCGATCGCGCAGGACATCAACATGGACGGCCTCGACGACATCGTCGTGCCCACCCTCAACGGCGTCGAACTGTGGCTGGCGTCGCTCGGGACCGAGCAGCGTGTCCCGGCGTTCCGCAAGATGGCGACGATCTCGGTCGAGGTCGCGCGCTGGGGCAGCCACGATGCGGAGTACCTCTCGGATTCGCTCGAGAGCTCGTTTGCGATTCCCGGACTTGCGACGCGCGACGTCAATGGCGACGCCCGTCCCGACCTGCTGGTCGAGCAGGGCAACCGTCGCGCATTCCACCTGCAGCGCGAGGACGGTTCCTTTCCGCTCGAGGCGGATGTCGCGGTCGATCTCTCGATCTTCCGCGACACCACGGAGGCCTCGGGCTTCGCGCTCGGCGGGACGCTCTCCGCCGGCGACAAGGCCTCGTGGTCGAGCCGCGACCTCGACGGCGACCGCATCCCGGACTACGTGATCGGCCACCGGCGCAAGGTGTGGGTCTTCCGCGGCACCAAGGAAGGCCCGCAATTCACGCAGCCCTCCGCGATCCTCAAGACGGCCGAGGACATCACGGCGCTGCTCGTGCATCCGCTCGACGCCGACGACTTGCCGGACCTGCTCCTCGTCAAGGTGCAGATCCCCACGCTGGCGACGATCCTGCGGGGCCTGTTCAGCGAGTGGGACATCGAGATGCGCGTGCTGGCCTACTCGAACATCGGCGAGGGGCGCTTCGAGGGCAGCCCGAGCCTCTCGAACGAGCTCGCGGTGCGCCTGCCGGGGATCATCGGTCTCGCGAAGAACCCCGAGAAGGTGCTCGAGCGCTTCACGGACGTCGAGAAGCAGTTCCGCGCCAGCGCGCGCGGGGATGTCGACGGCGATGGGCGCGAAGACGTGCTGCTGCTCACGCAGGACAAGCGCGGTGTCGAGGCCTGGCTCTCGCGCTCGGGCGAGACTGCGGCGGATCGCAGCGGCGAGCGCAAGCTGCGCGTGCTCCTGTTCGACGAGAAGAAGGCGGTCTGGGACATCGATCGCATGGTCGATGCGCTCGGGGGCCTCGTGCAGCGTCGCGCGGCGCTCCTGACGGGCGGGCGCGCGGCCGATCGCGCGGTCGTGCTGCGCGATCCCGAGACGGTCGAGGTGGTGAGCATGGAGTGCGCCCAGCTCGGTTCCGCAGCGGGCGAGGAGCTCGTCATCGCCTACAAGCGCAAGGGCGAGCCGCGCTCGGGCTGGTTCGAGGTGCTCTCGTTCGCGCAGGAGTCGAAGTGAGCCTGACGCGCGACGAAGGCTGGGCACTGCTGCTCGAATGGACG
>CAITGX010000390.1 GCA_903892045.1 uncultured Planctomycetota bacterium | reverse complement strand
TGATGTTCGCGCTCGGCCGCATGCCGGGCTGGGTCGCCCAGTGGCTCGAGTCGCGCCGCGACCCCGAGTTCAAGATCGGCCGTCCGCGCCAGATCTACACCGGCGCCACCAAGCGCTAGCGCGAGCTCGCGCCGCACGCTCGCCCTCGCTGCCGGTTCGCCGGTAGCGAGGGCGAGTTGCTTTTCGCAGGCCTTTGCAACGGCTTGCGTGGAGTGCCATCCTCACTCCCGCCATGCGGCTCGCTCCCCAACGCCGACTTCCGCTCTCCACCCAGCTCGTCGGCGTCGATGGCGGCGCGACCCACGTGCGCGCGGTGCACGTCGAGGTCGAGCCGGCGCCGGGAGGCGGCGTGCGCGTGCGCGCGAGCGGAGCCGAGCGCATGCGCGCGCACCGGCAGGTGCCGGGCTTCGAGACGCCCGCGGAACTCGGCCTCGCAGGGCCGGAGAAGCTCGGCCCGATCGGCGCAGCTGAGCGCGAGCAGGGCTGGGCGTGGGTCGAGTCGACCGCGCGCTGCGTGCTCGAACTCGCGCACGAGCGCGGGGCGGCACGCGTGCTGCTCGGCATCGCGTTCCCCGGGCGCAAGACGGCCGACGCGCGCGGCATCGAGTTCGCGCTGAATGGGCCGCGCGTGCCGGAGTTTCTCGAACAGCTCGAGCAGCTGCTGCGCTCGGAGGGGCTCGAGTTCGACGGCGAGCTGCTCGGCCTGCAGAGCGACGGCTGGTGCGCGGGCGTCGGCGAGGCCCATGCCGATGACGGCGGCCTGCGCGGCGTGCGCGACGCGTACTACGTCGGCGGCGGCACGGGGCTCGCGGAGGCGCTGTGCCTGCGCGGCGAGCTCGTCGACCTCGCCGAGGTCGAGGACTGGTTCCCCCGCGGCTGGCGCATGCAGTGGGACGGTGCGCCGCTGGAGAGCTGGGTGTCGGCTTCTGGGATCAACCGTCGCTGGGCGGACATCACCGGTCTTGGCCTGCCGCTCGAGCCGGGCAGGTTCCCCGAGGATCGCGCGCAGCGCGATCCGCGCGCCCGCGAGCTGCTCGAGCAGGCGGGCGAGGCGCTCGGCCAGCTCGTGTCCCACCGCCTCGTGGCGTTGCAGGCCGGCGGACGGCCCGAGAGCGGCCACGCCGGCCCCATTCGTCTCGAGCGCGTGCTCGTCGGCGCCCAGCTCGGCCGCATGCTCGCCGACCCGCGCACGCAGGGCTCCCTGCGGCGCGCGTTCGAGGCACGGCTCGACGAGGGCCTGCGCCGCACCGGGCTCGACGCGCTCTACCCGCCCGATGGCGGGCGCGGGATGGAGCGGCGCGAGTTCGTGAAGCTCTCCCGGCTCGCACACCCTGCGGCGATCGGCGCCGCGGTCGAGGCGCTTTCCAAGTGGGGTGGTCGTGGCTGACGCGCAGGGCACGCTCGCGGGCGGATTCAACTGGGTCGACTGGGCCGTCGTGATCGGCCTGTTCGCTCTGACGCACTGGATCGGGACGATCACCGCGGGCAAGCCCGCGACGATCCGCGAGTTCTTCCTCGGCGGTCGCAAGCTGCCTTGGTACGCGGTCTCGGCCTCGATCATCGCCACCGAGATCAGCGCGGTGACGCTGATCAGCCTGCCGGCGACGGTGTTCAATGCGGGCGGCAACATCACCTACCTGCAGCTCGGCCTGATCGGACTGCTGCTCGCGCGCTGCATCGTCGCGCTGTGGCTGATCCCGAAGTACTACGAGCGCGAGATCTACAGTCCCTACGACTACATGGGCAGTGCGCTCGGCAAGCCCGCACGCACGCTGACGACGATCCTGTTCTCCATCGGCGGCGTGCTCGGGCAGGCCGCGCGCGTGTACCTCACCGGCATCGTGCTGCAGGTCGTGCTGAACGACGAGCTCGCGGCGTTCGAGCGCGCCACGGGCATACCGGGCCTGTGGGCAGCGATCGCGGTGATCGGCGTGGTCGCGATCGCGTGGACTTGGCTCGGCGGCATGGCGACGGTCATCTGGACCGACGCGGTGCTGTTCCTGATCTTCCTCACGGCGATCGCCTTCGCGTTCGTTACGGCCGTGTCGAACATCGATGGGGGCGTGGGCGAGGTCGTGCGCCTCGGCGAGGAGGCCGGCAAGTTCCGCTTCTTCGACCTCGAGGCGACCTTCGCGCGTCCCTACACGATCTGGGCGGCGCTGATCGCCAACACGCTCGTCGGCGTGGGCGCGTTCGGCACCGACCAGCTGATGGCCCAGCGCGTGTTCTGCTGCCGCAACGCGAGCGACGCGAAGAAGGCCATGCTCGCGAGCTACGGCTCGATGCTGGTCGCCGTCGCGGTAGCGATGGTCGGCATCGCGCTCTACGCCTACTACCAGCAGCACCCGCTGCAGGGCGCGGCCGCGGAGCTCTACGCGCAGAAGAACGACCGCATCTTCCCGATCTTCATTGTCGAGGTGATGCCGGCCGGCATGCGCGGCCTGATCATCGCGGGTGCGTTCGCGGCGGCGATCTCGAGCCTCGACTCGATCCTCGCGGCGCTGTCGCAGACCGTGATGAGCGCTTTCGTGCTCAAGGACGTCGAGCAGCGCACGGAGGAGGAAGAGCGTCGCGCGGTGCGCACGTCCAAGCTGCTCGTGCTCGGGTTCGGCGTGCTGCTGTGCGTGATCGCGGCGTTCTGCGAGGTGATCCAGCGCGACGAGCGCTTCAAGGACGTGCTCAACCTCGCGCTGTCGATGCCGACCTACACGCAGGGAGCGGTGCTCGCGACCTTCGCGCTCGCGTTCTTCCTCGGGCGGCGGATCGACGCGAGCGGCCTGCTGTTCGCGGCTCCGCTCAGCGTGCTCGCCGTGGTGTCGATCGCATGGCACGGGGCGTGGACGCTGCCGACCTTGCGCTTCGGTTGCGCGGCGCTGCTCGTCGCTTGGGTGCTCGTGCGCCTGAGGGATGCGGAGCCGCTCGCGCGGCGAGCGCTGCGCCTCGCGGGACTCGCCGGGGGCTGCGCGGCCGTGCTCTGGATGAACTCGCAGGGCTGGGTCGTCGCGTGGCCGTGGTTCGCGCCGCTGGGGCTCGTGTTCGCGTTCTCCTTCGGCTGGGCGCTGGCCCGCGAGCGACGGGAGCTTGCATGAGACGCGCGCTGGCGTCGCTCGGCCTCGCCGCGTTGGCCGCGTGCGGCGGAGGCGATGGCGCGGGGCAGGACGTGGAACTCGAGGTGGCGAGCCCGTCCGACGTGGCGGAGCCCGCGCGTCTCGCCCCCGATTCCTCGAGCGCGTCGACGGCGAAGCCGTCCGGCGAGTCCGCGCCCGCCGCGGCGGCAAGCGAGCTCGCGTTCACGCTGCCGGAGGGCTGGATCGCGGAAACTCCGGCCGTTCCGCTGCGCAAGCTGCAGGCACGCGTGCCGCGCGTGGGGGACGACGCTCACGACGCGGAACTGACGGTGCTGTGGCGCGGCGCGGTCGGCATGGGCCCACTCGAGGCGCAGCTCACGCGCTGGTCGCAGCAGTTCACTCAGGTCGACGGAGCGAGCTCGCGCGAGCGGCTCAAGCTCACGAGCCGCACGATCGGTGGCCGCGCCGTGACGGAAGCGGAGCTCGAGGGCACGTGCGTGGCCGAGCGCACGCCGGGCGCAACCGAGCGCTGGAATGAGCCGGAGTGGAAGCTGCTCGGCGCCGTGATCGAGAGCGAGTTCGGGCCGTACTACGTGCGACTGATCGGTCCGCGCGCGACGGTCGACTCCGCGTCGAGCGGGTTTCGCGCGTTGCTCGAGAGCACGGCGCGCTAGTTGCCGGTCGGAGCCCGCAGGCGCGGGTTCCAGGTGAAGGCGCTGTCGCGCGGGACTTCGACCACCTGCGTGGCCGCCCCGACCGTGATGCGCGCTGTTCCTGCCGGAACGCCGCGCAGGACGTAGGCGCCACTCGAGTCCGAGCGCGTCTCGCGCGCGAGCCACGGGTGCGATGCGGCGAGGCGCAGCGGGATGTCGGCTGCCGGCTTGCCATCGCTGCCGTACACGGTGCCCGCCACGAGAGTGCCGCGCGCGAGGCGCACGATGTGGTCGTTGCGCTGTCCGGGCAGCGCCGTGATCTGCTGGTCGAAGGGCACGGCATCCTCGTGCAGCACGAGCAGGCGCGCGGCCCCCCCTTCGCAGCCCGCGAGCAGGAATCGGCCCTCGGCATCCGTGATCGCGAGTGCGCGCGGAGGCGGCTCGCCGCCGACGAGACCGAGCGGCTCGAGCGCCACCGCGGCGCCGGCGAGGGCTTGCTCGTCGCCGTCGACCACTTGCCCGCTCACGGTTGCGCCCGCCATGCCCAGCGCGATGCGCAGCTCCACGCGCGCCGTCTCCGGGCCGCCGAGGGTCACGGGCACCGAGGGCGAGCGCTCGAGCGAGCGCGCGAAGAGGCGCAGGCCAGACACGGCACCGGGCAGCTCGAAGCGGCCGTTCGCGTCGGACTCGCCGACCCGCAGGGAGTCGCGGCTCCCGGGACGCAGGATCCAGAGCGAGGCGTTGGACACGGCGCGGCCGGACGCATCGATCGTGCGGCCCTGCAGTCGATATCCGACGTCGAGCACGAGACGCACGCTGCGTGTCTCGTCCGAGACGATGCGCGCCTCGACCGCGCCGCCGAGTCCGCTCGCGATGCGCACGCGACCGGGCGGCAAGGAGGCGAAGCGCGCGCGTCCCTCTCCGTCGCTCGCGGTCTCGCTCCACGCCACGTCTGGCATGTTGCTGTCGAGGCGGAACGC
>CAITGX010000389.1 GCA_903892045.1 uncultured Planctomycetota bacterium | reverse complement strand
TTTTTTGCCCGGAGGGCTCGCGGGCGCTGCGGCCTAGACTTCGCCGCTCCATGCGTCCTGTGCTCGTGCTCGTCCTGCTCGCGGCCAGTTGCCGCGCGGTGGATCGAAAGCCAGACGAGCCAGAACCGCACCGAGAAGCTGCCATGACGAGCCCGAGCTCCCCCACCCGCAATCGCCTCGCCCAGGAGACGAGCCCCTACCTGCTCCAGCACGCCTCGAATCCGGTGGACTGGTACCCCTGGGGCCCCGAGGCGCTCGAGCGCGCGCGGCGGGAAGAGAAGCCGATCTTCCTCTCGATCGGGTACTCGGCCTGCCACTGGTGCCACGTGATGGAGCACGAGAGCTTCGAGAACCCGCAGATCGCGGCGCTGATGAACGAGCACTTCATCAACGTCAAGGTCGACCGCGAGGAGCGACCGGACCTCGACGACATCTACATGAAGGCCGTGCAGGCCATGACGGGCTCGGGCGGCTGGCCCATGAGCGTGTTCCTCACGCCGGAGCTCGAGCCGTTCTTCGGCGGCACCTACTTCCCGCCCGTGCGCCGCTACGGGCGCCCGAGTTGGCCGGAGATCGTGCAGTCGCTGGGCCTCGCCTGGCGCAACGATCGCGAGAGCATCGCCAAGCGCGGCCGCGCGCTCGGCGACATGATCCGCAAGCCGCAAGTGGCGACAGGCGACCTCGACCCGAACGCGCTCGCGCTGGCCTACGCCATGCTCGGCCAAAACTACGACCCCGAGTGGGGCGGCTTCGGCGGCGCGCCCAAGTTCCCGCACGCCATGGACATCCGGCTCGTGCTGCGTCACTGGCTGCGCACGCAGGATCCGGCCGCGCTGGCCATGGCCACGCACACGCTCGATCGCATGGCTGCGGGCGGCATGTACGACCAGCTCGGCGGGGGCTTCCATCGCTACTCGACCGACGAGAAGTGGCTGATCCCCCACTTCGAGAAGATGCTCTACGACAACGCGCTGCTCGTGCCGGCGTACCTCGAGGGCTACCTCGCGACGGGCAACGCCGAGTACGCGCGGATCGCGCGCGAGTGCTGCGAGTGGGTGCTGCGCGAGATGGTGACGCCCGAGGGCGCCTTCGCGAGCACGCAGGACGCCGACAGCGAGGGCGAGGAGGGCAAGTTCTTCGTCTGGACGCCGAAGGAGCTCGACCTCGTGCTCGGCTCGCGCGTCGGGCGCTGGGCCGCCGAGTGGTGGAACGTCACCGACGAGGGCAACTTCGAGCACGGGCGCAGCGCGCTGTGGCGGCCGGAGCCGGCGGACAAGGTCGCGGCGAGCCTGAAACTCGAGCGCGGCGAGCTCGAGGCGGCCATGGTGCAGGCGCGCGCGAAACTGCTCGCGGCGCGCGAGCTGCGCATCAAGCCGGGCACGGACGACAAGGTCCTCACGAGCTGGAACGGCCTGATGATCTCGGCGCTCGCGCAGGCGTATCAGGTGCTCGGCGACGAGCGCCACCTCGCCGCGGCGCGGCGCGCGGCGGACTACCTGCTCGCGCACTTGCGCACGCCCGAAGGACGACTGCTCGCGACGTCGCGCGGCGGGCGCGCGAAGCTGAACGCGTACCTCGATGACCACGCCTTCCTCATCGCGGGCCTCGTCGACCTCTACGAGGCGGACTTCGACCCGCGCTGGATCGAGGAGGCGCTCGCGCTCGAGCGCGTGGTGCACGCGCACTTCGCCGACGCCGAGAACGGCGGCTGGTTCACGACGTCCGACGACCACGAGCAGCTGATCGCGCGCCTCAAGTCACCGCAGGACGGCGCGCTTCCCGCGGGCCAGAGCGTGCACGTGCTCAACTTGCTGCGCCTCGCGGAGCTCACGGGCAAGGGCGAGCTCGCGCGCCGCGCCGAGTCCGCCATCCGCTCGATCGGCCTCGTGCTCAACCGCTACCCGCAGGCCTTCAGCCAAATGCTCGCCGCCGTCGACTTCCTCGCCGCCGGCCCGCGCGAGATCGTGATCGCCGGCGAGCGCGACGACCCGCGCACGCGCACGCTGCTCACCGCCGTGCGCTCGCGCTTCCTCCCGCAGCGCGTCGTCGCCCTCTCCGACGCGCGCTCCGACGCCACCCTGATGCCGCTCCTCGACGGCAAGAACGCCGACGAGCGCGGCCCGCGCGCCTTCGTCTGCCGCAACTACGCCTGCAAGTCCCCGTCGCGCACCGTCGCCGAGCTCGCCGCCGAGCTCGACGAGTGACGGGCTCGACGAGTGACGAGCTCGAAAACGAAACCGCGCAGCGATTAGTGCTCGGGCTCGGGGGCGCCGGCGGTGCCGCCTTGGCGCATGGGCTTGCCCATGACGGCGCGCTCGCCGAACTTCAGGCGCTCCTCGATCTCGCGGTCGAAGCGCGGGTGCTTCGGGATCGGCGAGAAGCCGCGGTGCTCGCTGCGGCAGACGTAGCAGAGCACGACGTTGGGCGCGAAGTGATAGAGCAGAGCGTCGACGAGCGCGGCCACGCCGAGCGACGCGTAGTAAGTGAACGGCGCGAGGACGGCGGCGAGCACGACGATCGCGATGCCGAGCGAGCGCGGGAAGTCCTTCTGCGTGTAGAGCTCGGGGTGACCGCACGCGGTGCAGCCCTGCAGGCCGCCCTGAGCGTTGACGCTCGCGGGCGCGAGCGCGTGCACGTCGCCGCAGTGCGTGCAGCGCACGGCGTCGGGGATCGGCACGGTCACCGGCGTCGGGCTCGCAGCCTCGTCGCCGCGAGGGCAGCGCAACGCGACGCGCGCGCTCACAGCGGAACTCCGTAGAGGTCCTGCAGGAAGATCGAGACGGCCGTGCCAATGAGCACGAGCACGGTCGAGGCATACAGGATGCCCGTGGCGGAGCGCGTGTTGCGGTAGCGCAGCGACTGTGCGCACATCCAGCCGAACAGCAGCGGCATGGCGATGCCGAGCAGCACGCGCGTGCCGATGTGGAACATGGGCCACGTGCCGAAGATGTCGATGTCGCGCGCGGCGAGGTCGCGCTGGAACACGGCGCACGTGGCGAGCACCGCCGCGAGCGACAGGCCCATCCAGACCATCGTCAGGCGATTGAGGCGCACGAGCCACGCGACGTCGAGCGTCGGGATCGTCAGGTACCAGTGCCCAAAGACCATCGCGAGGCCGACGCTGCCGCCGACGAGGCCGGTGCCGAGCGCGGAGAGGCTCGCCACGATCCACGGCAAGCCGTCGCCGATGGGGCCCATGTTGCGCAGGTACATCGCCAGCGATGCGGCCGAGAGGACTGCCGAGAGGATCAGCGCGACTTCGCGCGTGCGGGCGCGCACGGGCGAGGCGTAGACGAGAAACGTGGCAGCGGAGAGCCCCGCTAGGATGCGCGGCAGCGCGAGCCACTCGCCGGCACCGACCGTCGGCTCGAGCACGATCGCCACGAGCAACGGCACGAGCGCCGTCACGCCCATCAACTGGAAGAAGAACGTGCCGAGCGGCGCGCGGGCCACGGCGGCCATGGTGACGAGCACGCCGAAGGCGAGCTCGAGGCAAAATTGCGTGCCGAGGCTGCTCCAGACCATGGGGTGAAGGAGTATACGCAGCCAGGGCTCCATCCGGAGACGCCGGACGACGTGGACGAGTCCGTGCGCGCGACTGCTAGGATGCGTGACTCCCCCACGCGGGCCACGAAAGGAAGCGACCATGACTGCACTTCGAGTTCTCGTCACCGGCGGCGGCCGCGGAATCGGCCGGGCCATCGCGCTGCGCTTCGCCCGCGAGGGCGCGAGCGTGGTGGTCGCGGCGCGCACGGCGACGGAGATCGACAAGGTCGTGGCCGAGATCGAGCGCGCCGGCGGCAAGGGCATGGCCGCGCAGTTCGACGTGCGCGAGGAGCAGAGCGTCGCCGCGGGCATGTGGCGCGCGATGGAGTTCCTCGGCGACGAGGTCGACGTGCTCGTCAACAACGCCGGCGTGTTCCATGTCGCGCCGCTCGAGGAGACCGACTACGAGCGCTGGCGCTGGATGTTCCTCGCCAACGTCGACGGCCCCTACTTCGTGACCAAGGAGTGCCTGCCGGCGCTGAAAGCGAGCGGCCGCGGCCACGTTTTCAACATCTCGTCGATGGCCGGCAAGCGCGGCTACGCGGGCAACACCGCCTACTGCGCCTCGAAGTACGCGCTGCGCGGCTTCGGTGACGCGCTGCGCGAGGAGCTGCGCCCCGCGGGCGTGCGCGTCTCGACGGTCTATCCGAGCTCGACCGACACCGCGATCTTCGACGGAGTCCCCGGCAACTGGGACCGCTCGAAGATGAAGCAGCCCGAGGATGTGGCCGAGGTCCTGTGGAAGGCGTGGACCTCGCCGCGCGAGACCAACGTCGACGACCTCGACGTGCCCTGAAGGCCCGCCGATCACCAGCGCCTGAACGGCGCGTGCCGTCGGATGAGCGCGGAAGTCGCGACCCGGGACTGAACACGGCCCGCTGGATGTGCCTTAGGCTCCGCGCGCCACGCCGGCGCGCGAATGTGCTTCCCGTGCCGACGAACGGCGCGCTGCGAGTGCTCAGCGCGGCGGGATGCTGCGCACGAAGTTCAGGAACTCGTTGCGCGTCTTCGAGTCCGACTGGAACGCGCCGAGCAGGCACGAGGTCAGCGCGGAGGAGTTCTGCTTCTGCACGCCGCGCATCATCATGCACAGGTGGTGCGCATCGGCCACGACGCCGACGCCCTTGGGCTGCAGCGCCTCCTGCAGCGCCTGCGCGATCTGCTGGGTCATGCGCTCCTGCACCTGCAGCCGGCGCGCGAACACGTCGACGATGCGCGGGATCTTCGACAGGCCGATGATGCGCCCGTTGGGAATGTAGGCGACGTGCACGCGGCCGTAGAACGGCAGCATGTGGTGCTCGCACAGGCTGTAGAACTCGATGTCCTTGACGAGCACCATCTCCGAGCAGTCCTCGGTGAAGACGCCCTCGCCGATCACGTCGGCGACCGACATCGACGAGCCGGCCGTCAGCTCGCGCAGCGAGCGCTCGACCCGGTCCGGAGTGGCCTTCAGCCCTTCGCGCTTCGGGTCTTCGCCGAGCTCCTTGAGGAGCTTCGAGACGAGCTTCGCGATGCCGCCGTCTCCGGGCCGTAGTACTCGGCCCGATTGGCGCGACTTTCGTTCAGACGGATCCGGTAGAGCTTGCATCCCTTGAAGGCTCGCAGGGCCGGTTCGAGCTCGTCCCAGAAGGCGACGGCGACGTTCTCGGCGGTGGTGATCGTGCCCTTCAGGAAGGGCACGTCGTGGTTGAGGTGGCGGTGGTCGACGCGCGCGATGATGCGCTCGACGACAAGGCGGCTGAGGCGGTTCAAGTCCATGACCATGCCGGTCTCCGGCTCGACCGGGCCGCGCACGGTGACCTCGACCGAGTAGTTGTGGCCGTGGTCCGTGAAGCAGGGCCCGTACAGCTCGCGATTCTCCTGCTCCGAGAGATGGGCGCTCACGAGGCGGTGAGCGGCGGAGAACTCTTGGACGTGGGTGATCTCGACGATGGGGCGCGGCATGGCTTGGTGCGACGCACTCTAGCGCCCCCCTGCGGGCGGACCAGTTGCACGCAGGGCCGAAAGTCCGCTTTCGGCGGCGTAGCGAGGCGGAAACTCCTTCCCGCGCGGCGGGGGCCACAGGGCGCAGAATCTAAAAAAGCCCGTTCGCGGCGGGATTCGCGCACGGTTTCGGGGGGCACTCCGGCTGCTCGTCTCGTACCAAGTCCCGCAACCCAAGCCCGGAGCCACCCCCATGCACCCCAAGAGCTTTGCCAAGTCCGAGGCCGAACGCCTGCTGCCCCTCGTGCGTGCCATCGGGCGCGAACTCGAGGAACGCAACCGCGCGATCGAGGCCCTCGAGCGCCGACTGGGCACCCTCTCCATCGACCAGCTCGAGCAGCGCGAGGAGATCGCGCGCCTCGAGAGCCAGCTCTCCACCCAGCGGCGCGAGCTGCGCCGCGCGGAAAAGGAGCTCGCCACGCTCGGCTGCAGCCTCGACGTGGATCACCCGCTGCGCGTGCTCTTCCCGGGGCGCGGCGAGACCTTCGCCTGGGAGGGCCCGCTGGGCCGGACGACCTTCTACCGCCGCGTGGAAGAACGCGCGGCGGGCTAGTGCATCGCCACGGGGGTGGCGAGGATCGGGGCTCCGGGGGGAGGCCCGATCCAAGCAGCGCGACGGATGGGAGGGCTAGCCTCCGCCGTCGCGCTTCTTTTTCCCGCCCGTGGCCGGGCGCGCGCCGCCCGCGGCCTCGCGACGCAGCGCTTCGATGCGCTTCTCGAGCCGCGCGCGTTCGGCCGTGGCCTCTTCGGGAGTGGCTCCGGACTCGGCCAGCTTGCGCTCGAGCCCTTCGCGCAGGTTGCGGAAGCGCGCCTCGACGGGATCTTCCGCCGGAACGGGAGCGCTCGCGGGCGGCGCGGGTTCCTTGGGCGCGGGAGTCGGCGTCACGGGTGAAGTGGCCGGGGCCACGGCCGAAGCCCGGCCGCGTTCGGCGTCCTTGGCGCGCATCTCGTCGATGCGGGCCTCGAGCCGCTCGCGCGCGTTGGCCGCCTGTTCCGGCGTGGCGTTGTCCTCCTTGAGCTTGGCCTCGAGGCCCTCGCGCAGCTCGCGGTCGCGCTCGTCGGGCGAGCGCGTCAGGTCGCGGCGCGAGCCCGGCGGCGGCTTGGGCGCGGAGCCCTGAGCCAACTCGGCGAGCTGGCGCTCGAGACGCGCACGCGCGGCCTCGGCTTCCGCCGGCGGCGCGTTGGTCTCAGCCAGCTTGAGCTCCAGATTGGCGCGCAGCTCCTCGGCACGCTGCTCGAAGGTACGGGCAGCGGTCGGCTCTCCCTCGCTGGCTTCGGACGCCCGCTCGGCATCCTTGGACCGCATTTCGGCGATGCGGGCTTCGAGCCGCTCTCGGGCGTTGGCCGCCTGCTCGGGCGTGGCATGCTCTTCGACCAGCTTGGCCTCGAGGTTCTCGCGCAGCTCGCGGTCGCGCTCGTCGGGCGTGCGCGTCGGATCCCGACGGGATCCGGGCGCTGGCCTGTTGGAAGCGGCCTGCGCGAGCTCGGCGAGCTGTCGCTCGAGCCGCGCCCGCGCGACGGCGACCTCCTCGGGACCCGCCCCACTCTCGCGCAGGCGCAGTTCGAGCGCCTCGCGCAGCTCCGCGGCGCGCTGCTCGAGCGAGCGCTCGACGGGCTCGGTCTCGGAAACCTCCGGCGCTGCTGCGGGACTCGCCGTGGAGCCTTCGGCGGGCACAGTCGCGTCGACCGGAGGCGTCGGCTGAGGACGAGCGACGTACTGGTCCCCAAGGTTCTTGCGCAGCGCCTCCTCGATCTTGTTCTCGAGCTCGTACTGAGCGGTGCCCGGCCGCGAAGGGGCCGGGGCGGCGACCACGGGACTCGCCGAGCGCGCGGGGCCGGCCGCCTTGGGGCCCGGAGCTGGAGTCGGAACCGGAGTCGGTGTCGGGACGGGCGGCGCGGTGACGGCAGCCTGCAGGTCGGGCGCGATCCGCCGCCGCTGCTGGGCGAGCGAACCGACATAGGCGACGAGGAACTCCGCTTGCGCGAGCATCCGATCGCCATCGGTGTCGGCCGCGTTGCAGTCCCGGGGCCCGAGGCCCGCCGCGGCGGCTTCCTTGAGGTCGAGCTGGCCGTCCCCATTGAGGTCGGACGACTGGAACAGGGCCTGCGCCGCGGCGAGCGTGACTTGCTCCGGCGGGACAGGCACCGGAACAGCCGCCGGCGGCGGAGCCGGAGCCTGGGTGGCGGGCGTACTGGCTCGCGCTTGGGGAGCGCCGCTGCGACCCGTCGGAGGGGTCGGAGCCGCACCCTGCCCCCCGGCCGCAGGAGCCGACTCGCCGGGGGCGGCCGGTGCAGGTCGCTCGGGAGCCTTGCCACGTCCGCCAGGCTTGGCGGGTCGCCCTTGGCCCTTGGGAGCCCCCTCCGAGCCCCGCCCACGCTCCTGAGCCGCGCCGGGGGCGACGAGCAGGGAGGCGACGAGCAGGACGAGGAGGCGCGCGCGCATGGGAGGAAAGCTGGGACGGGCCCCGCGGCCCTCCAAGCTACGTTGGACGACCGAGCGAACCCAAATCGGTCCGGCACTTTTCGGCTCTCCGCGCTCTGGCGCGGGAGCGTCGTCCGCGGGCGGGATAGGATCCGCGCCATGGATGCGGTGGACGAAGCGGCGCGGCGCCGGGCCCAGGGGCGGCGGGATGCGCTGCATCTGGGCGTGGGCGTGACGCTCGGGGCGGTCCTCGGCCTGTTCGGGGCCCGCCTGCTCGCCCGGGCAGAGGATCCGGACGCCGCTACCTACCGGGAAGTTCGTTCCTTCGTCGAGCGGACCTACGTGCGGGAGGTCGGGCGAGAGGAGCTGCTCGATCAGGCCCTCGCCGGGATGGTCGAGCGGCTCGACCCCTACTCGCGCTACTACGGGCCCGAGGAGGTCGCGGCGGTCGAGCGCGAGACGAGCGGGCACTACCAAGGCATCGGCGTGGTGTTCGCCCAACCCGTGAGCGAGGCGCGCGTGCTGTTCACGCTCTCGGGCTCGCCGGCAGAGAAGGCCGGGTTGCGCGTGGGCGACCAGATCGTGCGCGTGGGCGAGGAGTCGACGCTCGGCATGGCGACCAGCGAGCTGCGGCGGCGGCTCGGCGAGCGCGATCGCGGGCCGCTCGCGCTCACGCTGCGCGGCCGCGACGGAGCGGAGCGGACCGTCGAGATCGGGCAAGAGGCGCTCGTCGATCCGACCGTGCGCCACGCGCGACTGCTCGCTCCGACCGTCGGGTACATCGCGATCTCGGCATTCAGCGGCGAGACGCCGGCCGAGTTCGACGCGGCCGTGGCGGACCTGCGCGAGCAAGGCGCGCGCGGGCTGGTGCTCGACCTGCGCGGAAATCTCGGCGGAGTGCTGCGCTCCGCCACGCGCATCGCCAACCGCTTCCTGCGCTCGGGCCTGATCGTCTCGCACGAGGGACGTGACACGTCGCAGCGCTACGAGGCCAACGAGAGCGAGGCGACGCTCGCAGGCATGTCGCTCGCGATCCTCGTCGACGGCGAGTCGGCGAGCGCGAGCGAAGTGCTCGCCGCAGCGCTGCAGGAGCACCGCGTGGCCGTGACCGTGGGCGTGCCCACGTTCGGCAAGGGGCTCGTGCAGCGCGTCGAGAGCTTCGGCGACGGCGAGCGCGTGGTGAAGCTCGTCAGCGCGTACTACTACACGCCGTCGCACCGCAACATCGAGCGCACCGTCGAGGGCTCGTGGGAGCACGGGCTCGAGCCGGACCTGCAAGTGGCGCTCGCGCCCGACGAGGAGACGCTCGTGCGGCAGTTCCTCGCGAGCTACAGCCCGCCGCGCACGGCGCTTGCCGAGCTCGCGGCGTGGGAAGCGGACGTCGGTCGCAGCGTGTACCCGCGTCCGCCCGCGGATCCGCAGCTCGACGCTGCGCTCGCGCTCCTGCGCGGAGAGCATCCGTGCGCCGCTGAGGATGCGCGATGAGCGAGCTCGTGCTCGGCATTGAGTCCTCGTGCGACGAAACCGCGGCGGCGGTGGTGCGGGCGGGGCGCGAGATCCTCTCATCGGAAGTCGACAGCCAGGTCGCGGAGCACGCGCAGTACGGCGGTGTCGTGCCCGAAGTCGCGGGCCGCTCGCACCTGCGCGCGATCCTGCCCGTGATCGACCGCGCGCTCGAGCGCGCGAACGTCTCGCTCGACGAGCTCGGGGCGATCGCGGTGACCGCGAAGCCCGGCTTGATCGGTTCGCTGCTCGTCGGGCTCTCGACCGCCAAGGCGCTGGCCTTCGCGCGCGGGCTGCCGCTCGTCGCCGTCGATCACATCGAAGCGCACGTGTATGCCGCAGGCATGGGCCTGCCGCGCGCGCCGTGGCCGTGCGTCGCGCTCGTCGTGAGCGGCGGACACACTGCGCTCTACCACGCGCGCTCGCCGCTCGAGATCGAGCGCCTCGCGGGCACGCTCGACGACGCGGCGGGCGAGGCCTTCGACAAGGTCGCGCACATGCTCGGGCTCCCCTACCCGGGCGGGCCAAGCGTCTCGAAGCTCGCGGAGTCCGGCGATCCGCGCCGCTTCGACTTCCCGCGCTACCGGCCGCGCGTCGAGCGCGGGGAGACGCCGCCGCGCTTCCCGCCGTTCTCGTTCAGCGGTCTCAAGACCGCCGTGCTGTACCACGTGCGCGGACAGAACGCGCAGGCACCGCTGCCGGCGCCGGAGGCGATCCCGGCGCGCGAGCACGTGGCGGCCTCGTTCCAGGAAGCGGTGGTCGACGCCCTCGTGGAGCCCACGGTGCGCGCGGCCCTCGAGCTCGGACTCGAGGATGTGCTCGTCGGCGGCGGCGTGGCCTGCAATCGCCGCTTGCGCGAGAAGCTGGCGGCAGCGGCCGCAAGCCGCGGCCTGCGCGCCCACTTCCCCCCGCCGGCCTTCTGCACCGACAACGCGGCCATGATCGCGGGGCTGGGCTGGCAGCGCTGGAAGGCCGGAAACGTGGCCGATCTGGCACTGGACGCGGCCTCCAACTAGCGCCGCACGAGCCTCGGGGCCCGCGCAGTCGCGCGCGGCGGGCTCGCTCGCCATAATCTCCGCCCGCCCGGTCGCCCCCTTGGATCCCCAGCCGCTCGAACTGCTCCTGCACGCCGTCCGCGAGGGCCGCGTCGACGTCGCCCAGGCCATGGCGCAACTTGCGGCGTTGCCGCAGCGCGAGCTCGGCCACACCACGCTCGACACGCACCGCGCGCTGCGCTGCGGACACCCCGAGGTCGTGTTCGGCGCGGGCAAGACGCCGGAGGAGCTCGTCGACATCGCGGTCGCCCTGCTCGAGCACCATGACCGCCTGCTCGTCACGCGCACGACGACCGCCGGTCGGGCGGCACTCGCGGCGCGCTTGCCTCGCGCGCGCGTCTGGGAACGCTCCGGCTGCGTCACGGTCGAGCCCGAGCGTGCGCACGCTCCGTCCGGCCTCGTACTCGTGATCAGCGCGGGCACGTCCGACGGTGCCGTGGCCGAGGAAGCCGCAGTCACGGCGCGCATGCACGGCGCGCGCGTCGAGGAGCTGCGCGACGTCGGTGTCGCCGGTATCCACCGCATCTTGCAGCACACCGAGCGCCTGCGCTCCGCGAATGCGCTCGTCGTCGTCGCGGGAATGGAAGGCGCGCTCCCGAGCGTCGTCGGCGGCCTCGTCGACCGGCCCGTGATCGCCGTGCCGACCTCGGTCGGCTACGGAGCGTCGTTC
Organism: uncultured Planctomycetota bacterium; assembly: GCA_903892045.1. GTDB lineage: Bacteria > Planctomycetota > UBA1135 > UBA1135 > F1-120-MAGs118. The sequence goes on along the minus strand of CAITGX010000389.1, from coordinate 11,372 downwards.
GGCGGCCTCTCCGCGCTGCTCGGCATGCTCAACTCGTGCGCCTCCGGCGTCACGGTCTGCAACATCGACAATGGCTTCGGCGCCGGTTGCGCCGCGGCCCGCATCAACGCGCTCGCCACCACCCCGCGACACGCAAGCACCCACCCATGAGCTCCCACGAAGAACTTGCCCCCACGGCGTGGCTGGCCCTCGAGAACGGCGTCGTGCTCCCCGGTCGCGCCGTTGGCGCGCGCGGCGAGAAGGGCGGCGACATCGTCTTCAACACCGCCATGAGCGGCTACCAGGAGATCCTCACCGACCCGTCCTACTTTGGGCAGGTCGTGGTGATGACCTATCCGCTGATCGGCAACTACGGCATCGTGGCCGAGGACGACGAGAGCGGCGCCGCGTGGCCCGAGGCCTTCGTGATGAAGGAGATGAGCTCGATCCCGTCGAACCGGCGCGCGACGAGCTCGCTGCCCGACTGGCTGGCCGCCAAGGGCGTGGTCGCGATCGACGGCGTCGACACGCGGCGCCTGACGAAGATCGTGCGCGAGGAGGGCTGCCTCAAGTGCGTGGTCTCGACCGTCGACTCGAACCCCGAGTCGCTCGTCAAGAAGGCCAAGGGCACGCTCTCCACCGACCATCGCGACCTCGCGCGCATCGTGACCTGCAAGCAGGTGTACGAGTGGAACCACGACTTCGACCCGAGCTACCCAGCGCTGGTCGAGCGCTGGAGCGGGCCGCGCAAGCGCTGCGTGGCGTATGACTTCGGCGCCAAGCGCAACATCATGCGCTCGCTGGTGCACGCGGGCTTCGACGTCACCGTCGTGCCGGCGACCACCAAGGCCAGCGAGGTGCTCGCGCTCGAGCCCGACGCGATCTTCCTCTCCAACGGTCCCGGCGACCCGGCGCCCGTGTGCGCCATCCCCGAGATCGCCAACCTCGTCGGGAAGAAGCCGATCTTCGGCATCTGCCTCGGCCACCAGATCCTCGGCATCGTGCTCGGCGCGAAGACGCACAAGATGCCCTTCGGCCACCACGGCGCGAACCACCCGGTGCGCGACCTGCTGACCGGCCGCGTCGAGATCACGTCGCAGAACCACTCGTTCGCAGTCGATCCGAAGACGCTGCCGAAGGAGCTCGAGCTCACGCACATCAACCTGAACGACATGACCGTCGAGGGCATCCGCCATCGCACGGCCAAGGTGATGAGCGTGCAGTACCACCCCGAGGCCGCGCCCGGCCCGCTCGACAGCGCACACCTCTTCTCGCGCTTCCGCGAGCTCGTGGCGAACTAGCGCAGGCGCGTGCGCGCTATCTTGGCGCGCATGCTCCAGCTCGCCGCAGCGCTCGTCTTCGGATCGCTCGCTCTTGCGCAGGAAGAGCGGCAGGAACCAGTCCCGCTCGTCGTCCACGATCCGTTCTTCAGCCTGTGGTCGAGTCGCACCGGGCCCACCACCGGCGCGACGGCCCATGCGAGCGGACGCGTGGTGCCGATGTGCGTGCTCGCGCGCATCGACGGTGACAAGGTCGTGCGCCTGCTCGGTGGCGAGCCGCAGGAGATCCCCGCGCCGGATCAGAGCGCGACGGTCGTCGACTTCACGACCACGCGCTTCAGCTCGCTCGTGGCCGGCGTCGAGCTCGAGCTCGCGTTCGTCACGCCGGCACTTCCGGACGATCTCGACGTGCTCGCGTGGCCTGTCACCTATGTCGAGCTGCAAGCCCGGTCGAGCGACGGCAACGAACACTCGATCGACTTCTATCTCGACGTCGCGGCGCTGGCCGCCGTCGAGGCGCCCTCCGAGCGGGTGCAAGGCAGGCTCGTCGCGATCGAGGGACTCGAGACGGCGTGCGTGGAGGCGCTCGACCCGCCGTGGCGAGCGCCGAGTTCGACCCGAGAGCGGCTGGAGTGCGGCATCGTGTTCGCCAGCGCGCGCCAAGGCCCCGGAGTGCGCGCCAACTTTGGACCGGCCGACGAGCTGCGGCGCGCCTTCGTCGAGCGGCGCAGCGCGAGCGTCTCCCCGAGCTTTCTCGAGCCACGAGCAGCAGCCGACGGCGCGAGCGCCATCTCGCTGCGCCTCGAGGGTCGCGCTGGTGCGGGTTACGTGACCGCGAAGTCGGACGCTGCGCCCGTCCTCGCGCGCGCGATCCTCGCCTACGACGAGCCTTGGTCCGTGCGCTACGGCGAGGAGCGGCTGCGGCCCTACTGGCGTCGCGATGGGATGGACGTGGCCGCGCTGCTGCAAGCCGTAGACGCGGCCGGTGAGCAGGTGGTCGCGCGCTGCAACGAGTTCGATCGCGAGCTCTCCAGCGACCTGATCGCGTCCGGAGGCGCGTCGTGGATGCAAGCCTGCCGGCTCGCGTACCGGCCGACACGCGGCGCAAGCAAGCTGTGCGCCGACAGGAATGGACGCCCGCTAATCTTCGTGCGCGGCGCGGATGCGGGACACGCCATCTCTCCGGCGAACGCCGTCGGAACCGGCGCCTTGCAGCAACTGCTCCTCTCGAGCGATCTCGCGAAGGCGATGCTCGTGCCGCTCCTCGAGCGAGCGGCGTCGAGTGCGTGGAAGGCTCCATTTGCGCCCCACGACCTCGGAACATTCCCGCATGCGGCAGGACCGGCCGACGAGACCGTCACGAATCGAGCGACGTCCGTCGCTGACTGTGCCGACCTGATCCTGCTCGTGGCCGCGATCTGCCAACGCGAGGGGCGCGTCGAGCTTGCCGCGCGCTACTGGCAGTCGCTGTCGTCGTGGTCGAGTTTCCTGGCCGAGGAAACCAGCACGATGAAGGACTCCGGGCTCGACTCCACCACGCATGCCAAGTCGGTCCTCGCTCTCGCGGCCATCGCGCAAATCGCGCGGCAGATGGGGAGTACACAAAGGGCCCTGGAACTCGAGCTGCTCGCGAGAACGCAGGCCGCCGAGTGGGAAAACCTCGCGAGCACACAGGGCGCGGGCGTCGTGGATCCGTCCCTTGCACTCGCATGGAACAAGGCGCTCCAGCTCGAGCTCTTCGGAGCGAAGCTGGAGTCTCGCGAACGCGAGCCCGCCTTCCTGCGCGCGCTTGCGGACCCGTCGCTGTGGAGCAAGTGGTTCGCGCGCGGCGCGAAGGGACCGCTCACGTGGGCCACCGCTCCCCTCCCGACCGGGCAGTCGCTCGTGAGCGATGCTCGCAGCGGCGCGACTCGGTGGAGCTGGACCGAGAACGAGCCCGCCGCGAACTGGCAGCAGCCCGAATTCGACGCAGCGAGCTGGCCGATGGCCTCGGGTGCCTTCGGTGCGCCACTCGCGGACACGAAGCTTGTGCGCACGACTTGGACAGCGCCAACGCTCTGGCTGCGGCGGAACTTCGAGCTCACGAGCGTTCCGGGCGAGGAAGTCCGACTCGCGATCGAGCTCGTCGGGGACGCGGAGGTCTGGCTCAACGGGGCGTTCGCGGCTCGCCTGTCGAGCGGTGCGCGTGGATACCTGCTCGAGTCGCTGACGGCGGAAGCGCGCGCGGCACTGCGAGTGGGCGCCAACGTGCTCGCGCTCCGCTGCAGTGGCGGCACCGAAACCTCGACCGTGGACGCCGGCCTCGTCACCGTGCCCCGCCCCAAAGATCGCTGAGGGATCAGAACAGCGACACAGGGTCCACGTCGATCACCGGCCGCAACTTCACGCCGCTCTCGCCGAGCATGCGCGTGGCGGCGAGCACGAGTCCGAGCTGCACGGGGTCATCCGGGAGCTTGATGAGCAGGTGGCGACGGTGGCGCTCGCGCACCATGGCGATCGGAGCAGGCGCGGGACCGAGCACGGCCGCGTCGCTGTCGACGAGCTTCTCGCGCAAGAGCTCGCCAGCGGCATCCGAGGCGTCGATCACGAGCTTCTCGCTCGGGTCCTCGTAGAGCAGGCGCACGAGCCGTCCGTGGGGCGGGTACGCGAGCTCGGAACGCAGCGCGCTCTCGTTCGTCGCGAAGCCCTCGAAGTCGTTCGCGGCCGCACGCACGATAGCGGGGTGCTGCGGGGACATGGTCTGCACCACGATGCGGCCGGGCAACGCTCCGCGGCCTGCACGGCCCGCGACTTGGCTGATGAGCTGGAAGGTGCGCTCCGCCGCGCGAAAATCGGGCAGGTGCAGGGCTCCGTCCGCGGAGATGATTCCCACCAGCGTCACGCGCGGGAAGTCGAGTCCCTTGGCGATCATCTGCGTGCCGACGAGCACGTCGATCTCCTGTCGCCCGAATGCGGAGAGCGTGTCCTCGTAGTCCTCGCGGCGCCGCATCGTGTCCGAGTCCATGCGCCGCACGCGCGCCTCGGGTGCGACCTTCTGGATCTCGAGCTCGATCCGCTCGGAGCCCGCGCCGACGAAGCGCATGCCGGGCCGTGTGCAGACCGGGCACGCCTGCGGCGAGCGCCGTTCCTCGCAGCAGCTGTGGCAGACCATGCGCCCGATGCGCTGGTGCCACGCGAGCGCGACGTCGCAACGCTTGCAGCGCAGCGTTTCCTTGCAACCCGGACACCACAGAACGGGCGCGAAGCCGCGGCGATTCTGGAACAGGATCGCCTGCTCGCCGCGCGCGAGGGCCTCCTGCAGCAGGAGCAGCAGGCGTCGCGAGAAGAGCTTGTGTCCCTGCGGACCGGCGGGCTCAGAGCGGATGTCGACAACCTCGATCGGCGGGAAGCCGTGGCCGCTGATGCGCTGCGGCATGAGCAATCGTTTCAGCGTCCCGCGCCGTGCCGCTTCCCAGCTCTCGAGCGACGGGGTCGCGGAGCCGAGCACGCACACCGCCCCCGTCGCGCGCGCGCGCTCGATCGCGACATCGCGGGCGTGGTAACGCGGCGTCGAGCCCTGCTTGAACGAAGGCTCGTGTTCTTCGTCGACCACGATCACGCCCAAGCGCTCCATGGGCGCGAACAGTGCGGAGCGGGCACCAACGACGACGCGTGCCTCGCCGCGCTGCACGCGCTGCCACATGCGCAGCCGCTGCGCGTCGGTCATGCGCGAGTGCAGCACGGCCACGTTCTCGAAGCGCGCTCGGAACCAGCCGACCGTCTGGGGCGTCAGCGCGATTTCCGGCACGAGCACGATCGCGCCGCGGCCGAGAGCCAGCGCGCGCTCGATCAGCGCAAGGTAGACCTCGGTCTTGCCGCTGCCCGTGACGCCCTGCAGCAGGAAGGCCCCCGAACGTCCTGCCTCGAGCGGCTCGAGCAACGCCGCGAGCGCGGCCTGCTGGGTCGGGTGCAGGCTCTCCGGGCGCGGCCGAGCGGCGCGCGAGGTCTCGAGCTCGTCGGCATCCGCCTCGACCTTCTCGAGCCGGATCCAGCCACGTCGGTGCAACGTGCGCGCCGCGGAGTCGGACAGGTTGAGCTTGCGACACAGCTCGCGCAGCTCGATGCGCCCGCCGATCTCGAGCAGCGTGCGCAGCATGCGATGCTGCTTGGGCTGGCTCTCCTCGATCTCGGCGAGTTCCTTGGCGCCGATGCCGGGCGCGGGCGACGCCACGATCACCTTGGCGCTCTCGCGCTCTCGCTTGAGAGCCGCCGGCAGCACGGCGTGCAACGCCTCGCCCCACGAGCACGCGTAGCGCTCGCCGATCCAGCGCGTCAGCGCGAGCAAGTCCGCGCTCACGAGGGGCTCGTCGTCGAGCAGGGTCGCGATCGGGCGCACCTTGTCGAGCGCGCACTCGCGCGCGATGGCCGTCACGACTCCGATCTCGCGCTCGGCCCCGAACGGCACCGCCACGCGCACGCCGGGCACGACCCGCGCCACGAGCTCGTCGGGCACGGAGTAGGTGAACTGCACCGCCACGGGGCGGTTGAGCGCGACCTCCGCGTAGAGCCCCGCCCGGGGAGCGGGCGCGGGTCCGACCTCGAAGAGCGTCAGCTCCCGCGCGTCAGGCTTCGACGCGCGTGCCACGGGTCTCGCCTCACGGGCACGCGCAAGGCGCGGCCTTGCAGCGCGGGCAGCCTTGCTCGTACTTCTTGCGCGCGGCGGCCTCGAGGTCGATGCCCGACATCGAGGCCAGCGTGGAGAGCCACGCAAGCACGTCGGCGAACTCGCCCTCGAGTTCCTCCTTGCGATTGCGGCGCAGGGCGCGCGTCAGCTCCCCCACCTCCTCGCAGAACCACATGTGGGTGCCGTGGAGGCCGCGCGCGGAGTCGCGCTCGAAGTAGATGCGCTCGATGAGCGCCTGGAATTCGCGCACTTGCATGGTTCAGGTCCGGCTGACGGTGACGATCGAGATGTCGCGCTCGCGCGGGGCATCGCCCGCGTGGGCGAGCAGCGCCTCGCGCAGCTTGGAGAGGAACTGGTCTGTCGGAAGCGCACCGTACTTCATGACGAGCGCGTACAGGCCCTTCTCGCCGAGCTCGGCACCTTCGGCATTCGCGACCGTCACGGCTCCCGAGTTGACGAGCACCAGCCGATCGCCCCTCTCCACGGGAACCAACGCGAGCTCGAGCTTGCTGTCGAACACAGGCCCCTTGTCGAAGCCGAGCGCGATGCCCTCGGGGTGCACCACGCGCACCTTGCGATCTTCGGCAGTGAAGCGCACCAGCGGCACCTTGTGACCGCTGCACGCGACCGTCGCGATGCCTTGCGTCGCGTCCAGCGAGGCGAACAGCGAGGTCACGGCCATGCCGCGGCGGACGTCGCGCGCGAGCGCGCGGTTCGCGCTCGAGAGCGCGGCCTTGAGATCGCCGCCATCCGCGAGCTTCGAGCGCAGGTACGAGCGCGCCGTCGCGCCAACGATCGCTCCCGGCAGTCCCTTGCCGGAGACCTCGCACACGAGCAAGCCCACCGTCGCCGGCGCGCCAGCCTCGACGTAGTCGAGGAGGTCGCCGCACAGTCCCGACGACGCAAGGTGCAGGTGACCGAGCTCGTAGCCCGGCAGCTTCGGTGTCGACTGCGGCAGCAGCTGCTCGCGCACCTCGCTCGCGACCTGCAGCTCGCGCTGGCGCACCTCGAGCTCGACCTCGTTGTCGCGCGCCTCCGCGAGGCTCTTCGTCATGCGGTCGATCGCGCGGGCGAGCGTGCCGACCTCGCCGCCCGCGTCGGCGACGACGCGGTGGCCAAGGTCACCGCCAGCGATGGCGCGCACGTCCTCGACGATGCGCGTGATGGGCCCGGAGACCTGGTTCGCGACCCACACCGACACCATCGCGCCGACGAGAATGATCACGAACGTGACGCCGATCACGAGGCCGAGCAGGCTGCGATCGGCCACTTGGGCGGTGTCCGGCAGGAGCAGGAACACCGGCGCGCCCTCGCGCCCCTGATGCTTGAAGATCACCCCGCTCGAGCCGTCCGCGTAGGTCACCGACGCCTCGAGAACCGCGCCGGAGGCATGCTCCGTTGCCTTGCCGACCTGCTTCCAGGACTCGACGGCACCGAGCTCCTTGTAGCGCTGCTCGCGCTGCTCGCGCTGGGCGCGGTAGGCGTCGCGCAGGCCGTACTGGTAGTTCTGGAACGCGCGTCGCAGGCTCTCGTAGCGCGAGTCGCCGCCCTCCGGAAACTCCTTGGCCGTGGCCGCCGCGTCCTTCGCGGCCTGCTGCTCGAGCGCGAAGTAGAGCTCGCGCTCCGCCACCGCGCGCTGGCGCTCGACCGTCGCCTGCACCACGGGCGCGGTGAGCTCGGTCGCACCGACCATCGTCGCCTGCTGCACGTTGGCGCTCACCTGCCGCGCGCTCTTGTAGAGCAGGAACCCCGCCGCAGACGAGACGACGGTGAGCGCGATCGTCATCGACAGCGTGAAGCGCATCCAGATCGGCAAGCCGCTCGACCCGCGCTCTTCCGCAGCGCCTTTCCTGCGCGCCGCCATCTCAGTTCGCCCCCGCGAGCCACGGCAAGTTGGGGAGCAGCAGCCGCGCCGGCACCATGACCAGCACGAGCCCGTATACGCCCGCCACCACGTCGTCGAGCAGGATGCCGTCGCCGCCGCCGAGCTTTTCCATGCGCCGCGCGAGCTTGGGCTTGAAGATGTCGAAGAAGCGGAACACGAAGAACGCCACCGCGAGCGACAGGTAGCTCGGGCCTCCCGTCCACGCGATCGTGATCAGGTAGCCGATCACCTCGTCGAGCACGAAGATCCCGGGGTCCTTCTCGCCCGCGTAGGACTCCGCCCAGTCGCCGAGCGAGCGGCCGATCAGGTAGAGAATCGCCGCCACTCCGAGGCTGAGCGCGAGGTAGTGCTCCTGTCCCGAGAGCGCCCACGCGATCGCCACGCCGCCGAGCGTGCCGACGGTGCCGGGCGCGAAGGGCGAGCAGCCGAGGTAGCCGCAGGACACGAGACCGAGCTTGAGCCAGTTCATCGCGACTCTCCCGAGAGGAACTTGCGAGCCTTGAAGACGTACGAGAGGCCCGAGCCCACCGAGGTCACGAGCGTGAGCCACACGAGCGCGTGCCCTGCGAGCTCCCAGCGCCCGCGGGCGACATCCGACAGCTCGAAGGCGTGCATCCCCATCGGAATCCCGATCGCCCAGCACTGCACGAGCATCTTCACCTTGCCGAACCAGTCGGCCGGGAAGGCATGGCCGAGGCTCTCGACGTAGCCGCGAATCCCCGTGACGAGAAACTCGCGCGCGAGCACGACGACCACCACCCACGCGGGAAAGAACTCCCGCGACCATGGCAGCACCGCGAGGTAGATCATCGCGCCCATCACGAGCACCTTGTCGACGAACGGGTCCGCGATGCGCCCGAAGGCCGTGATGTGGTTGCCGCGCCGCGCGAGCCAGCCGTCGAGGATGTCCGAGAGCGCGACCGCCACGAACAGCCACAGGCACGCGTGCATCTCGGTCCGCCGCGTCATGAGCTGGTCCGCCGTCGCGTTCCCGACGCGCGCGAGCAGCACGAACAGCGCCACCGCGCCGGCGAAGCGCATCGCCGTGATGCGATTGGGCCAGTGCGCGAAGACGCCGACGGCCATCAGCCCCGCACCGCTTTCGCGACGAGGTTCGACTCGGCGTCGAGGCCCTCGACCTTGACGCGCAGCCGCTTGCCGACGCCGAGCTTGCGCCCGGTGACGAGCGTGACGAGGTCGACCTCCGGGGCATCCATGTCGCCGCGCGCCACGTTGGGCACTCCGCGCGCCGGCGAGCTCTCGTCGATCACGACGGCGAACTCCGTGCCGACGAGCGCCTGCTGCTCGGCGCGCAGGACCTCGTCGCGCGCCGCGAGCACCGCGCGCTGGCGCGCCTTGGCCTCCTTGTCGCTCACGCGTCCGGGCAGGTCGAAGCCCGACGTGCCCTCCTCGGGCGAGTACGTGAACGCTCCGAGGCGCGCGAGGCGGTACTCGCGGATGAACGCGCACAGCTCCTCGACGTCCTTCTCGGTCTCGCCCGGGAAGCCGACCAGCACGGTCGTGCGCAGGGTGATGCCGGGGACTTCGCTGCGCAGCCGGTCGAGCAGCTTGCGCACTTGGTCGCCCGAGCCCGCGCGCCGCATCGCGCGCAGCATCGGCGTCGCGATGTGCTGCACGGGAATGTCGAGGTAGCGCGCCACGCGCGGATGGTTCGCGAGCAGGTCGGCGAGTCCCCAGGGGAAGCGGTTGGGATAGGCGTACATCACGCGCACCTTGTGCTCGCCGTCGAGGTCCGCGAGCGAGCGCACGAGCGCGTCGAGCTCGAGCCCCATGTCGCGCCCCCACGCCGTCGAGTCCTCGGCGACGATCACGAGCTCCTTCACACCCGCGCCGATCAGCTCGCGCGCTTCCGAGAGCACGTCGTCGGGACGCTTGGAGCGGTGCGGGCCGCGGATCGCGGGGATGGCGCAGAACGAGCAGGTGTGGTCGCAGCCGTGGCTGATGCGCAGGTACGCGTAGGAGCCCGGGGTCGACAGCAGGCGCGACTCGTCGCGCGTCGCCTCGCGCAGGCCGCCGTTGTCGAGGTAGCGCGGAGCCGAACGCCCCTGGGACAGGTCGGAGATGGCCTTGGCGAGCGCCTTGCCGTCGGAGATCTCGGCGAAGATGTCGACCAAGGGGAAGCGCTTCTGCAGGTCGCGCTGGAAGCGCTGCACGAGGCAGCCCGCGACGACCACGCGCTCGAGCTCGCCGCGCTTCTTCTTCGCGCACAGGCGGCGGATCTGGCTCTCGGACTCCTCGCGCGCCGGCCCGATGAACGAGCAGGTGTTGAGCACGACGGTGTCCGCCTGCTCGGGATCGCCGGAGACGATCAGGCCCTCGTCGGCGAGACGACCGAGGATCAGTTCGGAATCGATCTGGTTGCGGGCGCACCCGAGGTGCACCAGCGAGACGACGGCAGGGTTGGGCACGGGGCGTGGCTCGTTCGGGGTCCGCGGCCGAAAGCGCTCGCGGGCGGGCAGGATACCCCAGCCCGACGCAGGCCCGAAACCGCGCCGGGAATCCTGCCCAAAAGCGCGCGGGGCGCCCCTCGTTGGGACGCCCCGCGCTCAGTTCCGCCGTGGTCGGCCGGAGTTCACTCGGCGACGCCGACCTTCTCCTGCCACTCGTCCGCGCTCATCAGGATGTCGCGGCGCTGGCCGCCGAGGTACGGCCCGATCAGACCGACGTCCTGCAGCTGGTCGAGCACCGCGGTCGCGACCTTGAAGTCCATCTGGAACTCGCGCTGGAGCATCGAGACCGCCACGCGGTTGCGCTCGAGGAACAGGCAGCCGGCCTTGTAGGTCGGCTCGGGCAGGAAGACGCGCGAGATCGAGCGGGCCGGAGCGGGCGTCAGCACGACGTCGGACATCGTGGGCGCCGCCTCGGCTTCCACTTCGGCCTCGGCGACGGGCGGGGGCTGCACGCTCGCGACCGGGGTCGGGGCGATGCTGGCGGTCGAGGGGGCCGTGCGCGGCTCGGTGGCGAGCGCGGCAGCCTTCGAGCCGCGGCCCTTGGACGGACGGACCGGCTCGGGTTCGAGGTCGGCGAACAGCGACGGCTGCACGGGCTCGACCTCCGCGACCGGCGGCGCCTCCAGCGCTTCCTCCTCATCGGAGTCCGCTTCGGAGTGCACCTCGACCACGGGCTCGACGTGCGCGGCCGCGGCCACGGGGGCTTCCTCGTCGACCTCGTCGACCTCGTCGACCTCGCACTCTTCCTCGTCCTCGAACTCGTCGTCGTCGGCCTCCGCGACCGGCTGCTCTGCCTCGACTTCCTCGTCGAGCTCTTCCTCCGAGTCCTCCTCCGAATCTTCCTCGAGGGCCTCCTCGGGGGCTTCCTCGACCTCGGCCACCGCAGGGGCAACCACGGCGAGGGGCTCGGGCTGGAGCGCGGCCGCCTCGGCGACGGGCGCCGCGGGGACGACCTCGTGGGCAGCGACGGGCTCGCTCGCGGGCTCGCTCACGATCGGCGCCGGTGCCGGCGTCGGCTCGGCGATCACGAGCACCTCGCTCACGGCCTCGGCCACGACCACTTGGGCGACCACCGGCGATTCGAGCGGCGCCGC
>CAITGX010000388.1 GCA_903892045.1 uncultured Planctomycetota bacterium | reverse complement strand
TGCCGCGGCGCAGGTCGAATACCGCACGGTCGAGGGCTTCGACGTCGTGGCCGGAGCGATCGACGAAGGGGCGCGACGGCGCATCGCGCGCGTGCCCAGTCCCGAGGATCCCAACGACGGGCTCGACAACGACCGCGATGGAATCGTCGACGAGGGCAACGTCGTGCTCGTGCTCGACACGACCGCGACGCCGGCGCGCGAGTTGGTGCTCGCGAGCGGCGTGACCGAGACGCTCGAGGGAGAGACGGCCGGAAACAACCTCGACGACAACGGAAACGGCCTCGTCGACGAGGGCGGGCTCAGCCTGCAGTGGCAGAACGGCGGGACCAGCGTGGTGATCCGGGCGACCGTGGGGGCGCGCGCGCCCGCGGGCGGCGTGCAGCTGCGGACGGTCACCACGACGGTGCACTTGAGGAACTAGGGGGAGACGAGGGACATGCGCATGCAATCTGGATCGAAGCAGGGTCGGGGACGGCGCGGATCGGCGCTGCTGGTCGCGTTGATCGCGGTGATGGTGCTAGCGGCGCTGGCGGCGGGGCTCTCGAGCTACAGCGGCTCCGTGAAGCGCGAGAACGAGAGCGACGAGCAGGCCGCGCGCGCTCTCTACGTGGCCGAGGCCGGGCTCTCGCTGGCGATAGGTTCCGTGCGCGAGGGCGCGGTCGATGAGCAGGTGGACGAGCTGGTGGTGGGGAGCCAGCAGGAACCGCTCCCGTTCTCGGGCGGCGGCTACTGGTATCGCGTCGAGAACGGTCACGACGGCACGGTCACGGTGACCTCGACGGCGGAGGTCGGTGGCGTGCGACAGGCCACGCAGGCGGTGCTCGAGTCCAGCGACGATGGCATCTACCACAGCGCGCTCTTCGCCGGAAACGTCTCGGGAGACCCGCTGTACGACATGAAGTTCGGCGGCACGGGCATCCAGGCCGACGTGATCAACGGGAACATCTACAGCGGCCGCAACGTGCTCGTCACGGGCACGGCGCAGATCAACGGCCAGATCCGCGCGGCGGGCGCGATCAGCGGCGGCAGCGGCGACACCGGCAAGACCTTGCCGATCCCCGACATCGCCGGGATGAACTACGCGACCACCGCGCACTACAACGTCAACGCGCTGTTCTCCTCCGCGACGTACAAGTCGCACAGCACGCTCGGGGGTCGCGCGTGGCAGGTGTCGGAGTCGAGCCCCGCTCACATCTTCCGCAGGAACCCCAACGATCGCACCTCGGCCACGTCATCGACGGTGAAAGACGACTACTTCCTCGAGGATCCTTACGAGGCCGTCAGCACGAGCTCGACGGTGGCCCCGGCGAACGGCACGCGCATCACGCTCGCCGGCCATGACGGCAACCCCGGCTCCAACGCGAGCAACAAGGTCTACTACATCGACGGCAACCTCTGGATCCACAACAACAACATCTTCTCGTTCACGCTCTTCAACAGCGGCAGCGATCCGGTGCGCGCGACCTTCGTGGTGCGCGGAAACATCTACATCTCCGACAACATCCTGTACCAGAACGCGACCACGGGCGCGCTGGCGATGATCGCGATGAAGGACCCGGCCGTCGCGAACTCGGGCAACATCTACTTCGGCGATCCAAGCTTCGGCACGCTCGAGCGCATGGACTCGTTCATGTACGCCGAGAACAACTTCTTCGACAACAACCTGTCCGCCAGCGGCTCGGCCAAAGTGACGGTCAACGGCAACATGACCGCGGGCAACCAAGTGCGCATCAACCGCGACCACGGAACGCAGCACTCCAAGCTCACGGTCAACTTCGATGGCCGCATCGCGAGCGGCGCAGTCACCTTGCCGGGCCTGCCCACGGCGGCTCCGGGCGAGGTCGACTGGAACGTCGTGTCGTGGCGCACGGTGGCGGTGCGATGAGCGCGGCACGGCTCAAGGTGGCGTGGGGCGCACTCGTGGGCGCGAGCGCGTTCACCGCGCTCGCCATCGTCGCCGTCCCGCGGCGCGGACCGGTCGTGCCGGAGCCGGTGGCGGACGTCGCGAGCCGTGCCTGCGACGAGCTCGCGCCCGCGAGCGACCCGGTGGAGGAGCCTGTGGCCGACGAGCTGCTCGCCCCGGAGCCGGAAGCGGTGAGCGCGATCCCTCCTGGGTTGGGGGTCGTGTCGCGACGTGCTCCCGCGTCGGTGACGAGCGTCCCGGATGCGCGTGGCGCGCTGTCGAGCCTGCTCGAGGGCGCGCGCGGTCTCGACCCCGTCGCGCTGGCGGATGTGGCCGTCGGTCTGGGGCCGGAGCTCGTGCCGAGCCTGCTCGACGGCATTCTCGGTCGCGGCGAGTGGCCCGAGGGCGAGGATGCGGCGACAGGGGATCTGCGAGTCGCCGCGTTGCGCGACGCTTGGACGCGCTACGAGCCTGCGTTGCGTGCCCAGTCTCTGGTCGATTGCTCCGCACCGACGCGCGACGAGCGTCGTGTGCTCGTCGAGCTTGCTGGGGAGCTCGGCGGAGAGCTCGCGCTGCCGATCGTCGTGCGCCTCGCGCGCGACTTCGAGCCTGCCGATCTCTCACGCAGCTTCGTCGCCGAGCCCATCGAGCACGCGCTGGCGCTCGCGCTGACTTCGTCGCAGGCGAGCGAGCGGCATCTCGAGTCCATGCTCGCCGGCCTGCCTGCGGAGCTCGCGGCGACGCTGGTGCGCGGCTGGGCGCAATCGGGGGACTCTCGCGGTCCCGCCATCGCCGCGCGCGCCCTCGGGACCGATGCTGCGCTCGACCTCGCGATCCTCACTGCGCTGGCCCAGCCCTCGTGCCCGGCGCGCGCTGCGCTGGGCGAGCGCGCGCTCGCGCTCGTGAGGGAGTCGCTCCATCGAGACGATCCGAAGCTGCGGCGCTGCGCCGCAGCCGTGCTCGGCAACGCGCGCGACACCCTGGCGGTCGAGGCGCTCGTCGAGTGTCTCGATGACGTCGACGCGCTCGTTCGTGCTGTCGCACGAGAAGCGCTGCGCGCGACGACGGGCAAGGACCTCGGGGGTGACTCCGAGGGCTGGAACGCCTGGGTCCGCGAGCGGCGCGAGTGGCTCGATGCCATGCTGCCGCGAGAGCTGGCGCGGGCCCGTGGCGCTCTGTGCGTCGACGCCATGGAGGCGCTCGACACCCTGCTCGCGCGGCGCGACGCCAGCGACCAGCTCGTCGATGGATTGGGCCTGCTCAGGGGTGAGGCCGAGTGCGAACTCGTGAAGGAGCGCTCTCGTGTGGCGCTGCTCGAGCTTGGCTCCGCACGCTCCCTGTCGCTCGCGCAGCGCGTCGGCGACTAGGGGACGAGGCGCAGGCTCAGGGCGATCCCTTGAGGGGGTGAGGACAGCGCGCTGGACTGGACCGCCTGCGGCATGCCGGTCGAACGGTCGATCGCGAGCCGCGAGAGCGAACTCGAGCCTTCGCTGGCGACGTACAGCTGCGAACCGGCGGGGTGCACCGCAGCGGCGATGGGCTGGTTGCCGGCCGTGACCTCGCCGATGCGCGTGAGGAAGCCGCTGACGAGCGCGTTGGGCTCGACGCGGAACACGGCCACGTCGCCGACACCGTTGGTGTCGCGGTTGCACACGTACACGAAGCGCCCGATCGGATCGCTCGCGATCGCGATCGTGTTGGTGCCCGCGAGGCGGGAATTGATCAGCGTCAGCGCGCCGTCCGCTGCAGCGATGCCGTACAGGGCGAGGCGTCCCTTCGAGGCGGCGCTCGCGAGCAGGTAGCGACCGTTGGGAGTGACCGCGATCGCCGTCGGCTGACCATCGAGCCCCTTCGCCGGCAGCGACTGGCTCAGCGCCCCCGTGGCGAGGTCGATCGCCACGGTCAGGATCTCGTTGGTCTGCGGGTTGGCGACGTAGGCGAAGCGACCGCTCGGATCGACGGCGATCGAGCGCGAGCCACCGCCCACGGGCAGCGCTCCGACGTGCACCAGCGCTCCCGAGGTCTCGTCGAAGGCGAGCGAGCGCACTTCGCCCAGCGAGCGGTGCAGGACGAGGAGTCGACGTCCCGAAGGTTCGAAGGCGAGCGAGATGGGCTCGCTGCCGACCGTGTTCAGCGACTCGGGCGCGGTGGGGAGCCCCGTCTGCGGATCGAGGGCCAGCACCGCGAGCTCGTTGTGGCCCGGTCGAGCGGACACCAGCCAGCGCGCCGAGGGATGCAGGGCCATGGACTGCTGCTGAGCCGTCGAGGGCGCCGGAGCGGAGACGGGCTCGAGGGCTCCGTCCTGGGCGTCGAGCCGGAACACGGCCGGCGCGGCCGACTGGGTCGTCGCGACGTAGGCGTAGCCCGCGCGCGGCTGGGGCGTAAGTTCTCCCGGCACCGTCGCGATGCTGAGCGGCGAGGCTCGCGTGCGCAGGGAATCCTCGCGCAGCAGCGCTCCCGTCGTCGCATCGACGCGGAAGATCTCCACTTCGGCGCCCTGCCCGACGGTCACGTACAGCAGCCGACCGCTGAAGTCGAAGCTCAGGCTCTCAGGTCGGTCGCCGGCCGGAGTCGCGGCGACCTGCGCGAGCGCGCCCGTGAGAGGATCGATCGAGAAGGTGCGGATCGTGTCGTCGCTGGCGATCGAGGCGTACAGGAAGCGACCCGAGGGGGAGAGCGCGACTCGCGACGGCTGCGCCGCGGTGATCTCGTTCTCGACCAGCGTGATTGCCCCGGTCTGCGCG
>CAITGX010000387.1 GCA_903892045.1 uncultured Planctomycetota bacterium | reverse complement strand
GTGCTGCGCGCGCGACGCGTCGAGGGGGAGCTCGACGAGGCGTCCGCAGCCGCCTCGCTCGTGGATCTCGTCGCGCAGGGAACCGTGCGGCTCGATGCGGACCCGCTCGGTCGCGCCCGCGCCGAGGTGCTGACCGTCGAACACGACTCGCGGCGCATCACCCTGCTCGGAAATCCCGCCCTGCCCGCTGCACGTGAAGCGTCGATCGAGCGCGGAGGCGTCAGCTGGTCCTCTCCCGAGTTCACCTTCGATCTGGCGACCGGCTTCCTGCAGTCGGACGGCGGCAGCGTTCGCTCCTCTCCTGACGACCTCGAGAACTGGTCGATCTCCTACGAGGCGCTGGAGCCCCTGACGATGGAGGATCGCACGGCGCTGATCTTCCGCCAGCCGACGTGGCGCGAGGGCGCGAACGTGCTGCGCGCAAACTGGGCGCTGCTGTGGGTCGATCAGGGCCAATGGCAAGCGCTCTCCAGCGATCAGGAGCTCGACCCGGATCTGGTCGCGGATCCCGACGCCCGTGGGCGCGCAGGCGTGCCGAAGGTGCTGTTCGGAGGCTTCCCGCTCCACAGCGGTGCGCGCTGGCTGCAGGAGCTGTATCTCGACGGCGACGTCGAATATCGCGTCAACGACGTGCGCAAGGCCCGCGCGGACGGCGTGTACCTCGACCTCGTCGACGGCCACGGCTGGGTGCACGAGTTCGTGCTCGACATCGAGCTTCCGATCGGAAGCCGCAACTACTACCTCAAGGTCGAGGTGGACTGGCTGCGCACGTCCGCGGATGGCTCCATGAGCGCCGTCGGAGCGGTGGCGACGACCTGCGAGCACGATGTCCCCCACTACAAGATCCGCATCGGCAACTTCGCCGTCGTGCCGCGCTACAAGAAGGAAGAGCGTCAGGACCAGCGCAGCGGAGCCGTCGAAGAAGTCGTCGAGCGCGACGGCTGGGACATCGAGCTCGACAACAACGAGATCGCGCTCGCGGGCGGGCTCGGGCTCCCGCTGCCGCGCATCGCGGGCCCGATGACGAACGACTACAAACTCGACCAAGAGGCGCTCTCTGTCGGCGGGTTCCGCCTGCCCTCGTTCGGCAGCGACTCCAAGCTCGGCACGTTCATCTCGGCCAGCATCTCGGGTGAGCTCGGCTGGATTGGCGATGGTTTCAGCTGGCTCTTCGACCAGCTCACTCCCGACCTCGACCTGCCCAAGCCCGAGGGCAGCAATCGCGCGCGCGTGGACCTCACCAGCCGTGGCATCGTGCTCGGGCTCGAGACCCAGCTGCGCGCGGCCGACATCTACCGCTACGACGTCTATCTCGACACGGTCTGGGACACCGGCAAGGACCGCGGTCTCGTGCGCGTCGATCGCGCCGATCGCGGCGACCTGCGCTCGTGGTTCCACACCCGCGGCCGCTTCCGGCTCGGCGAGGACGAGTGGATCGACACCGTCCTCACCTACCAGACCGATCCCGGCGTGCAGGCCGAGTTCTGGGAGTCGAGCTACCTCGCCTACGAGGAGCGCGAGAACTTCGTCTACTGGCGCAAGGTGCGCGACCTCGACTTCTTCAGCGCGACGGCCGAAGCGCGCATCGAGGATTTCCGCACGGCCGTGATCGACCAGCCGTCGCTGTCGTGGCTCTCGGGGCGCGCGGAGGTCGGTCAACTCGCGGGTCACTCGGTGGTCGCGAGCACCTCGGTCTCGCTCGATCACCTCGCACGCTTCGACGGGGATCCGAAGTACGAATCCCCCTTCGCGGACGGTCTCGGCGACCGCTCGGTGACGCGGATCGATGCGGGGCAACGCGTCGAGCTGCCGATCGACATGGAGATCGGCGGCGTGCGCACGACGCCGTTCCTCGAGGCGCGAGCGACGGGCTGGAGCGATGATGTCAGCGCCGATTCGAGCGCGTCGCGGGCGGCCCTCATCGCGGGCATCACCACGTCGACCTCGCTGTGGCGCACGTTCGCGGATGGCTCGAGGCACGTCGTCACGCCCTCGGTCGAGCTGCGCGGCGACCTCGTCTCCGGCGAAGACAACCTGCCCGTCGTGGAGTTCGATGTCGCGGATCGCTCGATCGAGGGCCGCTACGTCGACTTCAACTTGCGCTCACGCTGGGAGAATCGCGAGCTGACCAGCGACCTCGACATCGAGCTCTCGCAGACGTGGGCGGACGAGGTCGGGATCGGACTGCAGGACGGATGGTTGCCCAGCGCCGCGCGTGTGAACTGGCTCTCCGTGGCTTTCGGCATCCCTTACGGCGTCTTGCATGACGGTCGCTATGACACCGCCTCGGGCGAGACGAACTACTCGCAGACGATCGCCGGCTTCGAGCCCTATCAGGACCTGACCCTCGAGACGGGCTATCACTCGGCCCGCGACACCGCCGGGCAGCGGCTCTACGAGGCGCTCACCGTGGGCGCGCGCTACGCGCTCTCGGCCAAGTGGGAGGTCGAGGGACGCCAGACGCTGGGCGTGGGCAGTGCCGAAGACCAGCTCGCCTACTCCGTGAGCCTGCGCCGCTTCGGGCACGACTTCGTGCTCGAGATCCAGAACTCCTACATCGCCGGCGAAGGCGTGGGCAGCCTGCGCTTCAACATCACGCCCAACTTCGCCTGGCGACGGGACGACGGCACGCTGCTCGACCGCTGGCGAGCGCTGCGTCGCTAGCTGCGGAAGCTCCTGTCGCTGCCGCGTGCCGTGGCCAGCGCTACAATCCGGAGCGCATGGAGTTCTTCGGTCTGTCCTTCGCCGAGCTCGTCGTGATCTTCGTGGTCGCGATCCTCGTGTTTGGCCAGCGACTTCCGCAGGTGGCGGGCGAGACGGCGGCGACCTTGCAGCGCGTGCGGCGCTCGCTCTCCGACCTGCGTCGCGAGACGGGCATCGACCAGGAGATCCAGAAGGCCAAGCGCGAGTTCGAGGACGCGCAGCGCGCCGCGCAGGCTTCGGTGCAGCGCGAAGCCGCGCTGATGCGCGCGGAGATCGAGCGCACCAACGCCGCTACGAGCGCGGCTTCGACGACGGCGGCAGCTTCGGCAGGGCCGACAGCGGCGGAATCGGGGAAGGCAACGGAGCCGGTGGTGCCCGTTCCACCGACGTCGACTCCGAGTCAAGGTTGAGCAGCACGGCGGCGTCGCCCTCGTCGAAGATCTTGTTCCACTCGCCCGAGCCAGCGGACTGAGGCAACGGCGCGGGCAGGTGCTCCAGCATCCAGCGATTGTTGGTGTTGACGGTGCCCACCACGGGCATGACCTGCAGGTCGCTCTGCGTCGACAGCTGGGCGAGCACGTCGGCAGGCACGAGAGCCGGCATCGCTACCGTGAGCAGACGCTTGTGGCGCGCGAGCGGCACGAGCCGGTGGGTGCGCAGGAAGTCGGCATCGAGGCCATGCATGGCCTCCGGCGTCGGCGCATACAGGTCGACCGGCAGGAACGGCAGGCCGAAGAGGTCGCACACCACGCGCGAGAGATCCCAGTCCGCGATCAGGCCTTCCCCCACGAGCAGCTCGGGGAAGGGAATCGGGCCGGTCTGGCTCGCCTGCAGCGCCAGCTTCAGTCGCTGCGGCTCGACGAGACCGCGCTGGCCGAGGATCTCGGCCAGGCTCTGATAATCGAGACGGTAGCTGTGCTTCACGGCGGGGGGAGCTCGGGGAGGGGTATCGGCCGCCCCGCTCCCCGACCCTTAGCGGCCGGAAGAACTTTCCGGCCGCCCACCGGCGCACTACACGTCGAGGTTGGTCACTTCGAGCGCGTAGCGCTCGATGTACTGCCGTCGCGCATCGACCTGGTTGGACATCAGGACCGTGAAGATCGCGTCTGCCGCGAACTCGTCCTCGAGCCGCACGCGGTACAGGCGTCGACGGGTGGGATCCATGGTGGACTCCCACAGCTGCTCGGGGTTCATCTCGCCGAGACCCTTGTAGCGCTGCACGTCGATGTCGCCCTCAGCGCTCTTGCGGATGGAGCGCGCGAGCTCGACGAGGTTGGCGCAGGGCGTCGTCGTCTTGGTGCGAACGAGTTCCCAAGTCGTGCCCTTCACGGCGAGGCCGCGCGCGACGAGGTTCGACAACGCGCTCGACACTTCGCTGGCATGCGGGAGCCGCGACGCGAGCACGTG
>CAITGX010000386.1 GCA_903892045.1 uncultured Planctomycetota bacterium | reverse complement strand
GGCCCGTGCGGCGGAGGACGCCAGCGGTGTCGATGCGTGGGTCGAAGGACTGATCGCGCTCGCGCTCGTCGTCGTGTTCGGCGAGGTGCTGCCCAAGAACCTTGCGCGCCGCTCGCCGGAGCCCATCGCGCGCATCGCCGCGCCCTTCCTGTCCGTGATCGCCGTCTTCACGTCGCCGCTCGCGCGCCTGCTCGAGCTCGCGCTCGTGCCGCTCTATCGCGTGCTCGGCCGCTTCGGGGAGCGCGAGCAGGGACTGTCGTCGAGCGCGATCTCCGATGCGCTGCGGCAGGCCGCGGAGCAAGGTCACCTGCTCGGCGACGAGGCGCGCTTCCTGACCGCGATCGTGCGCCTCGAGGACATGCGCGTGCGCGAGGTGATGACGCCGCGCGTCGACCTGATCGTGCTCGACGTGTCCGAAGAGGGGCGCGCGGACGTCGTGCGACGAGCGCTCGACACCAAGACACCTTGGGTGCTCGTCGTCGACGGTCGGCCGGACGCGATCATCGGACGCGTGCGCACGCGCAACCTCGCCGTGCATGTGGCTCGCCCCGTGCGCGAGATGCTCGAGCCGTGCGTGTTCGTGCCCGAGGTCGCGTTCGCCGTGTCCGCGCTGCGCGTGCTGCGCGAACAGCACGTGGCGGAGGGCGTCGTGATCGACGAGTGGGGCGGCACGGCCGGGCTCGTCAGCGTCGAGACGATCTTCGAGGAGGTCGTCGGCGACCTGCGCGTCGAGGGCGAGGCGACCTACCAGCCCGTGGTCGAGCTCGAGGACGGCAGCTTCGAGATCGACGGCGCGCTCTCGATTCGCGACTGGAACGAACGCTTTGGCCAGGGCGTGGTGCCGCGCGAGTTCGAGACCTTGAGCGGGTTCGTGACCGCGTTGCTCGGGCGACTGCCCAAGGTGGGGGACAGCTGCACGTCCGGTCCGCTGGAGTTCCGCGTGCTGCGCATGCGCCGGCGCCGGATCGAGCGCGTCGGCGTGCGCGCGCTCGACGCCGGGGAGCAGGAGGCGGCCCCGTGACGCTGGCGTGGATCCTGCTGCTGGTGGGCTGCCTCGTGCTCTCGGCGATCTGCTCGGGCGCCGAGGTGGCGTTCTACAGCTCGAGCCGCACGCGCGTGGCGGCCGAGGCCCTGCGCGGTGGGCGCTTGCAGGCACTCAGCCACCGGCTGGTGCGCAACGAGGCGCTGCTGCTGTCTTCGCTGCTCGTCGGCAACACGCTGGTGAACCAGCTCTCCGCCGTGGCGGTCGACGGGCTGCTCGAGCAGCTGCCGATTCCGGTCTCGTGGCACGAGGTGCTGGTGGCCTTCACGCTCACGCCCGTGCTGGTGCTGTTCGGCGAGCTGTTCCCCAAGGACCTCGCGCGCCGCCGCCCGCACCACCTGCTGCGCGTGGCGGCCCCGGTGCTGGCCTTCGTGCGCGTGGTGGTGAGCCCGCTCGCGTGGCCGCTCTCGCGCATCTCGGACGGCATCAGCTCGATGCTGGGTGGCAAGTCCGATGGCTTCCGCTACGTCCATGCCCGCGAGCGCGTGTTCGAGCTGCTGCGCGAGCGCGGTGGCCGCGGCCTGCCGGACATCGAGCGCCTTGCGCTGAATACCCTCGACCTGCGCGCCCGGCAGGTCGAGCGGGTGATGGTGCCTTGGCGCAAGGTCGAGACTCTGCGCCTCGAGCGGGGCCGGGAGGGGGCCTACGAGCAGTTCTCCAGCACGCTCTTCTCGCGCCTGCCGGTGATCGATGGGAAGGGGCACGTGGCGGGCTACATCCACCAGCTGGAGTTCCTGCGCGACCGTCCGGACGCGCCCGTGGAGGGCCTGATTCGGCCCCTGATCGTGCTCGACCCCGCCACCCCGCTCGACCGGGCCCTCTCGCGCCTGCGCCAGAGCGGCCAGCGGGCGGCGCTGGTGGGTTCCCCGGCCAAGCCGGTGGGCTGGGTGACCCTGAAGGACCTCGTCGAGGAGGTCACCGGCGAACTCTCCCGCTGGTGAGCCCTTTTCGCCGGGGCAGGGGGGAACTATCCTGCGCGGCCGGTATAGAAGGCTCGAGGGGCGGCGCGTCCGTCCCCGCCTCGCTCCCATGCATCCTCGTCTGTCCAACTGGCTGCGCACGCCGCCTTCCCCGCTGACCCTGCTCGCCGCCGGCGCGCTCGGGCTCGCGGCCGTGGGGTGGTCGCGGAGCCCCGTGCCGCAAGGCGCGCCCCCGCCTCCCACCCAGTCCACCCCGATGGTGGTGAGCAACGGTGGAACCGCCGACTCCAACGGCCGCATGGTGGCCGTGACGGGCACCGACATCACGGGCGCCTCCGTGCTGTACTTGGTCGACACGGAGAAGATGCGGCTTGCGGTCTACGCCGCGGCCTCGACCGGCTCGTACCAAGGCGTGCGCCTCGTCGGAGCCCGGCGCATCGAGCTCGACATGGAGCTCAACGGCTACAACGACAAGAGCGAGTACCCCTACGGCGAGCTCGAGAAGCTGTTCGCCGAGAAGGGGCTGCTCTCGCTGCCCGCGGAGAAGCCCAAGGGCCAATAAGGCCCCACGAGGCCCCCAGAAGCTCAGGGGTTCGCGCCGCGCGCGGATCCCGGTCCCCCCCCCCCCCAGAAACCCGCTAGAACCGAGAAGTACAGGAGAATCCCGTGGCCGAGAAGGAGTTCTACAGCTTCGACGAAGCCCTGCGCGAGCTGCGCCTCAAGGAAGAGGAGCTCAAGCGCCTCGTCAGCGAGGGCGAGATCCGCGCCATCCGCGAGGGCGAGGTCGTGAAGCTGCGCAAGAGCGACGTCGAGAACCTGCGCTCCACGCTGCAGGGCGGGGAGGTCGTCGAAGTCGGCCAGGCCACCGAGGAGATCGTCTTCGAGGACGACACCGAGCTCGACGCCGGCATGGCGACTGAGGAGATCTCGGAAGCCGACACGATCCTCGAGGAAGAGCCCGCGGAGGCCGCCGAAGAGGAGGCCACCGAGGAAGAGGAAGAGTACGCGCCCGTGCGCAACGAGCAGGAGCCCTTCGAGGGCGGCCTCGCGATCGCGCTGATGTGCGCGACCGCCGCGCTGCTGCTCGCCTCGGTGCCGCTCGCGCTCTCGCTCCAGTCCGGCTACCCCAACGCCTTCTCGAAGACGGTCGCCAGCTGGTTCAACTAGCGCCCTCCGGTCGCGCTGACCGGCACGGCTCGGGCCCTCGCGCCCGCCTGCGCACCCCGCGCTCCTCACGGCACAAGGAGCGCGGGGTGCGCCATTTTTTGCGCGATTCGCGCGCTTCGAAATTGCATTTGCGTCCGCTAGTCTGCGCCTTGCCTTGGCCCGCTTCCGAGCGGGCCGCGCGATCCGCTCGCGCCCCGCACCTCGCTCCTTTTTGCGTGCCCGGACTCGGGCAGGGAGCGACGACGGTGGCGCGCCGCGCATCGCCGCGAACGGGATCACCACGCCGATGAAGCTCACCTCTGTCACCTCGTTCCAGAAGAGCGCGCTGCTCGCCACCGCGCTCCTGTCGCTCGCCTCGTGCGTCGCGCAGGAGCGCTTCGACGACACGCAGCTCTCCGCCAAGCACTACCAGTCCAAGACGATCGAAGCGGAACGTCGCATCTCGGATCTCGAAGACGAGAACCGCCGCCTGCGCGCTCAGCTCGACGCCAGCGAGAAGAGCCTCACCGAGGCGGGCTTCTCGGCCGAGGCCGTCGACGCGCGCCTGCAGAACCTGCGCAAGATTCTGGCCGAGATCGGTGGCAACCCCGGCGACGTGACCAAGTTCGCCGTCGACGGCGGCTACGTCTACCGCATGAAGGACTCGATCGTCTTCGGTCTCGGCTCGGCCGAGGTCTCCGAGGACGGCAAGAAGGTCCTCGGCGAGATCTGCGAGGACATCAAGAGCCGCCCGTACGGCAAGATCTACGTGCGCGGCCACACGGACTCGACGCCGATCGCCAAGCCCGAGACCAAGGCCAAGTACCCGCACGGCAACCTGCAGCTGTCGGCGGATCGCGCCGTGTCGGTCGCCGCGTTCCTCGGCAGCAACGGCAAGCTCGAGGAGCAGGGCGTGGTCGTGATGGGCTTCGGCTCGTCGGACCCGGTCGTGCCCAACGACACGGCCGAGAACAAGCAGAAGAACCGTCGCGTCGATATCTTCGTCGCCGATGCGGACAACGCCGGCACGGGCACGAAGCAGTAGTCGCGGGCGACCGCGCGAGCGCGGAGCAGCGCGAGCCCTCGGGCTGGCGCTGCTCCTCGCGCTTTCGTGCGCGAGCTGCGGCGAGACGCGCGACGACGCACCGACGCTCGGGCGCATCGAGCGGCTCGCCTTCGTTCCCGCGGGTCAGCTCTCGTTGTCGCTCGCGGGCCGCGGCGTGGTGACGTTCGAGGTGCGCGAGCCCTTGCTCGTCGACTCGTTCGAGGTGACGCGCGCGGAATGGCTCGTGCACCAGCGCTCGCTCGGATCGGCGGTCGCGCCCGAGCTGCTCGCGCACACCGCGCAGTGGAGCGCGGACTCCGGCGAGTGGCCGGCGAGCTTCATGACGCAGCCCGAGGCCGAGGCCTTCGCGCGCGCGGTCGGTATGCGCCTGCCGCGCGCGAGCGAGTGGTTTCTCGTGGCCTGTGGTCCGCAGGGCCTGCCGTTTCCCTGGGGGGCCACGGCCCAGCGCAGCGTGGCCAACACGCTCGAGCTCGGGCTCGGTCGTCCCGTCGCGGTCGGCACGTTCGAGGCGGGCCGCTCTCCGCAGCGCGTGTACGACCTGCTCGGCAACGTGGCGGAGTGGTGCGCGGACCTCGCGCCCGAGCGCGACGTGCTCGCCGGCGACGAGCGCGTGTCCGTGCTCGGCGGCAGCTTTCACAATCGTGCGCGCGCGGTGATCGATCCGCGCCTGATCGAGGGACAGAGCGAGCTCTTCGCGCGCGCGCTCTCGCGCGAGAGCCGCGCCGATGACATCGGGCTGCGCTGCGTCGCGAACGCCGCCGAGTTCCTGCTCGAGAGTCTCCCGCGAGTCCGTCCCGACCGTGCGCAGGCCCGGCGCTACGAGGCGCTCGGCCATCGCTGGGGAGTGCCCGCGCGCGGGTTGCTCGAGGAACTGGCCCGTCGGCCGGGCGCGTCCCCGGCCTTCGAGCACCTGCTGGCAGGAGCGTCGCGGTGAGCGGGCCGGGCGAGTTCGAGGCGCCGCGGCGCGCGCGCTGGAGCGAGATCAAGTCCGCGCTGGAGTCGGCGGGCTTCGAGCCTTCGCGCGCGCTCGGGCAGAACTTCCTCGTCGACGAGAACATGCTGCGCGCGATCGTGCGCGACGCGCGCGTGGCGCCGGGGGATTTCGTGCTCGAGATCGGCCCCGGCGCAGGCGTGCTGACGGCGCAGCTGCTCGCCGCGGGCGCGCGCGTGCTCGCGGTCGAGATCGACGAGCGGCTGGCGAGCTTCTCGCGCGAGTTCCTCGGCGAGGAGCGCGTGCAGTGGATCGTGCGCGACGCGCTCGCGGGCAAGCACGCGCTCGCGCCCGAGCTCATCGCCGCGCTGCCGACGGAAGGCGACTGGAAGCTCGTCTCGAACCTGCCGTACTCCGCGGGCACGCCCATCCTCGCGGCCCTCGCACGGCTTCCCAATCCGCCGCGGTCCGCCACCGTGCTGCTGCAGAAGGACCTCGCGCTGCGCCTCGCGGCCGAGCCGGGCTCGAAGACCTACGGCGCGATCAGCGCGCGCCTGCAGGCGGTCTACGCGATCGAGCACCTGCGCGACCTCGGGCCGCAGCTCTTCTGGCCCCGGCCGCAGGTCGACAGCTCGCTCCTGCGCCTCGAGCTGCGCCCGGAGCGCCCGAGCGCCGCCGAGCTCGCCGCCCTCGACCCGCTGCTCGACACACTCTTCTCCCAGCGCCGCAAGACGATCCGCAACCGCCTCGCCGAGTACCTCGGCGAGGGAGCCCTGGCCGACCGCGCCTGCGAGCAGCTCGGTCTCGACCCGCGTCTGCGCCCCGAGGACGTCGGCCACGAGCCGTGGCTCGCCCTGCTGCGCCTAGGTGCGAAAAAGCCTTGACTTTTTTACTTGGCAGGTGCGTCGCCGAGGGCTAAAAGCTCCGGCTTCGGAATCAGGGATCCGGCTGACTCCACGCTTCGCCGCCCGGCATCGACCGGCGCCGACCTTCGCAGCCGCTGTTCATCCCCTCCGAGCGCCTCCAGCAGGGCCCGATCGGGGCCGTCCTCTCCCGCCGTCACCCCCGGCAGGACAAGGACATTGAGCCCCGTCCCCGAGTTCCTGCGCCTCTGTGTTCCGTCCGTGGGCGTGGCCCGGTCTTCCCGCGAAGTCCGGCCTGCGCTCCTGCCGCCGCCTGCCTGAAGAGGGGGGGG
>CAITGX010000385.1 GCA_903892045.1 uncultured Planctomycetota bacterium | reverse complement strand
CTTGGCGTCCTTGCGAGGGACCCCCAAGCAGGCTCTGCCAGCGAAGGCCTTCTCAGGAGACGCCTATGCGTCTCCCGAGCTTTTTCTGGCCGCAGGAGAAACGAGGCAGCGGGCAAGGAGCCTGACGCCGCAGGAGTTGTTGCGGCGAGCTTCAGCCAGCGGGCTCGCTGCGCTCGCCCTCGGGGGATCCCCTGCCGGAGAGCCCCAATGGGCTCTCCGGCTTCGCTTCGGCAAGCGCCGAAGCGAACCGGGGCTTACCTATCGCGACCCGCCGGCCCCGAAGACCCGGACTTCGGTGGGCGCATCGGCTCGCGGCAGTGCGAAACGAGCGGGTTCACGGGAGAGGCGTCAGCGGTGCCTCTGGCCGCATCGAGCGACAAGGGGCCGGCCGCCCGAAGCTGGGTGGCCGGCCCCGTGTGAAGGTGGAGCGTTCGAGGAGCTGGAGCGAGCGCGGCTCACTCCCACTCGATGGTGGCGGGCGGCTTGGAGCTGATGTCGAGGACGACGCGGTTGATGCCGCGCACCTCGTTGATGATGCGGTTGGAGATCTTGCCGAGCAGGTCGTAGGGCAGCTGGGCCCAGTCGGCGGTCATGGCGTCGGTGGACTCCACGGCGCGAATGGCGCAGGCTTCCTCGTAGGTGCGCGCATCCCCCATCACGCCGACGGAACGCACCGGCAGCAGCACGGCGAAGTACTGCCATAGGCTCTTGTGCAGGCCGGCGGCCTCGACCTCGGAGGTGACGATGGCGTCGGCCTCGCGCAGGGTCTCGAGGCGCTCGCGCGTCAGGTCGCCGAGGCAGCGCACGGCGAGACCGGGGCCGGGGAACGGCTGGCGGTCGACGATGCGCGGGTCGAGCCCGAGGTAGCGACCGATGGCGCGCACCTCGTCCTTGAAGAGCTCGCGCAGCGGCTCGACCAGCGTCATGTTGAGGTCCTTCGGCAGGCCCCCCACGTTGTGGTGGCTCTTGATCACGGCCGTGTTGCCGCCGTGCACGTTGACCGACTCGATGATGTCGGGATAGAGCGTGCCCTGACCGAGGAAGTGCGCGCGGCTGAAGCGCTTGGCCTCGATCTTGAAGACGTCGACGAAGTCGCGCCCGATCAGCTTGCGCTTCTGCTCGGGATCGGTGACGCCGGCGAGGCTCGTGAGGAAGCGCTCGGTGGCGTCGACCACGGTCAGGTCGATGCCGAACTGGTCGCGGAACTGCGACTCGACCACCTCGCGCTCGCCCTTTCGGAGCAGGCCGTTGTCCACGAAGATGCAGTGCAGACGCGGGCCGATGGCCTTCTGGAGGATCATCGCCGCGACCGAGCTGTCGACGCCGCCGGAGAGACCGAGCACCACCTCGCCGTCCGACCCGACGAGCTCGCGCACGTGCCGGATCTCGCGCTCGACGATGCCCTCGGGGCGCCAGTCGCCCGGCATCTTGGCGACGCGCACGAGGAAGTTCTCGATCACCTCGCGGCCGCGCACCGAGTGCGTGACCTCGGGGTGGAACTGCACGCCGAAGAAGCCGCGCGCGGCGTCGCCCATGGCGGCGATCGGACAGCTGTCCGTCAGCGCGTAGGTGCGGAAGCCCGCGGGCAGGCGCGTGACGGAGTCGCCGTGGCTCATCCACACGACCGTGTTCCCGGCGATGCCCTCGAAGATCCCCGAGGCGGCGGCGACCTCGACGGACTGGCGACCGAACTCGCGCTTGTCAGCGCGCGTGACCTCGCCGCCGAGCTCGCGGGCGATCCACTGCATGCCGTAGCAGATGCCGAGCACCGGCACGCCGAGCTCGAGCAGTCCGCGCGGCACCTCCGGCGCATCGGCGGCGTACACCGACGCGGGACCTCCGGAGAGGATCACCGCGCCGAGGTTCATCGCGCGCGCGGCCTCGAGCGCACGCCGCGGCGGCGCGATCTCGCAGTAGCTTCCGGCCTCGCGCACGCGACGCGCGATCAGCTGCGCGTACTGCGCTCCGAGGTCGACAACCAGGACACCCTTGGGCTTTGCGTTCATTCCTGCGAGACGAAGTAGTTGGTCGATTCCTTGGTGATCGCGACGTCGTGCGGGTGGCTTTCCTTCACCCCCGCGGCCGTGATGCGCACGAAGCGCGCGCGCTGCGGCAGCTCCGAGATGGTGCGAGCGCCGAGGTAGCCCATGCCGCTGCGCACGCCGCCGACGAGCTGGTAGACGAAGCTCGACAGCTTGCCGCGGTAGGGCACCATGCCTTCGATGCCTTCCGGCACGAGCTTGTCGGCGTCCTTGACGTCGTCCTGCCGGTAGCGGGACTTGCCGCCCGCCATCATCGCGCCGACGGAGCCCATGCCGCGCACGGCCTTGAACGAGCGGCCCTTGAACAGGATCGTCTCGCCCGGGCTCTCCTCGAGGCCCGCGAACAGGCTGCCGAGCATCACGCACGAGGCCCCGGCCGCGAGCGCCTTGACGATGTCGCCCGAGAGGCGAATGCCGCCGTCGGCGATGATCGGCACGCCGCTCGCGCGCGCGGCCTCGACGCAGTCGAGCACCGCGGTGAGCTGCGGCACGCCGACGCCGGCGACGACGCGCGTGGTGCAGATCGAGCCCGGGCCGATGCCGACCTTGACCGCGTCCGCGCCCGCCTCGATCAGCGCGCGCGTCGCCTCAGCCGTGGCGACGTTTCCGGCGACGACGTCGACCGGAAGGCGCTTCTTGAGCTCCTTCACCGTGTTGATGACGTTCGAGGAATGGCCGTGCGCCGTGTCGACGACGACGACGTCGACGCCGGCCTGCACGAGACCTTCCGCGCGCTCGTAGTCGTGCACGCCCACCGCGGCGCCGACGCGCAGGCGCCCGCGCTCGTCGCGGCAGGAGTTGGGGAACTCCGCGAGCTGCTTCAAGTCCTTCATCGTGATCAAGCCCTGCAGGCGCATGTCGCGATCGACGATCAGGAGCTTCTCGACCTTGTGGCGGTGCAGCAGGTTGCGGGCCTCGTCGAGCGAGGTGCCCGGCGGCGCGGTGACGAGTCCCTTGGACGTCATCATCTGCGACACGGGCGTCTCGTCCGAGGCGTGGAAGCGGCAGTCGCGGCTGGTGAGGATGCCCACCACCGTCTCGCCCTCGACGATCGGCAGGCCATTGACCTTGTTGCGAGTCATCAGCTCGCGCGCCTGGCGCAGGGTGGCGCTCGGCGGCAGCGTCACGGGGTCGAGGATCACGCCGTTGGCGGAGCGCTTGACCTGATCGACCTGCGCGATGTGCTGCTCGATCGTGAAGTTGCGGTGGATGATGCCGATGCCGCCCTCGCGCGCGAGGGCGATGGCGAGCCCGGCCTCGGTGACGGTGTCCATGGCGGCCGAGGCCAGCGGCGCCTTGAGCGTCACGTGGCGCGAGAAGCGCGTCGACACGTCGACGTCGCGCGGGATCACGTCGGAATGGCAGGGCACCAGCAGGACGTCGTCGAACGTCAGGCCGAGCGGCAGTTCTTGGACCATGGTCGGGGGCTCTCGCTTGCGCGATCGGCGCTCCGCCTCCCCGGGGCCACGAGGCCGCGCGCGGAAAAGCACAGGAGCCCGAGGCACGGGCTCCACGTCGCAAGGGACGGTCCGCTTCTCCGCGACGGCTCTCGCGGGCGCCGGAACGCGGCCGCGGATCGTCTTGGAAAGCGCCGGAGTCTAGCCAGCGGCCGGCCCCAAGTCCAAGGAAGCAAGAGGGCCCGGACAGCCCTGTGACAGGCTGCCGGGCCCTGGAAGGAGGAGATGACGGAGCCTTTCGGCGGCCAAAGGGCACCGACTCGCGCCCGGCGCGGATTTTCGCCCGCGGCTCACGGGCACCCGGGAAGGACTTTCCGCTCACGGTCCCCGCGCGCGAGCGGCCGATAGGAGGAAGCCCGTTCCAAGCTGCCTCGCGGGCCCGCCCATCCCTAGGATGCGCGCCGCGAGCATCGACCGCCGCCCCACTCGCCGCCGTGACGTCCCCTCTCGCCTCCCGCCCGACCCGTGTCGCCATCGTCGGCGCGGGCTTCATCGCGGAGTTCCACCTCGAGATCCTGCGCTCGACGCCGGGGGTCGAGATCGTGGCCGTGTGCGACGCGGACCTCGCGCGCGCGCAGTCGGCGGCGCGCCGCCACGGTGTCGCCACGGCCGTGGGCGCGCTCGCCGAGCTCGAGCCGCTCAAGGTCGACGTCGCCCACGTGCTCGTCCCGCCGCACCTGCACGTCGCCGTCGCGCGCGAGCTGCTGCAGCGTCGCATCGGCGTGTTCGTCGAGAAGCCGCTGGCGCTCTCGTCGGCCGATGCGCGCGAGCTCGGCGAGCTCGCGGACTCGCGCCACGTGCCGCTCGCGGTCAATCACAACGCCGTATTCCACCCGGCCTTCGAGCGCCTGCTCGCGCGCGTGAAGGCTGGCGAGATCGGGCGCGTCGAGCACGTGCGCGTGTGCCTCTCCGTGCCGCTGCGCCAGCTCGATGCCGGCGATGTCTCGCACTGGATGTTCCGCGAGCCGCGCAACATCGTGTTCGAGCAGGCACCCCACCCCTTCGCGCAGGCCGTCGAGCTGGTGGGCGCACCCGTGGACGTGCACTCGCGCGCGCTCGCCTCGCGCGAGCTCCAGCCCGGGCAGAACTTCCACGAGCGCTGGGTGATCTCGGGGCGCGGCGAACGTGGCACGCTCGAGCTGTACCTGCACTTCGGGGCGGCCTTCACGCGCAGCACGGTCGAAGTGCTCGGCAGCGACGGCTCGCTCGAGGCAGATCTCGGTCACAACCTCCTCTCGGGCGAGGAGAAGACGCTCTACCTCGACTTCTGGAACAGCTTCCTCGCGGGCTGGCGCCGGGGCGGGGAGCTGCGCGCGAGCGCGCGGCGCAACCTCGTGAACTACCTGCGGCTGACGCTCGGACTCGGGCCCCGCGAGGACGCGTTCTTCGCCGGAATGCGCGGCTCGATCCGCGCGTTCCACGCCGCGCTGCGCGAGCGCCGCGAGCTGCCCGCCGACGCGCGCAAGGGCGAGAGCGTCCTGCGCTGGTGCGAGGCCGCGACGAGCTGGGTGCAGCCGAATCCGCCCGCCGCGCCCGGGCTTCCCGAGCCCGGCCCGGCGCGCAAGGGCGAGGTCGTGCTGCTCGGCGGCACGGGTTTCATCGGCAAGCGCGTGATCGCGAAGCTGCTCGAGCGTGGCGTGCCGGTGACCGCCGTCGTGCGACGCGCGCACAGCCTGCCGCCGTTCCTCGTCGCTGCGGCGCGCGACGGGCGCGTGCGCCTCGTGCACGGCAGCCTCGAGGAACCGGGCTCTCTCGGGCCCGCGCTCACGGGCGCGCGCTGCGTGATGCAGCTCGCGACCGGCAACGGCAACTCGTGGGAAGCGGTCGAGCGCGCCATGGTGAAGGGCAGCGTCGCCGTCGCCGAGCAGTGCCTCACGCACAAGGTGGAGCGCTTCCTGTTCGTGTCCACCACCGCCGCGCTCTACCTCGGTGGAACGGAGCCCCATCCGCGCACGGACTCGCCCGACAGCGATCCGCAGCCGGAGGGCCGCTCGCTCTACGCGCGCGGCAAGATCGCCGCGGAGCGGGCGCTGTTCGAGCTGCACCGCTCGCGCGGGCTGCCGCTCGTGATCCTGCGGCCCGGCATCGTCGTCGGAAAAGGCACGGCGCTGCAGCACTCCGGCCTCGGCCTGTGGGTGCGAGACAACCACTGCGTCGGCTGGGGGCACGGCGACACGCCGCTCCCGCTCGTGTGGGTCGACGACGTGGCCGAGGCGCTCGTCCGCGCCGCGCTGCACGACGGTCCGGAGCTGCACGGGCGCGCCCTCAACCTCGCCGCCAACGTGCCGCTCACGGCGCGCGAGACGGTCGAGGAACTGCGCCGGGCCTCAGGTCGCGCGCTGCACTTCCACGCGCGCAGCCTCGCGCTCAGCCAGGCGATGGAGATCGGCAAGTGGCTCGTGAAGAAGGCTGGCCGCCGCAAGGATGCGGCGTTCCCGAGCTACCGGGACCTCGCCAGCCGCGCACTCACGGTGCGCCTCGCGAGCGACCTCGCGCGCACGCTGCTCGGCTGGAAGCCTGTCGAGGAACGCGAACGCTTCCTCGCGCTCGCCGTGCGGCCGATGGCCGCGCAGGATCCGGGCAAGAGCTCCTAGGGCCGTGGCCATCCCGCACCTCGTGCACGTGTTCTCGACGTTCGCGCCCGCGGGTCCGCAGGTGCGCACGACGAAGCTGATCGCGCACTGCGGCGCGCGCGCGCGGCACACGATCGTCGCGATGGACGGTCGCACCGACGCGCGCGAGTTGCTCGGGCCGGGACTCGACGTGCGCTTCGCACCCGCGCCGCCGAAGGCCGGAACGCTCGCGACCGTACCGCGCATGCGCGCCCTGCTGCGCGAGCTCTCGCCCGAACTCGTGCTCACGTACAACTTCGGCGCGATCGACAGCGTGATCGCCGCGCGCATGCTCGGCACTCGCGTGCTGCACCACGAAGACGGCTTCCTGCCCGACGAGGCGCAGGGACTCAAGCTGCGCCGCAGCTGGATGCGGCGCGCCTGCCTGCGCGGGAACGTGGACGTGGTCGTCATCAGCGCCAACCTGCAGCGCATCGCGCGCGAGCGCTGGGGCATCGCGGAGCGACGCCTGCACTTCGTCCCGAACGGCATCGAGCTCGAGCGTTTCGCGCCGCGCGACGGAGGTCTCGCCCTGCGCGCGAGCCTCGGCATCCCTCCGCAGGCGCTGCTCGTTGGCGCGGTCGGCCACCTCCGCCCCGAGAAGAACGTGCCCCGGTTGCTGCGAGCCGTCGCGAGCTGCGCGCGAGCGCACGACGTGCACGTGCTGCTCCTCGGCGACGGGCCGGAGCGCGCGCGGATCGAAGAGCTCGCGCGCGCTCCCGGGCTCGCGGGCCGCGTGCACTTCGCGGGCTATCAGGCCGATCCGCGCGCGCACTACCGCGCGATGGACGTGTTCGCGCTGACGTCCGACACCGAGCAGATGCCGCTCGCGCTGCTCGAGGCCATGGCGAGTGCCCTGCCGGTCGTCGCCACCGACGTCGGCGACGTGCGCACGATGGTGTCCGACGCGGCGCGCGAGTTCGTCGTGAGTCTCGGGGCGGACTGCGACGCGGCGCTCGCCAGCGCGCTCGCTCGACTGACCTCCGATGCGCCCCTGCGCGCCGAACTTGGCGCCCTCGGTCGCGCGCGCGTGGCGGAGCGCTTCTCCTTCGCCGCCATGGCGGCACGCTACGCCGCGCTCTACGGGCTCGCCTGAGCGCGGCGCCGCTCCGGCCCAAACGGCCACCTCGGGCCGCGAGCCACCTCCCCGCCCCAGAAAACCGCGTTTTCGGACCTCCGGGAGTCCGGCGCCGGGTTCGCCCTCTGGCCCGTCGGAGCCTATGATCTGCGGCCTTCGAGGTGCTTCGCCGGATTCCCCGCCAGCGCGGGCGGACGTGGGCCCTCGACCTGCTGCCCCCCTACCCGATGAGCCACGAACTTCGCGACCGTCCGGCCCAGCCCGACTCGGGCTCCCGCAACCGCCCCGCGCACACGCTCACCCAGCTGATGAACGCTCCCAAGGACTCCGCCGGCTCGCCCGGCGTCGGCCCCCTGTCCGCCGCCGACCTCGCCCTGCTCGGCCGCATCACCGACCGCGCCTTCGCCCAGACGCAGGCCATGATCTGGCACGCCAACCACCGCGAGAAGCGGCCCGGCGATCCCAAGGTCGGTGGCCACCCGGCGTCCTGCGCCAGCTCGATGCACATCCTCGCCGCGCTGCACCTCGCGATGCGCGAGCCCGCGGACTACGTGTGCTGCAAGCCGCACGCGAGCCCGGTCGACCACTCGCTCCACAACCTCCTGCAGCTCTTCAAGCACGAGGACGGCACGTGGTTCACCGCCGAGGAGAGCGCGAAGGTGATGTACACCCTGCGCGCCTTCAGGACGGTCGAGCACCCCGAGGTGTTCCAGAGCTACCACGCGCGCACGGACCCGGACTCGTTCCACTTCCTGCCGTCGGGCTCGGTCGGCATTCCGCCGGTCGTGAGCGTGTACCTCGCGCTCGCCTATCGCTACGCGAAGGACCATGGCTGGACCGTGCCCGCGGGTGCGCACTTCTGGTCGCTGATCGGCGACAGCGAGTTCCGCGAGGGTTCGCTGCTCGAGTGCCTCCCCGACGTGAGCGAGCGCCACCTCGGCAACGTCACGTGGATCATCGACTACAACCGCCAGAACCTCGACGGCACGCGCATTCCCAACCAGCGCGGGCTCTCGGGCGCGGACTGCGACCGCATCGAGGCGACGGCGGTCGCGAACGGCTGGAAGGTCGTCCAGCTGCGCCACGGCAGCCTGCGCGACGCGCTCTTCGCGCGCGAGGGCGGCGCGGCGTGGAAGCGCTTCCTCGAGGGCGGGCTCACCGACTTCGAGTACCAGATGCTGCTGCTCGCCCGCGACGCGGCGAAGATCCGCGCGCGCGCGCTCGAGCTCGAGCCGGCCTGCAAGCCGCTGCTCTCGAAGCTCTCGGATGCCGAGGTGCTCGGCTCGTTCGGCGACGTCGGCGGCCACGACCTCGCCAAGCTGATCGCGGCGTTCGCCGATGCGCGCACGCAGGAGACGCAGCCGACGCTCGTCATCGCGCACACCATCAAGGGCTGGGGCCTCGAGTGCTCGGCCGACCCGTCGAACCACTCGGCGCTGCCGGACCAGAAGGAAGTGACCAAGCTGCTCGAGCGCTCGGGCTGCACCTTCGAGGCCCCGTTCGGTCTGTACGCGGAGGACTCCGAAGAGGGTCGCTTCCTCGCCGCGCGCTCGCGCAAGTTCCGCGCCGGCATCGAGGAGCACCGCGTGCTGCGCGAGAAGAACCGCGCCTGGGTGCGCGAGCAGATCGAGAAGGATGGCTCGATCCCCGAGTCGCTCCAGATCGACCTGTCGCTGTTCCCGCTCGCCCACACGCAGTGGATGTGGGGTCAGCTCGCGAGCAAGCTCGTGCGCATCGGCACCGCCGACGAGGGCGGGCCGCAGATGTCGGGCGGCAAGGACCTCACCCAGCACGAGCAGCGCTGGAAGACCGCCGCGGACTTCGTGCTCACGCTCTCGCCCGACGTCGGCACCTCGACCAACGTGTCGCCGGTCATGGACCAGCGCATCTACGGTCCGAAGGCGGACGTCGACGACTCGGCAGCCAAGGAAGTGCGCCACCCGTCGCTCGTGACGCACGAGGAAGTCTGGACGCGCCACATTCGCTTCGAGATCGCCGAAGCGAACTGCATGAGCGCCGCGGCGAGCTTCGGGAAGATGGCCCACTACACGGGCCTGCCGTTCTTCCCGATCATGACCGTGTACGACTTCTTCATCAAGCGCGCCCTCGACCAGCTCTACTACAACCTCTACTGGGGTGCGGAGTTCGTGATCATGGGCACGCCGAGCGGCGTGACGCTCGCTCCCGAGGGCGCGCAGCACTCGTGGAAGAGCGACATCCAGATCCCCAACCTGATCACGTGGGAGCCGCTGTTCGCGCTCGAGGTCGACTGGATCCTCTCGGACGCGATCAAGCGTCACATGGAGGACCGCAACGACGGTCGCCGCGGCGTGCTGATCCGCGCGGTGACGCGCGCGATCCCGCAGAAGCTGCTGCTCGAGTCCGTGCGCACGCACGCCAAGTCGAAGGTGCCGGGCTCGTGGAGCGGCGCGCTCGCGCCGAAGGGCTCGAGCGGGAGCGACGCCACGGACGAGTCGCTCGTCGCGACGCTGCCCGACGCCGACCTGCTCGCGCGCGTGCGCGAGGAGTGCCTCGCGGGCGCGTACTACCTGCTCGACTGGCGCGGCTACGCCGGCTACGAGCCGGGCGACAACGTCGTGCAGCTCTTCGCCATGGGTTCGGTCGCGACCGAGGCCGTCGAAGCGGCGCACAAGCTCTACGCGCGCGGCATCTTCGCCAACGTGATCGTGATCTCGAGCCCCGAGCTCCTGCTCGGCATCCTCGGCGAGCACGACGGCTACGCGCACCTGCGCACGGGCCTCGGCATCGACGGGGACCTGCACGCGGTGGCGCGCGAGGTCTCCGACGAGTCCGAGCTCCTCAGCATCGCCGCGCGCCGCGTCCCCATCGTCGCCATGTGCGACGGCGAGGCCGGCCTCGTCGACAACATCGGCTCGATCGTCGGCGTGAAGCAGGTGACGCTCGCCGTGCGCAAGTTCTCGAAGTGCGGCCGCCCCGACCAGGTGTTCGCGCTGCACCACCTCGACGCAGACTCGGTCGTCGAGGCCTGCGGCAAGGCGCTCTCCGAGACCGCGCTGGAAGACCTGCGCGTGCCGCGCGAGCTGCTCGAGCGTCTGGCCGGCCGCGGCAGCGCGAAGTCCGACTGGCGCGAGCTCTGGCCCGACGCGGGCTCGGCCCACTAGCCCGCGCGCGCCATGAGCCCGAACTCCGGATC
This sequence comes from uncultured Planctomycetota bacterium, assembly GCA_903892045.1. Classification (GTDB taxonomy): domain Bacteria; phylum Planctomycetota; class UBA1135; order UBA1135; genus F1-120-MAGs118. The sequence goes on along the minus strand of CAITGX010000385.1, from coordinate 167 downwards.
GAGCGACTCCATCCCGCCCGATCCGGAGCCGTTCGCGCCCTACGAGCTCGTGCGCTCGCGGCGCATCTACGAGTCGCGCTGGGTCAGCCTGCGCGCCGACGACGTGATCTTCCCCGACGGCAAGCCGGGAGTGCACCACGTCGTGGAGATCAGCCCCGCGGCCGTCG
>CAITGX010000384.1 GCA_903892045.1 uncultured Planctomycetota bacterium | reverse complement strand
GTCGCTGGGCGCGGGCGCGGCGAGCGGGCGGGGCGTGTGCTGCACGAGGGACTCGCGCGCATGGGGATCGAGAGCGCGCTGCACCTGACGCGGCACCGCGGCGATGCGCTCGAGACGGTGCGCGCGCGGCGCGCGGAGCTCGACCTCGTGGCCTCGGTCGGGGGCGACGGGACGCTGCGCGAAGTGTTCGAGGGGCTCGGGGAGAGCGGGCTGCCCGTGGCGGTGCTGCCGCTCGGCACGGCCAACGTGCTGTCGATCGACCTCGGGCTGCCGCGCGACCCGGCCGGCACGCTCGAGCTGGTGAAGGCGGGCCGGAGCACCTGCATCGACGTCGCCGACGTCAACGGGCGGCTCTCGTTCCTCGTCACCGGCGTCGGCTTCGACGCGCTGGTGGTCCACGAGGTCGAGCGCCGCCGCCGGGGACCGATCACCAAGCTCGCCTACCTGCCGGCCGCTTGGAGCGCACTGCGGCGCTGGAAGCCCCCGCAGCTCGCGGTCGAGCTCGACGGGCAGCGCGTCGAGGGGCCGGTCGAGAGCCTGTGGGCGAGCAACATCATCCACTACGGCGGCGTGCTGCGACTCTCCCCCACCCGCGTGCTCGACGACGGCCAGTTCGACGTCTACCTGTTCCGCGACGGCGGCCTGCGGGGGCTCGCCGCGGCCGGCGTGCGCGGGCTCTTCGGCCGCCTGCCGGGCGGAAGCTGCGAATTGCGCCGCGCGCGCCACCTGCGCGTCACGTCGAGCGCCCCCGTGCCCTACCATGTGGACGGTGACACCGGCGGCCACACGCCGGTCGAGCTCGCCGTGAGCGCCACTGGCCGCCGCATCCTCATTCCCCACCGATGACCGCACCCTCCCGTCCCAAGGTCCAAGTCGGCGAGCTCTCGCTCGGCGGCGGCGAGCTGTTCCTCCTCGCCGGCCCCTGCGTGCTCGAGACGCCCGAGCTCGCCCACCAGATCGCCGAGACCTTGGTCGGCATCGCGCGCGAGCGCCGCATCCCGCTGGTCTTCAAGGCGAGCTTCGACAAGGCCAACCGCTCGAGCGCGGCCGCCACGCGCGGGCCGGGCATCGCCGAAGGCCTCGAGCTGCTCGCGGAGATCAAGCGCCGCTGGAACGTGCCCGTCGTCACCGACGTGCACCTCCCCGAGCACTGCGCACCCGCGGCGGAAGTCTGCGACCTGCTCCAGATCCCGGCCTTCCTGTGCCGCCAGACCGACCTGCTCGTCGCCGCCGCGCGCACGGGCAAGCCGCTCAACATCAAGAAGGGCCAGTTCCTCGCGCCGTGGGACATGAAGAACGTCGTCGCGAAGTGCGCGAAGGCGGGCAATCCCAACGTGATGGTGTGCGAGCGCGGCACGAGCTTCGGCTACGGGCGCCTCGTCGTCGACATGACGGGCTTCGAGCACCTGCGCGCCACCGGCTCGCTCGTCGTGTTCGACGCGACGCACTCGGTGCAGGAGCCGGGCGCCCGGGGCGACTCGACCGGCGGCAACCGCGAGCACGTCCCCGCGCTCGCGCGCGCGGCGGTCGCGACCGGCAACGTCGACGGGCTCTTCTTCGAGGTCCACCCCGACCCGGACAAGGCGCCCTCCGATGGCCCCAACATGGTGCGCCTGCATCAGTTCCCCGCGATCCTCGACTCGGTGCTCGCCGTGCACCGCGCCGTGAGCGCCCGCTAGCGCGCGGGGAGCGCCCGAACTTGGCCGACTCGCGCACCGCGCTCGAGGTCACTGCCGCGGCCCTCGACCGCGACCTCGAGGGCTACACCGTGCTGCGCCAGGTCGGGCAGGGCGCGATGGGCATGGTGTTCGAGGCCGAGCAGCGCGGGCTCGGGCGGCGCGTGGCGCTCAAGGTGCTGCCGCCGCAGCTCGCGCTGCGCGAGCGCACGGTCAAGCGCTTCCTGCGCGAGGCGCAGTCCATGGGCCGGCTCGCGCACCCCAACGTGGTCGACGTCTACGAGGTCGGCTCGCGGCGCGGCTACCACTACTTCGCGATGAAGTTCGCGGAAGGGCCGTCGCTCGATCGCGTGCTGAAGGCCGGCCCGCTGCCCGTCGAGGACGTGATCGCGATCGGCATCGACGTCGCCGGCGCGCTCGCGCACGCGCACGGGCGCGGGGTGCTGCACCGCGACGTGAAGCCCGGGAATCTCCTGCGCGACGGCGAGCGCGTGCTGCTCACGGACTTCGGCCTCGCGCGCCACACGGACTCCGAGGACGGCAGCGTCACGGAGTCGGGCGACCTCGTCGGCACGCCGCTCTACATGGCACCCGAGCAGATCTCCGGCGAGTTCGGCCGCATCGACGCGCGCACGGACATCTGGGGGCTCGGCGTCACGCTGTACGAGCTGCTCTGCGACGCACCGCCGTTCACGGGCGCGACGCCGTCGGCGATCCTGCACTCGATCCTGCAGCGCGAGCCCGCGCGCCTGCGCAAGCTGCGCCCCGGCGTGCCGCGCGACCTCGAGGCCGTGCTGCACCGCTGCCTCGAGAAGGACCCGGCCAGCCGCTACGCGACCGCCGCGGACCTGCGCGACGACCTCGTGGCCGTGCGCGAGGGCCGGCACGTCACCGCGCGCTCGCCGCGCTTCTTCGATCCCGCCGTGCGCTGGTGCCGGCGCCATCCGCTGCAGGCCGGACTCGCGGCGGGCGCGCTCGCGATCACGCTCACGCTCGGCGGCGCGTTCCGCTGGGTCTGGCGCCAGTGGGACGCGAGCAAGGCCGACGTGAGCGTGGCCGAGCAGCAGGCCGTGGACGCGGCCGCGCGCCAGGCGCAAGCCGAGGCGGCGCGCGACCGCGAACGGCGCGAGCGCACGGTCGCGGTGGCCCAGCGCGCGATCGCGGACGCACGGCAGCTGTGGACCGAGGGGCAGGCACAGTCGGACCGCAAGAAGCAGCTCGAAGCGAGCCAGCGCATCCTCGACGTGCTGCGCACCTCCGCGCTCGACGGGCTGCCGGAAATTCGCGCGGAGGCGCTCGAGCTCGCGGCCACGCTCGCGCGTGCGCAGGGCGAGGGCGAGCGCGAGGTGCTCGCGGTGCTCGAGCCCCTGTTCACGGCGCTCGAGCGCGACTCGGCGCTGCTCTACCGCGCCGCGGTGCTCGCAGGTCTCGGGCGCTACGAAGAGGCGCTCACGCTGCACGGCCTGCGCATCCTCGAGCGCCCCACCGACGCGCGTCCGCTCTACGACGCGGCGCGCATCGAGCGCCGGCTCGCGCTCGCGGCGCTCGACCGCGACGACCTGCTGCGCGCCGAGAGCGCGCTGCGCGGCTCCGTCTCGCGCCTCGGCGCCTGCATCGACCTCGCGGGCGACAGCGAGCTCGCCCTTGCGGCGCGCGTCGAACGCGCGCGCGGCCTGCTCGACCTGTGCGAGGCGCCCGCCGCGCGCGCAGAGCTTGAGTCGGTGCTCGCGCGCGAGTCCAGCTACGTCGACGCGCAGGCTGCACTGCTCGCTGTCGAGCGCCTCGAACGCGAGCCACGGCGCTTCGGACAGAAGGCGACACCGCCGGCCACTCCTGTGGAGGTTCCCTCCACCGCGCCCGGCCCCGACCCGCAGCTGGAACCCGTGCTGCGCGCGCTCGAGCAGCTCTTCCGCGGCAGCGCCGCGCCCGCGCCGCGTCGCGCTCCGTCCGACGGCTAGAGCACCGGCAACGCGCGCCCGTCGAGACCTTCGGGCACCGGCAGTCCGGCGAGAGTGAACAGCGTCGGCAGCGCGTCGATCGAGGACGCGTCGCGATAGTCGCGGCCGGGCGCGACGCCGGGGCCGAGGAACGCGAGCGGAATGCGTCGGTCGTACTCGTGCGGCGTGCCATGGCTCGTGCCGACCACGACGCCTGGCAAGGTGTAGGCCTTCTGGAGCGTGACGATGTCGCTCGTGCGCTCCTCGTCGAACGAGTTGGCTTCCATCGCCACGAGACCGCTCGACGCCTTCGCGCCCTCGCGCGCGATCGCGCGCAGCTCGTCCCACGTCAGCGCGTGCTCCATCCAGCTCGCGCCGAACTTGCGCAGCTCGCTCGCGTAGGCCTCGCGCACCGCGCGCGCCTCGACTCCGCGTTCCGCGAGCGCGCGCGCGTCGAGACGCACTCCGCGATAGTTGCCCGAGAGGAAGAAATCGGCGCCAAAACGCGCGCGGATCGCGTTGCGGGCCTCGGTGATCGTGTCAGCGATCTCGCGGCCGGTGATGCGGCGCGCCGGATAGCCCTGCGCGACGAGTGTCTCGGGCAGCTCGAGCACGCCGTGGTCCGCGGACAGCGCCGCCACCCAGCGTCCCTTCCCCACACGCTCGTCGAGCAGCGCGAACAGCGCACCGAGCTCGCGGTCCGCACGCAGGAGCACGTCGGCCACTTCCACGCTGCCCGGTCCGTAGGCGTGCCCCACGACGTCGCAGGCCGCGAGGCTCACGCACAAGAGGTCCGTCACCTCGTCGCTGCCGAGCGCGAGCCTCACCACGGCTTCGCGGGCGAGCTCACACACCATGACATCGCTCGCCGGTCCCTCGTAGGCCCACAGCGAGAGCGTCGCGAGCGCCTTCTCGTCGAGGTCCGCGCCGCGCGGCGGGACCTTGTGCGGGAACGAGCGCTCGCCGGGTCGTCCGGCTTCGCCGTCGCGCTCGTCCGGTGCGGTGCCCGAGCGCGCGAAGTCCGCCGGCAGCTCGCTCGCCCAGCCCTCGGCGAACGGCAGGCGCGCCTGCCAGCTCGCGTTGTGCTCGCGCACCCACGCCGGCAGCTCCGTGCCGTACCACGTCGAGCTGCGGAAGCCCCCGCGCTTCTTGTCCCACCACAGCGCGAGGTCCGCGCGCCGGCCGCTCATGCCGATCGCCGAGCGATCCTTTGAGCTGATCGCGACCGTGAGCGCGCCCGGAGCGGCCGCCTCGAGGTAGTCCGCCATGCCGTCGCAGCGCAGCTGGCGCGGCGAGGTGCCGGCCTCGGCCTGCACGCCGCCGCTCGTGACCTCGCGCGCGTCCGGATCCGCGAAGCAATACACGGAGCCGCGCGACTCGCGCGCCAGCCAGTCGTTCGAGATCACGCCGTTGTTGCGCGGCAGGCGCCCCGTGCCGTACGCCGCGTGCCCCGGTCCCGTCTCGGTGTCGCCGTGGAGCAGCGCCGCGCGCGGAAACATGCGACCGTCGCGCACGAAACGTCCGAGTCCACCGGAGAGCCAGGGCGCGAGCCGGTCGAGCGTTTCGGGGACGAGCTGGTCGACGGAGATCGCCACGAGGAGCCGCGCGCGCGGAGCGGGCGGCGTCGAGTCCTGTGCGCCGGAGAGCCCGAGCGCGGCGCAGGCGAGCCAAGCGACGCTCACGGATCGATCCCGAGGGTCTTGAGGCGGTTGTAGAAGGTGCGGCGCGGGATGCCGAGGATCTTCGCGGCTTCGCCGCGCTTGCCGCCGGTGAGTTCGAGCGTCGCACGGATGAGCTCCGCCTCGACATCTTCCATGCGCCGTCCGACGAGCCCGCGCACGCCGCCTTGGCCCGCGACGCGCGGCGCCTTCGAGAGGTGCGCGACGAGCTCCGGCCCGAGCAAGTCCCCGCCGAGCGCGTGCATGCGCGTGATCTCGTTCTGGAGCTCGCGCACGTTGCCCGGCCAGTCGTGGGCGAGCAAGCGCTCGAGGCACTCGCGCGCGAGCTGCGGACGCGCGCGGCCGGAGGCCTTGTGCTCCTCGTGCAGGGCATCGAGGAACGCGTCGACGAGCACCGGGATGTCCTCGCGGCGCTCGCGCAGCGGCGGCACCTCGACCTGCACGACCTTGAGCCGGTAGTAGAGGTCCTCGCGGAAGCGACCGGCACTGACCTCGCGCGCGAGATCGCGGTGCGTGGCGCTGAGCACGCGCACGTCGACCGGGATCTCCTCGTTGCCCCCGACGCGCCGCAGTCGCTTCTCCTGCAGCACGCGCAGGAGCTTGGCCTGCAGCGCGAGACTCATCTCACCGATCTCGTCGAGGAACAGCACGCCGCCCGCGCTCGACTCGATCAGGCCCGCACGGTCGCGCACCGCGCCCGTGTACGCGCCCTTCACGGCGCCGAACAGCTCGCTCTCGAGCAGGCCTTCCGCGATCGCGCCGCAGTTGACGCCCGTGAAGGGCTTCTCGCGCCGCGGCCCGTTCTCGTGCAGCGCGCGCGCCACGAGTTCCTTGCCCGTGCCGCTCTCGCCGTAGAGCAGCACCGGGAAATCGCCCTCGGTGATGCGGTCGACGACCGTGAGCATGGCGGTGATCGCGCGCCCGCGACCGACGATCGCCGGGTACTTGTGGCGCAGCTCGAGCCCGCTCGACACGAAGCCCTCCGAGAGCGACTCGAGCGCCTTGGATTGCTCGGCGAGTGCGCCCTTCAGTTCCTCGTTGCGCAGCTCGAGGCTGCGCAGCATGCGCGCGTTCTCCTCGAGCAGGCGCACGCGCTCGAGGCTCAGCGCGGCCTGGTCCGCGAAGGCCTCGAGCAGCTCCTGCGAGTGCTCGTCGAAGCGTCCCTGCGCGAAGCGGTTGTCGACGTACAGGCAGCCGCGCACCTCGTCGCCGACGCGCATCGGCACGCACAGCACGCTGCGCAGCTTGAGGTCCGCCACGGATTGCTTGGGGTTGAGCGACTCGTCGTTGAGCGCGTCGTCGGAGCGCAGCGCCTGTCCGCTCTCGAGCACCGCCGTCGTGATCGAGCGCGACAGCTTGCGCAGCGCCTTCTTCAGGTTCTCGCGGTCGATGTTGCGCGCCGCGACGACCTCCCAGCCCGGGCCGGCCTCGAGCCCCTCGACCGCGCCGCCCTCGACACGCGCGGCGAGCGCGCTGGCCGTCCCCGCGCGCACGATCAGGAAGCCGCGCTCGGCCCCGGCGAGCTCGATCGCCGCGTCGAGCACGCGATCGGGCAGGGTCTCCGGCCGCACCGCGCGCGCCATCTCCTTGTTCAGCTCGAGGATGCGCAGCAGCGCCGTGCGCGTGAGCTCCTCGTGCCCGGCGGGACTGTCACTCGATCGCTTCAGGAAACGGAACACGGGGCGCCTCGCTCAGCGGAGAGGATATCCGCGCGCCAGTCCGGCGCGGGCTTCGTCCAGCGCTCGGAGCACGAGCTCCAGCGCGTGCTGCTGGGTGCGGCCTAGCCCGCCCATGGCCTCGACCTCGCCCCGCAGGTCGAAGCTCGGGAGCTCCGCGCGCGGACGTCCCTCGAGAGCCGCGCAGGCGTAGCTCGCCAGCGCCAGCGCCGCGCTGCAGCCCCGCCCCGCGTAGCCGCACCGCAGCCGGCCGTCCGCCTCCGCGAGCCAGACCTCGATGCGGTCCCCGCAGGCCGAGTTCTCCCCCACGCCCGTCGCGGCCCCCGGCGCGGGCTCAGGCCCGGGCTGCAGGGCTTTTCGATGGCTCTCGAGGGGCTCGGGAAGGCGTGCCAT
>CAITGX010000383.1 GCA_903892045.1 uncultured Planctomycetota bacterium | reverse complement strand
GTGGAGGTGGTCGACGCCAACCTGCGCTCGATCGTCTACAAATGCCGCGCGAAGTACGCGAAGGTGCTCCTGCTCGGCGTGCAGCTGCCGACCAGCCTCGGCAGCGACTACGTCACGCAGTTCGAGGCGCTCTACCCGCGTCTCGCGACCCAGCTCAGCGTCTCGTTCGTGCCCAACTTCATGGAAGGCGTCGGTGGCGATCCGGCCATGAACCTACCCGACGGGTTGCACCCGACCGCCAAGGGCCACGAACGCCTCGCGCACAACATCACGGCAGGCTTGCGCGAGGTCCTCGAGGAACTCGGGCCGCGCTGAAGTTCGCCGCCTAGCAGCTGAAGTGACGAATGTCGTTCAGCTTGCGGCGCAGCTCCGCGCGGAAGTCCGGATGCGCGATCGAGATCAGCGCCTCGCCGCGCTCGCGCAGGGACAGGCCGTGCAGGTTGACGGCGCCGTGCTCGGTCACGATCCAGTGCACGTGGCCGCGCGTGGTGACGACGCCGGCTCCGGCGTTGAGCTCGTGCGTGATGCGCGAGATCGTGCCATGGGCCGCCGTCGAGGAGAACGCGAGGATCGGCTTGCCGCCGCGCGACAGCGCCGCGCCGCGGATGAAGTCCATCTGGCCGCCGATGCCTGAGTAGATGCGGTGCCCGAGCGAGTCGGCGCACACCTGGCCCGTGAGATCGACCTGCAGCGCGGAGTTGATCGCGACCACGCGCTCGTTCTTGCGGATCACGGAGGTGTCGTTCGTCCGGTCGGATGGGTGGAACTCGACGAGCGGGTTGTCGTCGACGAAGTCGAACACGCGCTGCGTGCCGATCACGAAGCTCGTCACCGTCCGTCCGGGGCTCACGGTCTTGAAGCGATTGGTGACAGCTCCGCTCTCGAACAGCTCGACGAAGCGATCCGAGAACATCTCGGTGTGCACGCCGAGGTCCTGCTTGCCCTTGAGGCGCGTGAGCACGGCGTCGGGAATCCCGCCAATGCCCATCTGCAGGCACGAACGATCCTCGACCAGTCCCGCGATGATCTCGCCGATGCGCGCTTCGATCTCGGTCTCGGGCTGCGGGACGTGCTGGTGGAGTGGGCGTGCCGAGCTCGTGAAGGCCGCGATGCGCTGGAAGGGGACCACGCTGTTTCCGTGCGTGCGTGGCATCGAGTCGTTGATCTCGCACAGGATCAGAGGCGCGTTGTCCGCGGCGGCCTTGGCGACGTCGATCGAGGTGCCCAGCGTGCAGTGGCCATGGGCATTGGGCGGCGAGACCTGCAGCAGTGCCGCGTCGAGGCGAATGCGCCCCGAGGCGAACAGCTCGGGAATGTCGGAGAGGAACACGGGCACGTAGTCCGCGCGTCCCTCCTCGATCGCGCGCCGCACCATCGAGCCGGCGAACAGCGAGATCGAGCGCAGTCGCCCCGCGACTTCTGGCTGCACGAACGCCGACGTGCCCTCGGTGTGCAGGTGGTAGAGCTTGACGCCCTCGAGGTCCGTGCGGCGCGCGAGCGCCTCGAGCAACGGCACCGGCGTCGCACAGCCGCCGTGCACGAACACGTTCATTCCGCTCTTCACGCGCGCCACGACCGTGTCCGCGGACACCGCAGCCTTGCGCCACTCCACGCCCTTCAGGTTCAGCATGGTGGGAGATTTTTCACGCCCCGGGCCGCCTGCCCATAGGCCGAAGTGAGCAGATGCCCCGTTCAGCGCAGCCTGAAGCGGCGCCCGGGCCTGCGACCCGAGCCCGCTCGGCCTCGATCCGCGGGGCTCTCATCCCCGACCTCCATCCACGCCACTTCGCCCCACTTCACGGGCGGCCGACCACCCGGCACGAGCACCCACAGGGTGGAGAGCTGCGGCGGATCCTCGGGTGCGCACCCGAAGCCGTCCGTGAGGTACACGAGCACGTCCCACGGCTCTGGCTCGCTCGCGAGCTGCTCGAAGACCGGCTCGAACGAGGTGCCGCCGCCCCCGATGAGCTGCAGCAGATCTCGCGTGGGCGGGTTGTTCGCGTCGAAGCGCTGGAGGTTGCGCACCTCGTCGTCACAAGAGATCACGAGCAGCTCGAAGCTCGTGAATGCGGTCGCGATCGCGAACAGCTCGGCGAGGAAGTTCTGGATGTAGAGCTCGGTCGAGCCGGACGTGTCGACCGCGACGGCGATGCGCAGCGTCTCGTTGCGGCGCGAAGGCAGGAACAGCCCGCGATGCACGTGGCGGCGCGAAGGCGGGAGCCACTGCAACGAGCCCCCGCTCGCGCGCGTCAGGAACGCCGCCAGCAATTCGCGCCAGCGCACGCGAGCGCGCTCCTCGAGCTCGAGAATGCGCCGCTGCAGCGCAGTCGGATCCGTCGCGCTGCGCGCTTCCGCCGCCAGCACGGCCGCATGGCCGCGCCAGCGCTCCAGAGCCTCCGCATCGACGCAAGTCGGCATGCGCGGGTCGAACTCGAGCTCGTCCGCCTCGGACGGCGGCTCCTTGAACTCGTTGGGATGTCGATCGGCGCGCTGCATCCCATGTTCCTCCTCGAGCAAGTCGCGTAGCTCGTCGAGTCGCGTGTACACGGCCTCCGCCGCCAGTCCATCGCACTGCCGGAACCAGACGCAGTCACTCGGAAGCTGAAAGCCGTCGCGCCGCAGGATGTCGTTGACCTCGTGATCTTGCGCCCAGTTCCAGCCCTCCGGATCTCCGGGAAGGTCGCGGCGGAAGTGAGCGAGCGCGCAGTGGAGCACCTCGTGCAACAAGAGGAACGTGCGTTCGCGCGGCGCAATCGAGAGCACGTGGTCGGGACGGAAGTAGACCGCGCGCATGTCGGTCGCCGCCGTGGGGCAGCGAGAGTCCCACACGGGAACGAGCTCGAGTCGCAGGGCGAGCCCCGCGAGATGTGGATGCCCGTTGACGAGCTCGGTACGGGCAGCGACGAAGGCCGCGATCGCGGCGCACTCCTGCTCGACGCGTGCCTCGGCCTTGGCACGCTCCTCCTCGTGGTTCACGGGAGCAGGCCCTCGAGCACGCTCTTCAGCACGGCGTCCGCGTCGCGCGTGAGCTTGCCACGCAGCTTCGCGCCCAGACGCGCCTGCAGGCGCTGGTAGCCGGGGTGCGTCAGGACCGAGCGCACTTCGTTCTCGCTGCGTCCGCGCATCACGTCGTGCAGGAGCAGGGTCGCGAAGTCGTCTTCGAGCGCATCGAGGATCTCGAACAGCCGCTGCAACGCGTGCGCGCGTCGCGTGACGCGCCAGATGTGGAACGCCACCGCCGCGCACAGCGCGCACTTCAGGTCCGCGCGACGCGGCACGTCGAGCCTCGCATCTCCGTCGAGGATCGCAGCGACGTCCGGCAGCTCCTTGGCCGCGTCGCGGAACGCGAACAGCGCATGCGCCGCCCCCGGACCGACCAGCCCTTCGACCATCCGCCGCAGTCCGCGCTCGCCGAGTCGCTGCTCCGAGTCCAGCACGATGCCGACGCGCTCCCAGGAGCGCGGCGACGGCCAGCCGCGCTGCAGCTCGACGTTCTCGAGCTGCAGGAAGAGACTCGGCGTGAACTGCAGCAGTCCGAGCACGTGCGGATGCACCCCGCGAGCGCGCGCCCACACCATCCAGTCCTCCAGGCTCGGTTCGACTTCGAGGTGGCAGAAACGATTGGCCAGCGCGCTCGACATCGTGCCCGCGACCGCTCGATCTCCGGCGCGATTGCCCGCGCCCATCAGGAGCCAGCCGGGCGGGACCTCGTAGAGCGTGCCGAGCCGTCGGTCGAGGATGAGCTCGTAGGCCGCGACCTGCAGCGTGCGGTCCGCGGCCGTGAGCTCGTCGAACAGGATCACACCGCGACTCTCGCGCTCGCGCGGCCACTCGGACGAAACGAGCCAGTCGACGCCCGTGCCTTCCTTGTTCGGCACCGGCAAGCCGCGCAGGTCGATCGGCTCGCGCTGCGCGAGGCGCACGTCGACGAACCCGATGCCCTTCGCCTTGCAGACCTCGCGCACGACGGTGCTCTTCCCGACCCCGGGCGGGCCCCACAGCATCAGCGGCGCGATCACGTGCGCCTGCTCGGGCCGCTCCCAAAGGAGCTGCAGCTGGTGCTCGAGGATCGAGCGCACGTCTTCGATGGAACAGGTCGAGTGCATGGTGGTGCGGGGGCGAGAGTCAGGAGAGGTAGTTGCCCTCGCGCGGGGCGAGGCTGGCGGTGACCGCGCGAGCGCGCAGCTTGTCGGGAACCGCGGGTTCTGCGATCAGGGCCGCGAGCGCCGACAGCGCGGCGTCCGATCCGAGGCGGTGCATGGCGCCGAGCAGCTCGACGCCCGAGCCATCCGTCAGGCGCGCCCGGATCCAGCGCACGAGCAGCCCGCGCAGCGGAACCGTCGCGGGATCGTGGTGAAGTCGCACGAGCATCCGCAGCACGACGCCGATGGCTTGCAAGTTCTCGGGCGTCGAGCCCGTGCTGTACTCGCACGGCGGGCCCTTGCGACGTTGCCGGTCGTGCTCGTCGGTCTGCCACCGGTCGCGGTCCTTGCGGCGCCGGAAATAGGTGCCCTTCGGGAGGCCGTTCTCGAGCTGCCAGCCGAGCAGCCCGAGCAGGTCGAGCGCCGGACCGCCGCGCGCCATCGTGGGCTGCACCAGCGTCGCGAGGGCCGGGTCGATCAGGGCGCGCGCCACGGCCGCGAGATGGTCGGGATCGGAGCTCGAGCGCATCACGTCGCGTTCGAAGCTGTAGGCCGCCGCCACGTGCGGCCGGCAACGCAGCCACAGCCGCATGTCGGACGTCCACACGCGGTCGATCTGATCGGTCAGGAACTCCCAGTGCCACGCCGTGCGGCGCAGGTGCTTGTGCGCGAGGTGCGCGTCCGAGATCAGCCGGCGCAGCTTCCACAGGAGCGCGGGGTCGACCGTGGCCGGGAGCGCGGCCAGGGCCTCCATCGCCCGCAGCGGATGCGAGCCACAGGCCTGAGCGAAGTCCTGAAGCTCGCGGTCTTCCGGGCGTTCGCCGGCTTCGAGCACCGACAGGACTCCGAGGAACACCTGCTCGACGCCCGGCTTCATCGGCTGGGCCGAAGCTCTCGCACGCGCCTTCGTCGCATCGTCGCGCAGCTCCTCGATCGGCACGGCGCGCGGCGTCGCGCCCGAGCGGTCGATCACGAACAGGTGCTCCGAGAGCAGGACCGCGAGCTTGGGCGCCCGCGACAGGTCGACCCGGCGTCCCGGCGCGTCGAGAACGTGCGCGAACTGAACGTCCGCGGGAAGCTGGTCCGCGCAGCCGATCCACGCTCCGCGCAGCACGCCCGGGCGCAGGGACGGCGAGCGCTCGTTCCACGCCGCGTTGAGCTCGCGGTGGCCCCAGCTCTCCATCCAGCACGCATCGAGCCAGCGCAGGTCGCCTTCGAGGTGCAGCGAGGGCTGCGACGGCAGCTCCACATGCACCCGGCAGCCGGCGCCTGTGGGCAGCACGATGCGACGCAGGGCCGGCAGCCTGCACACGTGCAGCACGAGGTCGTCGGCGAGCGCGGAGAGGTCGAGCGTGTGGAGTCGCTCTCCGCCATGCACTTCGAGCGTGCGCAGCGCCAGCCCGCCGGTCACGCGCAGCGCACACACCTCAGGCGGCACCCGCAGCTGGAAGCTGCCGTCCACGCCGATCCATTCGCTGGCGAGCGCACACTCGCTCGCCCCGTCCAGAGTTCCTGCCGTGCCGTTCAACCCGCTCTCCAAATCGAAAGCTGCGGACAGGCGTCCGCCCCGTCTGAAATCGACATTCACGCCGCGCGAGCAGGGCTCTTCCCCGTCGCCGAGAGAAACTCGCCGCGCCCCGCGCAGGCAGAGTTCTAGCCGCCCTTCGCCAACTTGGAAGTCTGGCGCCCTCTTTTCCGCGCGCAGCGCGCCGCATTGCCAGCGCGCGCCCCTTCACGCACACTCTCGCCGCCTCCCGGTTCTTCTTCGGCCCACCCAGACGATGTCCACTGCGAGCACCATGTCCAACCCCGTCACGTTCTCTTCCAAGGCTGTGGGAGCCTCGAGCCCCACCGCCCGGTTCGCCCCGCTCTCCATCCAGCGCCGCGCGCCGGGCCCCGACGACGTCCAGATCGAGGTTCTCTACTGCGGCATCTGCCACTCGGACCTGCACCAAGTCCGCGACGAGTGGAAGAGCGTCATGCCGACGGTCTACCCCTGCGTCCCCGGTCACGAGATCGTCGGGCGCGTCGCACGCGTCGGCGCGAACGTGCGCAAGTTCGCCGTTGGCGACATGGCCGCGGTCGGCTGCATGGTCGACTCCTGCCGCACCTGCCCGCAGTGCAAGGCGGGCGAGGAGCAGTACTGCGCCACCATGCCGACCTTCACCTACAACTTCCCCGACAAGCACCTCGGGGGCGTGACGATGGGCGGCTACTCCGACGCGATCGTCGTCGACCAGTCGTTCGTGCTGAAGGTCCCCGCGAGCATCGACCCCGCGCGCGCGGCCCCGCTCTTGTGCGCTGGCATCACGACCTACTCGCCGCTGCGCCATTGGAAGGTCGGGCCCGGCCACAAGGTCGGCGTCGTGGGCCTCGGCGGCCTCGGCCACATGGCCGTCAAGTTCGCGCGCGCCATGGGCGCACACGTGGTGCTCTTCACGACCTCGGAGCGCAAGCGCGCCGACGCGCTGCGCCTCGGCGCGCACGACGTGATCCTCTCCAGCGATCCCGCGGCGATGACTGCCCAGCTCGGCACGTTCGACTTCATCCTCGACACCGTCTCCGCCCCGCACGACCTCAACGCCTACCTCGAGCACCTGAAGCTCGACGGCTCGATGGTGCTCGTCGGCGCCCCGGCCGAGCCCATCCCGCTCGGCGTCTTCAGCCTGCTCTTCAAGCGCCGTCGCCTCGCCGGCTCCGCCATCGGCGGCATCCGCGAGACACAAGAGATGCTCGACTTCTGCGCCCAGCACGGCATCGCTTCGGACATCGAGCTCATCCCCGCCGCAAAGCTCGACGACGCCTACGCGCGCCTCCTCAAGGGCGACGTGAAGTACCGCTTCGTCCTCGAACTGGCTTCGCTGAAGTAACCTCGACCGGCCGAGGCTCACAAAACAGCGCAGGGCGCCCCGTTCGGGACGCCCTGCGTGCACTTGGTCCGACGTGTCTCGCTCTCAGGGCTGGAACACCACTTCGAGCGCGTTGGAAAGCAGCGTCGACTTCGGGCTCGGCGGGTCGCGGAACCAGCCTTGGAACTGCAGCGTCGTTCCCGCCTGCAACGGCAGGCCAAGCGCGGTCGGGTTCGCTTGCGCGAACAGCAGCGGATCGAAGGTCAGCGTGCCATTGCAGGCGCCAAGCGTGCCTTGGCTGGACTGCGTGGCGCTGCGCTGGGTCGGCGGACGCACGCACAGGAAGCTCGAGCTCGCGCCCCACGGCAACGCGGTGCGCCCCTGCGTGCCGTAGAAGATCAGGCCCTGTCGCTGCCCTTCCACCCCGCCGCAGGTGAGCACGAAGCTGCCCGGCGCACCCGAGGCGCGCGGAGTGCCGCTCCAGCCCAACGTCGCGTTGCAGCCGCTGCTCGTGGTACCCGCAGTGCAGTAGCTAGCCGGGGCGGGCAGGGGAAAGCGCACGACGAAGGCCTGTTCACAGCCCAGCGGGTTGCGCGCCGTGCCGACGATCACGCGCCCGTCGGCCGAGATGTCGGAGGCCGTGAGCAGCGTCCAGCCCTGCAGCGCGGCGCCGAGCCCGAAGTTGTTCGTGAGCTCGCTCTGCAGGTCGACGGTGCCGCCGTTCGACCGCCACAGGAACGGGCTTGAGCCCGCCGTACCGAAGCTCAGGCAGGTGCCCACGACCGTATCGCCGCTCGCGTCACAGGCGCTCGCGGCCCCCGAGCTCCCCGGGATCGGCAGCACCTCGAGGTCAAACTCCGCCGTCCAGCGGAACGGCACCAACCCGAATCCACCGAGCGGTCCCGGCAGGCTCGCCTGCCCAACGGCGACGCTGCCGTCGAACGAGAGGTCGTTCACCAGCGTGCTGTTGCCGACGCTCTCCGGCGTGATGAGCGTGACGCCCGACGGCGTGAGAAGCGCGCCCGCGTAGGTCTGGTAGTACTGCGCGCTCGGGGCCCAGGTCGCTCCGCCCACGACGTTGCCGTCCCCGCTGATGCAGCCGAAGAGGAAGTAGCCCTCGGGGTGCTGGGCATCGCGCGGAAAGTACTGCGGCGCGCCTTGGTTCAGCTGCCAACGAAAGACGTCGCCCGGGTAGGGAATCGCGGCGTTCGAGGGCCGGAAGCCGCCGACGACGGTGCCCGCGTCGTTGCATCCGAAGAGCAGCGCGAAGCCCCACGGGTTGAGTGTGCTCTCGAGCGACTGGAAGCCCCCGATGCGGCGCCAAATCCACTCCGTGCCGCACACGAACGAGCCGTCCGCCGAGATACCGGTGACTCCGTAACCGAACGCCGCGCCCTGCCCGATCGGTGAGCCGATCACCTGTGTCCCGCCGCTTGGCGTCCAGACCGCGAAGTCGCGTTCGACGACCCCGCTCGTCGCTCCGCCGCGGTAGATCGTGAGCGCCACGGTGCTGCCGTCCGCGCTCAGCCGCGCCGTCGAGTACCCCGTGCCGCCCGAAACCCAGCACCCGTTCTGGTTCGAGCCCGGCACGCCGCTCGCGTTCGGAATCGGAGTGAACGTGGCCTGCGCGAGAGCGGTACCGGACGCGCCGAGAGCGAGAGCGGCAAGGACAACGCGAGTCTTCATGGGCGGGAAGATTCTCAACTGGATGCGGCGGAATTCAGCCTCGAGCACGAGTGAGTCTTCGTATGGACTGTCACGCCGGATGCGCTTGTCCGCATCGAGCCCCACCAGCCCTGTCCTTGTCATCCGGCGGAAGCGAAACCTCGCTCGATGTGCCTTTCCGACAACAGTGCCGGGCGCCCCCTTCGGGACGCCCTGCGCCGTTTCGCCGCTGTCACGCGGTGCTCAGGGGCACATGGTGAACTGCAAGCCGTTCGAGAGGTTGGTCGTGCCCGGAGCGGGCGGATCGCGGAAGGTAAGCCTCGTTCCCGGCGCTGGTCGCCGGGACGCGGAGACGCCTTGGCGTCTCCGCGAGAGGATCCCCCAAGGCCTCCGCCGCAGGCGAGGCCGCGGCTGAGGTGGTTCCGCACATCCGCCAGCGGAGGGCAGAGACCTAACCAAGAGAACGAGCGCGCAGGTCACCGGGTGCCCTACGGGCACATCGTGAACTGCAAGCCGTTCGAGAGGTTGGTCGTGCCCGGAGCGGGCGGGTCTCTAAACCACGCCTGCGCGTTCACCACGACGCCCGGCGCGAAGGGCTGGCCGAGCGAGCCGGGGTTGGCGGCGAGGTAGGCGCGGAAGTCCTGCGCGATCACGCCGTTGCAGAGGTTCGCCGTGCCGCCGGTCGAGGTGCTCGACAGGCGCTGCACGGGCGAGCGCACGCACAGCCGGCTCGAGCTGCCCGGAGCCCACGGCGCGTTGTTCGGCCCGAAGATGCCGTAGAAGAGCAGACCCGTCTTCTGGCCTTCGACGCCCGTCGCGCGCAGCACGAAGCCCGACGCCGCCGCGAGGCTCGGAGTGCCCGTCGCCGACATCGTCGCCGCGCAGCCGTTCGTGGTCGTGCCCGCGGTGCAGTAGCTGATCACGTTCGGGCAGGCCTCGCACTGGTCGGGCGCGCCGTTGCCGTTCGTGTCCCACTGCGTGCCCGCCGCGAGCTCGCACACGTTGCCCACGCCGTCGCTGTCGCAGTCGGCCTGGCCCGGGTTCGCGATCGCGTCGCAGTTGTCGAGGCAGTCCGCCACGCCGTCGAGGTCCGTGTCCGTGTCGGCCACGCCGCAGCCGCAGATGCCCGGCGCGACCTTGAGCGGATCGTTGGGGCAGCCGTCGAGGCAGTTGAGCGTTCCGTCGCCGTCGGAGTCCGCGTCCGCCACGCCGCAGCCGCACACGCCGGCCGCGACCTTGTTCGGATCGTTGGGGCAGCCGTCGCAGGCATTGCCCGTGCCGTCGCCGTCGGAGTCGAGCTGGTTCGAGTTGGCGACCGTGGGGCAGTTGTCGCACACGTTGCCGCGGCCGTCGCCGTCGGCGTCCGCCTGGTTGTTGTTCGACACGCTCGGGCAGTTGTCGCAGACGTTGCCGCGCTGGTCGCCGTCCGAGTCGAGCTGGTTCGTGTTCGCCACCGTGGGGCAGTTGTCGATGCAGCCCGCGACGGTGTCGCCGTCCGTGTCGGTGTCCGCGACGCCGCAGCCGCAGATGCCCGGCGCGAGCTTGGCCGGATCGTTGGGGCAGCCGTCGTTGCAGTTGGGCGTGCCGTCGCCGTCGGAGTCCGTGTCGGCGACGCCACAGCCGCACGCGCCCGGCGCGACCTTCAGCGGATCGTTGGGGCAGCCGTCGTTGCAGTTCGCGGTGCCGTCACCATCGGTGTCCGTGTCGGCCACGCCGCAGCCGCACTGGCCCGGCGCGGTCTTCGCCGGATCGTTGGGGCAGCCGTCGACGCAGTTGTTGACGCCGTCGCCGTCGGTATCGGGGCAGTCGAGGCCCACGAACTTCGAGGCGTCGTCGAGGTTGAGCCAGCCGATGTTCTCGCCCCACGCAAAGCCGCGGATGCGCGCGGCCGGAAGGTCGACGCGCGCCTGCTGCGCCGCGGGGAGCGAGGCGAAGGGCCCGAAGTTGATCCAGCCGACGTTCTCGCCCCAAGCGAGTCCGGTGAGCAGCCCCGTGGCGCCGACGTTGACGCCGAAGTCGTTGCCGCTGAGGTTCGTGTAGCTGGTGCCGTTGCTCGGCGTGCCATCGCCGAAGTTGATCCAGCCGATGTTCTCGCCCCACGCGAAGCCGCGCAGGAAGGTCGTGCCGATCACGACGCCCTGCGTCGTGCCGTTGGCATCGCGCCAGTTCATCCAGCCCGTGTTTTCCTGCCAGCCAAACTTCTGCGCCGGCGCCACGTTCGACTGCGCCGGCGCCAGCCCCGCGAGGGCCAGCACGAGGCACGCCATGAGAGAGAGGAGCTTCATGGTGGGTTTCCTTGCGCGGCCTAATAGCTGAAGTTGGCGTTGGCGTCCGAGGAGCCGAGCGAAGAGGCTCCGGTGTTGCCGAGGATCGCTGCGCTGGCGCTCGTCAGCACGATCGGGCCGACGGCGTTGCCGGCGATGATGTCCCAGTTC
>CAITGX010000382.1 GCA_903892045.1 uncultured Planctomycetota bacterium | reverse complement strand
GATCGGGCTCGCGGTGCTGGCGACGACGCTCAGCCTCGTCGTGATCTTCGTGCCCGTCTCGTTCATGTCGAGCATCGCGGGCCGCTTCCTCTACCAGTTCGGCATCACCGCGGCGGTGGCGGTGCTGGTCAGCCTGTTCGTGTCGTTCACGCTCACGCCGATGATGGCGGCGCGGCTGCTGAAGCCCGGAAAGCACGCTGGCACGGTCGCCGAGTCCCGCGTCGGCTTCTACGCGTGGATCGAGCGCGCCTACGACGCGATGCTGCGCTGGTCGATGCGCCACCGCATCGTGCTCTCCGTGCTCGCACTGGCCGTCGTGGGGGCGTCCTTCCCGTTGCTCGCCAATGTCCCGCGCGAGTTCGTGCCGGCCGACGTGGACGAGGCCGAGTTCTCGGTCAACGTCAATGCCCCCGAGGGCACGAGCGTCGCCGCCATGGACGAGGCGCTCGCGGCCGTGGAGGCCGAGATCCGCTCCACGCCGGGCGTGCGCGACGTGCTCGTCACGAACGGCGGCGGCTTCCTCGGACAGACGAACACGGGTTCCGTGTACGTGCGCATCGCGCCGCACGCGGAGCGACTCTTCAGCCTCGGGCGGCTGTGGCGCTCGACGCTCGCTGGCGATCCAGGCGCGGCCTTCGAGGGCAACTACTCTCAGGCCGACGTGATGACGGCGATCGACGGCAAGCTGAGGCGCTTTCGCGACCTGCGCTGCCAAGTTCGTAACTTCCAGTCCTTCTCGGTCGGCGGCGGCCCGTTCGACATCGACTTCGTGATCCGCGGGCCTGAGCTCGAGCAGCTCGCGCGCTACTCCGAGGAGCTGCGCAACCGCGCGAACGAGAAGGGCGGGTTCCGCGGCCTCGACACGTCGCTGCGCCTCAATCGACCCGAGCTGCGCGTCTCGATCGATCGCGAGCGCGCCGCGGACTTGGGCGTGCGTGCGCGCGACATCGGCACCGCTCTGCGCCTGCTCGTCGGTGGCGCCGAAGAAGTTTCGCGCTTCCGCGATCCCCAGACCGGCGAGAATTACGACGTGCGCCTGCGCCTCGAGGAGCGCGATCGCGATCGGCCGGAGCTCGTGGACGCGCTGCTGCTCTCCAGCCGCGACGGCACGCCGGTCGAGCTCTCGAACCTCGCCACCGTCGAGCCCGCGCTCGCGGCCTCGCGCATCGATCGCCTCAACCGCCAGCGCATGGTCTCGGTGCGCGGCGGCGTGGCCCCGGGCTTCGCGCTCGGCAACCAGCTCGACCTGCTGCAGGAGACGGCGGACGAGCTCGACATGCCGCCCGCCTACACGACCACGCTGCTCGGCCGCAGCCGCGAGCTGCAGCGCACGTTCGACGAGCTGATCATCGCCTTCGTGCTCTCGGTCGTGTTCATGTACCTGATCCTCGCGTCGCAGTTCGAGAGCCTCGTCCACCCGCTGACGATCCTGCTCT
Source organism: uncultured Planctomycetota bacterium (assembly GCA_903892045.1). GTDB lineage: Bacteria > Planctomycetota > UBA1135 > UBA1135 > F1-120-MAGs118. Next base: position 173 of record CAITGX010000382.1, on the reverse strand, counting down.
CGCTGCCGCTCTCGGTACCTTTCGCGCTCGCTTCGCTGTGGCTCGTCGATGGCACGCTCAACCTGTATTCCGCACTCGGCATCCTCGTGCTGTTCGGCGTCGTGAAGAAGAACTCGATCCTGCAGATCGACCACACGAACGTGCTGCGCGCGCAAGGCTTGGAGCGCGGCGAG
>CAITGX010000381.1 GCA_903892045.1 uncultured Planctomycetota bacterium | reverse complement strand
GCTGGTGCAAGGTCATCGCCGACGCCAAGACCGACAAGGTCCTCGGCGTGCACATGATCGGCCCCGAAGTCACCGAGCTCATCGCCGAAGCCGCGCTCGCGATCGAGATGGGCGCAACGGTCAACGACCTCGCGCAGACGATCCACGCGCACCCGACGCTGCCCGAAGCGTTGATGGAAGCCGCGGAGGCTGTGCACAACATGGCTGTCCACATCTTCCAGACGCCGAAGAAGCACTGAGAAGGGCGCGCGCGGCGAGGCGGGGTCGGCGGGCGAGAAGCGCGCGACTGTGCTGCGGCGCGCAATGAGCGACACGAGCCCGCAGGCCCAGGCTGAGGTGGACGCGCTACTGCGCGCCGCCAGCCCAACGACGGCGACGGCGGCCAACTCCAGGTCTGCGTAGACTGACGCGGCGGAACCGGTCGCGAGACGTGGACGGGCGCCGGAACGGCCGCCGTCCGCCTCGCACGCCACGGGCTCGCACCGCCGTGCCCTCGATCATGAGCCCCAAGACCCGGAACACTCTGCTGGTGACCGCGATCCTCGTCGCGGCATGCCTCGTGGCCGGGTTGACCTGGAGCGGCACGTCGCAGACCCCGGAGCCGCCGGCGCCGAGTTCGCGCTGGCGCCAGCCGCCCGATCCGCAATCCGTCTCGGTCACGCCAGCCGAGACCACGGCACGGCGCCCCGCGCCGCCGACCCCGATGACGGACACCGCGCCCGCTGGCGAAGCGCCGACAACGACCGGCATCGAGGTGCAGGTGCGCACCACGGCGGGAACGCCCGTGCCCGGCGCGATCGTGCGCGCCGACGACTCCTCAGGTTCCACGTGGTTTCGCACGAATGAGCTCGGTCAGGCCCTTCTCGAGGGTGTGTATCGGGATCTCGCGGTCACGGCTCCCGGGCTCGCCGCCGGCGAATGGCGTAGCAGCGACCTACCCACTCAGCAGCCGTGGATCCTCGTGCTCGAGGCCGCAGCGACGCTCCAGGTCCGGGTCACGGACGACCGCGGGTTCTTCGTTCCCGGCGCGCTGATCGAGGCCGTGGTCGACGACAAGGTGATCCGCGGCGGTCGACGCCTGGCTGCACGCAGCCGCGCCTACACCGGTGAGGACGGAATCGCCCGCTTCGACGACCTTGGGGACGCGAGCTACGACCTGCAGTTCATCCCCTTCCGTCGGTGGCGCTCGGCCGACGCCTACGGGGTAGCCGCCATCGTCGGGTCCCCCGGCTGGCATGAACTCGAGACTCGCTCGGAGCCCGACGCCCGTTGCCTCGAACTCGAGGTCGAGGGGCTCGACAAGTTGCCGTTGGAGAGATGGACCCGCAGCGATCTCGCCCTGGAGGTGCAAAGCGACTCCGCGCTGCTGTCGATTTTCCGCGACGGTCGCGCGACCCTCGTCGACCAGCCCGGTCGACAGGTCCATGTGCGGATGGTGACCGTCGAGGGCGGCCATCCGCTGCCCAATGGTCCGCGATCGGACTGGCGCCTGGGCATCGTCGGTCAGACGCGGGCCCTTCTGCTCGAAGCGCCGCAGCGCGCGCAGTGATCCCCGACCCGGGGCTCGGGGCACACCCACGCCGCCGCCTACCGCGGCACCACCTTCGGCCGCAACCCGGACGCCCGCACCACCGCGCACAGATCGGCAGGCAGCCGGCCACCGTGAACGGGCCCGCAAGCGGTTCGCCGGACGTCG
>CAITGX010000380.1 GCA_903892045.1 uncultured Planctomycetota bacterium | reverse complement strand
GTGTGGACGATGGCGCTGTCGGGGACGCGCACGGCCCAAGGGTTCTCGTCGTCGGCGACGAGAATCGCCTGCGCCGCGATGCGCTCGGCCGCCACGACGTACTTCTCGAGGAGGACATCGGGCATCGACAGCACGTCGCCGATCGAGTCGAAGCCGTAGCCCACCTCGTCGGGCGGGAACCAGCCCTGCGTGTCGAAACGCACGCCGCACAGGTCGGCCACGCTGTTCTCGTACTCGCGCCGGTTCAGCCGTCGCAGCGCCGGGCGCCCGGGATCGCTCGCGCGCGCGAGCTCGGCGTCGATCCACGCAAGCGCGCTCGCCACGTGCTCAGGCCTCGGCTTGCCCGCCTTGCGCGGCGGCATGCGCCCCGAGCGCAGCTCGGCCGAGATCGAGCGCAGCAGCGCGAGGTCGAGCTCACCCGCCTTCGTCGCGAGCAAGCGATCGAGCCGCAGCTCGCCCTCGGCGTCGTCCCCCGAGTGGCACTTCACGCAGCTCGCCTCGAGCAGCGCCGCGATGCCGTCGGGTCGCTGTCGCGCACTCGCGCTCTCGGCCGAGGCTGCAACGAGCACGAGGAGATGGATCAGGAGCCGCACGGCGCGACAGTGTAGGAGCTGCTCCAGAAAAAGACCGGAGGGCGGCCCCGCAGTCTGCGGGAACCGCCCTCTGGTGGAGAGCTGACGCCGAGGCCCGGTTCAGGGGGCGACGACGGAGCGCAAGTAGGTCTGCTGGAAGGCGAGCGGCGTGCCGGCCGGAGCGCCGACGTAGCGCGCCTCGAGGATGACCTGGGTCACCTGGGAGACGTTGACCTGACCCTTGGTGCGGAAGTCGAACGTCGCGCCACCCGTCACCGGATCCGTCACCAGCGTGACGGGGAAGGTTTGGTTGAGAATGCGCGCCGTGAGCGCGATGCCCTGCGGACGGTCGACGATGCCGCGGATGCGGATCTCGTTGCCCGAGTTCTTGAACAGCCACTGCTGGGGCACCACCGCGATCGGCGCCGTCGGGTCGACCAGCGAGGTCTCGACATCGTTGGCGAAGAGCACGTGCTCGCTGACCATGTAGCCCACGACCGTGATCTCCTGGCCAACGGCCTGCTGCAGGAAGATGCTGCGCGGGATCTCGGTGCCGACGAGCCCGATGGTGCTCGCGGGGAAGCGCGGGTCCTGGTTGAAGACCACGAGCAGGTTGCCCATCGTGAAGGACGGCGGGACGCCATTGCCGCCGGGGTGGACCGAGGTGACCACGCCGCCGGCCACGTTCTCGGCGAGTTCGAGGACCGCCTCCTCGTCGGGGATCAGGAAGCGGTTGCCGGCCGAGTCGAGGTACACGTGACCGGCTGACTTGAAAGTGCCACCGCTCGATTGCGGGTAGACCCAGCCCGTGCTCTCGGTCTGGAGGAAACCCGTCAGCGAGCCGAAGTTCGGCCCGAGCACGGTGGGGTGCAGCGGAATCAGGTCGCGCGTGGTGGAGAAGTAGTTCGCCTCCAGCTGCTGCTGGACCGTCGCGTTGCGCGTCACCGGGCGCAGCGCATCCTGACGCAGGTTCTCGGTGGTCGAGAACAGCGAGCGCACGGCGCCGCGTTGCAGCGGCGTGACGTCGCGCCCGACGGCGTTCTCGTCGAGCAGGCGGTCGAAGTTGTGAGCGCCGATGCCGTCGACGATCTCTCCGGCCGCGCTGGTGACGGCCGTGCCGCCGATGGTGAACGGGACGCCGTTGATCACGGCCGGGATCGTGACGGTCTTGCCCGTCACGGTGACCGACTTCGCGCTCGTATTGATGTCCCAGATCGGGCCTTCGGTGATGAAGAGCTCGAGGGGTGTCTTGAGGCTCAGGACCCGGCCGTCGGCGAGGGTCGCGGTCTGGGCCAGGCCCGGTGCGGCGAGGCCGCCGAGCAGGAACGTGGAGGCGAGGAGGGCAGAGCGGAGGGTGGCTTGCATGGAGGTTGCGTGGAGTCAGTTGAGGAGGAAGCAGTCCGGCACAGCGCCGGCCTGCACGCCGCCCGGGAGCTCCTGCGGGGGGGAGGGGGCCCGATCGACCTAGGAAATTGCAATCGAAGGCGGCGCCCGCTCTCGCGCTCATGACGCCCTTCTCATGCCGAAGGCCCGCGAGTCGGAAGATTTTTCCGACCCGCGGGCCTCGCAGGCGCTGCCGCGAGGAGCCGTCCGCAACCCTTGGACGTCCCTCGCGGAGCCGAACTCTGCATCGCTCAGGGCAGCTGCGCGCGCAGGAAGGTCTGCGCGAAGGCCGGGGCCGCGCCCGCGATGCTGTTGGTCTGACGCGCCTCGATCGTGACCGTCGCGACCGCAGCGACGTTGATCTCTCCCTTGGTGCGGAAGTCATAGGTGCCGAGCCCGGTCAAGGGATCGACCACGGTCGCGACGTTCCACACGCGCGTGCCAATGCGAACCTGCAGGGCGATGCCCGCGGGCTGCGAGACGGTGCCGCGCACGCGGATCTCGTTGCCGCTGTTCTTGAAGAACCAGGTGTCGGCCGTGACCGTCACCGGCGCGGCGGGATCTACCATCGCCGTCTCGACGTTCTGGGCGAAGAGCACGTACTCGCCGACCGCGTGGCCCGTGACGGTGACCTCGTTGCCGACCACCATGGAGAAGAAGGTTGCGCGCGGCAGCTCGGTGGCCGTCAGGCTCAGGATGTGCGCGGGGAAGCGCGGGTCCTGGTTCATGATGTAGAGCATGTTGCCGATCACGAACGACGGCGGGACCGTGGCATTGCCCGGGTGAGCCGAGCGGATCATGCCGATCGAGATGTTCTCCGCGTGCTCAAGCGAGCTCTCGACGTCGGGGATCAGGTACTCGCGGCCGAGGCTGTCGAGGTAGGTGTGTCCCTGCGACTTCAGCGTGCTGCCGGCGACCGACGGGTACACCCAAGTGGAACTGTCGACGCCGCGCACGCCAGCGCGGTCGAGGAAGTCCGCGGGGAGCACGGCCGCGTGGAAGGGGTAGGCCGAACGCACGTAGTCGAAGTAGCGCGCCTCGATCGCGGCTTGGGCGGTGGCGTTGCGGCTCGCCGGAGCGCTCGCGTCCGTGCGACGCGCTTCCGCGGTCGAGAAGAGCGGGCGAGCGGCCCCGCCGAGCAGGGCGTGGGCGTCGCGACCGACCGCGTTGGCGTCGGCAAGGCGGTCGAAGTTGGCGGCGTTGATGCCACCTTGGGCTACACCGTTGGCGTCCGTGACGGCCGTGCCGACGATTCCGAACGGCACGCCGTTGATGGAGGCGGGAATCGTGACGAGGCGCCCGGTGACGTCGAGGCTGCGCGAGGCGACATCCAGATCCCAGACCGGACCCTCGGTGAGGAACAGCTCGAGCGGCTGCTTGAGCGTGAGAACCGTGCCGTCGTGGAGGGTGGCGGTCTGGGCGAGGGCCGGGAGGGCGAGGGCGAAGGCGGCGATTGAGCTGAAGATGGGGCGAGAAGAAAGAAGTTGCATTAGATGGTCTCTTGGGGCGGTGGGCGGCGAGTGCCGCAAGCAGTGCGAGGAAAAGAGGATTCTTGGGGGGGGTAGGCCGTGCGGGCTGCGGGCGCGCTCGCTCGACGGGTAGGAGATTGCAAAATGGTCATGACGCTGTCGATACGCTGTGCCCCTCGGAATGAAATTTCCTAAGCGGGCTGGAACTTTCTTCCCGGCCCCCCCGTCCATGGAGGTGCATGGATGGCTTGGGGCCCGTCGCGCTGCGGGGGTAGCGCGACGGGCCGCCCCTTTCCGAGGCCCTCCGGCGGTACGCGGCGGGGTGGCGGGGCTGTGGAGTGGCTCGTAGGCTCGCGGCGACCATGACGAACGAGCGGGAAAGCCAGCGGAGGGCGGTGCGGGCGAGCGGTCTGGGGGCTTGGCTGGCAGCGGGGGTGCTCGCGCTGGCGGGATGCGCGGCATCGGGGGGCGGCGGGGCCACCCTCGGCGAGGCGAGCTGGGCCGACGGGCCCGGCGCGGCCGCGAAGCGCGCCTTCGAGATCTCCGACTTCTATCGCTGCGCCACGGTCGGAGCGCCGAGCCTCACGCCGGATGGCTCGCTCGCCGTGTTCGGCGTGCGGCGCTACGAGCTCGCGGCGGGGAAGAGCTGGTCGGAGCTGTGGGCTGTGCGCACGGATGGCAGCGGGCTGCGCCAGCTCACTTCGGGTCGCAACAACGACACCGACCCGCAGGTGGCGCCGGACGGGCGCTCGGTGGCGTTCCTCTCCGCACGCAGCGGCTCGATGCAGGTGTGGACCATGCCGCTCGACGGTGGAGAGCCGCGGCAGCTGACGTCGAGCGCGCTCGGCATCGGCGGCTTCGCGTGGTCGCCCGATGGCCAGCACATGGCCGCCACGGTGGAGCTGTGGCCGGAGTGCGGGCTCGACGAGGCCTGCAACGGTCGCATCGCCAAGGGGCTCGAGGGCAAGCTGCAGGTGCGCGTCGCCGACGAGCTGCTCTACCGCCACTGGACGAGCTGGCACCAAGGCAAGCGCACGCACATCGTGCTGGTCGATGCGACGAGCGGCGCGCTCGTGCGCGACCTGACGCCGGGCGAGTTCGACGCCCCGGCCTTCTCGCTCGGCGGTCGCGGCTTCGCGTGGTCGCCCGACGGCAAGGAGCTGTGCTTCGTCTCCAACCACGACGCCGAGCAGGCCAGCTCGACGAACTCAGACCTGTGGGTCGTTCCGATCGACGGCAGCGCGAGCGCGCGCAACCTCACGGACGCGAACGACGGCTGGGACGGCGGGCCGCTGTACTCGCCCGACGGCAAGTGGATCGCGTTCCAGAGCCAGGCGACGCCCGGCTACGAGAGCGACCTGAAGCGTCTCGCGCTGTACGAGCGCGCGAGCGGCGCGGTGCGCTACCTCACGGAGCGCGGCGGCTTCGATGACATGGTCGAGGACATGCGCTGGGTGCCCGACAGCAAGGAACTCGTGTTCCAGGCTGAACATCACGGCCGCAACCCGCTCTATCGCATCGGCGTCGGCGGCGGCGAGCCCGCGCTCGTGCTGCGCCACGGTTTCATCGCGGGCTGGGAGCTCGGTGCGCGGGGCGAGGTCGTGTACGCGCACCGCAGCGTCGGCGAGCCCACGGAGCTGTTCGTCGCCAGCGGCGAGACGCGCCGCTGCCTCACGGGATTCAACGCCGCGGTCGCGTCCGAGGTCGACATCCGGCCGGCGCAGGAGCTGTGGCTCGAGGGCGCTGACGGCCGCAAGGTGCACACCTTCGTCGTCACGCCGCACGGCTTCGACCCGTCGAAGCGCTATCCGCTGGTGCTCAACGTGCACGGCGGCCCGCAGTCGCAGTGGACCGACGCCTTCCGCGGCGACTGGCAGGTCTACCCCGGCAAGGGCTACGTGGTCGCGTTCTGCAACCCCGCGGGCTCGACCGGCTACGGTCAGGACTTCACCGACGCGATCACGGGCGAGTGGGGTGGCCGTCCCTTCGACGACCTGATGGCCGTGTGCGACCAGCTCGAGCAGCTGCCGTTCGTCGATCGCACGCGCATGGGCGTGATGGGCTGGAGCTACGGCGGCTACATGGCGATGTGGATGCAGGGCCACACGAATCGCTTCCGCTGCAACGCCGCGATGATGGGGCTCTACGACCTGCGCTCCTTCTACGGCGCCACGGAGGAGCTGTGGTTCCCCGAGCACGACCTCGAAGGCACGCCGTGGACGAGCGAGCTCTACGAGCGCTGGTCGCCGTCGAACTTCGTGCGCAACTTCTCGACGCCGTCGCTCGTGATCACCGGCGAGCTCGATTACCGCGTGCCGTACACGCAGAGCCTGCAGTACTACACCGCGCTCCGAAAGCGCGGCGTGCCCGCGCGTCTGGTCGTGCTCCCCAACGCCGGCCACTGGCCCGCGTGGCACGAGATGGCGTTTTACTACAACGCGCACCTCGACTTCTTCCACGAGTACCTAGGCGGCGAGCCCGCCCCGTGGGACGTCACCGCCCACAGCCGCAACCTGCACCTCTCGCCGCGCTGATCGCGCGCGGCGGCGCGGACGACGCCTTGGCGTCTTTCGCGAGGATCCCCCGAGGGCGAGCGCAGCGAGCCCGCTGGCTGAAGCAGACGCGACTGTGGCCGTTGCGCTACGGCATGTAGGTGAGAGTGAGCGCGTTCGAAAGGTTC
>CAITGX010000379.1 GCA_903892045.1 uncultured Planctomycetota bacterium | reverse complement strand
TCCTCGAACTCGAAGCGCTGCGGAGCCGCGCAGCCGGCGAGAAACAGCCCCAGCGCGAGCCAGACGAGCTTCCCACGCGAGCTTCGCACGATTTCCATACAGGGCCTCCGGTGACGGGATGGCGCGAGCAGCCTAACCTCTGCTGCGATGCTCACGCCCGCCCTCGCCGCCGTCGCGCTCGCGCTCCCCATCGCCCCGCAGGGCGAGGTCTTCGTCTATCCGGACATGCCCGCGGGCCTGCCCGCGCCGCTCCCCAACCCCGACGCCGAGGCCGCGAGCGAGAAGGACATGAAGCGCTACGTCGAGCGCATCCCGGGATCCGACGTGAGCTTCACCATGCTCCCGATTCCCGGCGGCAAGTTCGCCATGGGCAGTCCCGACGGCGAGGCGGAGCGCAAGCCCGACGAGGGCCCCGTGCACGAGGTCGAGATCGCGCCCTTCTGGCTCGAGGAGCACGAGCTCACGTGGGACGAGTTCCGCCTGTTCCAGTTCAAGCTCGACATCGAGCTGCGCAAGTCGGGCCGCTTCGCCGCCGGCGCCAACGACTCATGGGCCGACGCCGTGAGCCGCCCCACGCCGCCCTACGTGCCGATGGACTTCGGCATGGGCGTCGAGGGCTTTCCCGCCGTGTGCATGACCGAGTTCGCCGCGCGCCACTACACCAAGTGGCTCTCGATGAAGACCGGCCGCTTCTACCGCCTGCCCACCGAGGCCGAGTGGGAGTACGCCTGCCGCGCAGGCACGAAGACCGCCTACTCCTTCGGCGACGACGCGCAGGCGCTGGGCGAGCACGCGTGGTACTTCGACAATGCCGACGGCAAGTACCAGAAGGTGAAGCAGAAGAAGCCCAACCCGTGGGGCCTCTACGACATGCACGGCAACGTGGCCGAGTGGGTGCTCGACCAGCACGACAAGGACTTCTACGCGCGCGCCAAGGACCAGCTCGCGTCGAACCCCTGCAACTGGCCCACGCAGCTCTACCCGCGCGTCGTGCGCGGCGGGTCCTGGGACGACGACCCCGACCGCCTGCGCTCCGCCGCCCGCCGCGGCTCGAACGCCAACTGGAAGGTGCAAGACCCCCAGCTGCCCAAGTCGATCTGGTACCTCACCGACGCCAAGTTCGTCGGCTTCCGCCTCGCCCGCCCCCTCGCCGCCCCCACCGACTCCGACCGCCAGCGCGCCTGGGACGCCGACCTCGACAGCGTGCAGGAAATCCTCGACCGCCAGCGCAAGGGCGGCCGCTAGCCCTTCGTTGTTGGAAGGTCCATGATCTATCCGTTTCTCGCGCTGACGGACAAGGCGTGGTTCGACTATCTGACGTCGATCGCGTCGGAGGGACGGGTGGACGAAGTCAACTTCTGGTCACCGCGCGCGCAGCGACCCATGAAGCAGATGCGTCCGGGAGAGCCCGTGTTCTTCCGGCTCAAGAGCCCCATCAACGCGGTGGCAGGCTACGGCTTCTTCGCTCACTTCACGATCCTCGAACTCGATACCGCGTGGAGCACGTTCGGGATCAAGAATGGCGACCCGAACCGCCAACGTTTCCTCCAGCGCATCGGGGGGTATCGGAGTTCCGACCTGAGCGCGCACAGCGACAACCGCAAGCCGCTTGGCTGCACCATTCTGCGAGACGCCGTCTTCTGGCCCCAGCAGCGTTGGATTCCGTGGGGTGAGGCCGAGGGATGGAAGCCGAACATCGTGCAAGGGCGGACCGAGCCGGACCCGAGTCGAGCCTCGCGTCTGCTGGGCGAGATCCAACTCGACGCGCAAGTTGAGCCCGAGGATTTCGCCTCTCGGTTCGAGCCGCTGGACATCGACGAGCGGGAGCTCGCCACGGCGAGTGTCCATCGCCGGGAAGGTCAAGGTGCCTTCCGCGCACGCATCCTCGATGCCTACGGTCGCAAGTGCGCCATCAGCGGCGAGAAGACCGAGCCAGTGCTCGACGCAGCTCATGTGCAGCCGTACCTCGGGCCGCGCAGCAACCACGTGCAGAACGGACTCCTTCTGAGCAAGGAGTTCCACGCCCTGTTCGACCACGGCCTGCTGACCGTCACGCCGGACTACCGCATACGCGTCTCCTCACAGATCAAGGAACGCTGGAGCAACGGGCGTCGCTTCTACTCGTTCGACGGGCAGCCACTGATCTCCGTGCCGACCGACTCTGGACAGCAGCCGAGCCGAGATGCTCTCCGTTGGCACAACGAGCGCATCTTCGTGGCCTGAGCGAGCAGGCGGTCTGGTACAGGCTGTCGAATGACTCGAATCGCCTGACCGCGGCGCGCTAGGGGACGAGGATGAACTCGAGGGCGTTGGAGAGCTGGGTGGTCTTCGGGGAGGGCGGGTCGCGGAACCAGCATTGGGCGTCGACGATGGTGCCGACGCTGGCGCCGGTGCCGAGGGCGCCGGGGTGGGTCGCGAGCCAGTCGAGCAGGTCGAGCGAGATCGTGCCCGTGCAGGTCCCGGCGGTGCCGCCGGACGAGAGGGTCGAGGTGCGCTGCGTCGGGGACTTCACGCACAGGAAGCTCGTCGAGAGGCCCCAGGGCAGCGCGGTGCGGCCGCTCAGGCCGTAGAAGATCAGGCCCGACTTGTCGCCTTCGACGTCGATGGCCGTGAGCGTGAAGCCGCCCGTCGCGGAGAGGCTCGGCACGCCGGAGGCGCTGAGCGCGGCGTTGCAGCCATTCGAGGTCGTGCCCGCGGTGCAGTACGCCACGCTCCACGGCGCGCTCGAGAACACGAACACGGAACCCGCGAGCAGGTTCGCGCCCGGAGCCATCTGCGGCGCGCCCACCGCATAGTCCGCGAGCCCGTCGGCATCGAAGTCGCCGGCCGCGCAGACCGCGCTCCCGAAGCTGAAGCCGAGCACGCCGACGTCGAGCAGACTCATGCGCTCGCCGCGCGCGAGGTCCTCGATCGCGACGTAGCTCCCGCCCTTCGCTCCCACGCCGAGCTCGCGCTTCCCATCACCGTTGAGGTCCGCGAGCGTCGCCACGGAGAACCCGAACTGGTCATTCGCGGCGCTTCCCTCGAGCAGCGCGAGCGGCAGCAGCGTCCCCGTGTCGATGACCGCGACGACTCCGGCGTCCGCGAGCCCTCCCGCGTCCTGAAACGGCGCGCCGATCACGATCTCCGTGCGGCCATTTCCATTGCTGTCGAGCCCGCCCGCGATCGCGGAGCCAAAGCCCGACTGGGTCTGCGGCCCATTGAGGAGGAGCCCGAAGTTCGACGCCGTCAGCACGTCGTCGCCGACGTACACCACTTCGCTGGGCCCCGGGACGCCGATGGCGAAGTCGCTGTCGCCGTCCGCATTGGCATCTCCGACGTCGGCGACCGCGTAGCCGCAGCGATTTCCGGCGCTCATGAACACGATGCGCCCGAAGAGGTTTCCCGAGGCGCCCGAGACGATTCCGGCGTAGCCGCCGTCGATCACCTGCAGCCCTGTGGGGCCGAGCGGGTAGTCGCTGCTCGGCGCGCCCACGATCAGGTCCGGCACGCCGTCCCCGTTCTCGTCGAAGTTCCCCGCCAGCGCATGGCCAAACTCCTCTCCGTCGAGCTCGCCGAACACCGTGAGCAGCGGCTGGAACGTGGCCCCGGAGAGCACGCGCACGCTGCCCGGACGGCCGCCCGGGCCAAGCGCATGGGGTGCGCCGACCGCGATGTCCGTCACACCATCGGCGTTGAGATCGCCCGCGTGCGCCAGCGCAAATCCGAAGTGGTCGTCGGGCGCGAGCCCCGCGCGGGTCACGAGCACCTGCCCCGTCGCTCCCGACACGAGCGAGATCGAGCCGTTGTCGACGAGGCCATTCGCGTCGTCGAAGGGCGCGCCGATCACGAGGTCCGCGTGCCCGTCCGCGTTGAAGTCGACGCCGCCGAGCAGCGCCTGGCCGCGCCGGTCGCCCGGATCGACGCCATCGATGCGGCGGATCAGGCTCTGGGCCGAGACGGGAACAGCGAGGAGAAGCGCAGACGGAATCAGGAGGTACTTCATGGTGCGAACCAAGTGACGCACCCGTCCTGAACTGGACAGGCCGCGCCGCAAGATTCTCGCACGCTTTCCGCGATCCGGGGGCCCGCCCAGTGCGAGCCCTCGGTCCAAGCAGCGACGGCGGCAGGGACGAGCCCCGCCGCCGTCGGAAGTTGTGGCGCAGCCAGCGCGGGCGGCTAGAGCGCGAGCAGGCCGGGGTTCTCGAGCAGGCGCTTGATGTGGACGAGGAAGCGCGCGCCGTCGGCGCCGTCGGCCAAGCGGTGGTCGACGGAGGCCGAGAAGTTCATGTACTGGCGCACTTCGATCTTGTCGCCCTGCGGCGTCTCGACGACGCCCGGGCGCTTGACGATGCGGTGCACGCCCATGATCGCGATGTCGGGGAAGTTGATGATCGGCGTGGCGAGGATGCCGCCGATGTTGCCGGCGTTGGTGATCGAGAAGGTCGAGCCCTTGAGGTCGTCGGGCTTGACCTTGCCGGCCTTGGTGCGCTCCGCGAGCTCGTTCAGTTCCTGAGCGAGCTGCAGGATGCCCTTCGACTGCACTTCCTTGACCACCGGCACGATCAGGCCGTTGTCGGTGTCCATCGCGATGCCGAGGTTGACGTAGCCGCAGCGCACGATCTCCTGCGTCGCCTCGTCGAGGTGCCCGTTGAGCATCGGGTACTTCGCGAGCCCGAGCGCGCAGGCCTTCATGATGAACGGCATGAAGGTGACCTTGATGCCGCTCTCCTGGCCCATCACCTTGGCCGTCTCACGCAGGCGCACGAGCTCGGTGACGTCGACTTCCTCGACGACGGTGAAGTGCGGCGCGGTGAACTTCGAGCGCACCATCGCCTCGCTGATCTTGCGGCGCACGCCACGGAACGGAATGCGCGTCTCGCGCTCCTGCGGCGCGAACGTGACCGGCGCGGCGGCGGGCTTCGCCGGAGCGGAGGGAGCGGCGACCGCGGGCTTCGCAGCCGGGGCGGGCGCGGCGCTGCGCGACTTGGCGAAGGCCTCGACGTCGGCGCGGCGCACGACGCCGTGACGGCCCGAGCCCGAGACGTCGCCGAGCTCGATGCCGAGCTCGCGCGCGATGCGGCGCGCGCTGGGCACCGCGAGGATCTTCTCGTCGCTCGCGCGCTTGGCGGGAGCGGCGGCAGCGCCGACGGCGGCGAGCGCCGGAGCGGCGTGGGTCACGTGGGCAGGAGCGGCTGCAGGCGCGGCCACGGCGCCGCCAGCGGTCTCGAGCACGAAGATCACACTGCCGACGGGCACGACGTCGCCGGCGTTGGCGCGCAGCTCGAGCAGCTTGCCCGCGGCGGGCGCGGGGATCTCGACGGTGGCCTTGTCGGTCATGACCTCGACCACGGCCTGATGCTCCTTCACGGAGTCACCGGCCTTGGCGAGCCACTTGACGATCTCGCCCTCGGCAACGCCTTCGCCGATGTCGGGCAGCTTGAACTCGAGCCGACCGCCGACGGCCTTCGAGGGACCGTGACCCGCGTGCGCGGCGGCGGCGGGAGCCGGCGCGGCCTTCGGGGCGGGAGCGGGAGCCGCGGCTGCGGGCGCGTGCGCCTTCTGGGGCGCGGGCGCGGCACCGGCGCCGGTGGCGAGCACGAAGATCACGCTGCCCACGGGCACCACGTCGCCGGGGTTGGCGCGCGTCTCGACGATCGTGCCCGCGGCGGGCGCGGGGATCTCGACGGTCGCCTTGTCGGTCATCACCTCGACCACGGCCTGGTGCTCCTTGACGGCATCACCGGCCTTGACGAGCCACTTGACGATCTCGCCCTCGGCGACGCCTTCGCCGATGTCGGGCAGCTTGAACTCGAGGTTGGCCATTGCGCTGTGTCTCTCGCGAATCGTGCGTGGTTCTTGCGGGTCCTAGAAGCCGTGGACGTGCTCGATCGCATCGAGCACGCGGCGCGCGTCGGGCATGTAGTGATGCTCGAGCGTGTTGGGGAACGGCGTGTCGAAGCCGGTCACGCGCGCGACCGGGGCTTCCATGTACTCGATGATGTTCTCGGCGATCATGGCGCTGATCTCGCCGCCGAAGCCGCAGAAGCGCGGGGCCTCGTGGACGATCACGACGCGGCCGGTCTGCTTGGCGGCCTCGAGCACGCCTTCCTCGTCGAGCGGCAAGAGCGTGCGCAGGTCGACGACGAGGCAGTCGATGCCCTTCTCCGCCGCCTGCTCGGCCGCCTTGAGGCACACCGGCACCATGGCGCCGTAGCAGAACACGGTGACGTCCTTGCCCGTGCGCGCGGTGCGCAGGGTCGAGAGCGGCGTCGTGTAGTAGCCCTCGGGCACCTCGCCCTTCGTCGTGCGGTAGAGCGCCTTGGGCTCCATGAAGATCACCGGGTCGGGATCCTCGATCGAAGCCAGGAGCAGGCCCTTGGCGTCCTCGGGCGTCGAGGGAATCACGACCTTCAGGCCCGGCGTGTGGCAGAAGTAGGCCTCGCCGGACTGCGAGTGGTACAGGCCACCGCGGATGCCGCCGCCGTAGGGCGTGCGGATCACCATCGGCACCGTGTACTGGCCACCGGAGCGATAGCGGAACTTGGCCGCCTCGCTCACGATCTGGTCGAAGGCCGGGAAGATGAAGTCCTGGAACTGAATCTCGGGCACCGGGCGCAGGCCATTGAGGGCCATGCCGATCGCGGTGCCGATGATGCCGTCCTCGGAGAGCGGCGTGTCGAAGCAGCGCTCCTTGCCGAACTCCTTCGTGAGCCCCTCGGTGGCGAGGAACACGCCGCCCTTGGGGCCGACGTCCTCGCCGAACACCAGCACGCTCTTGTCGCGACGCATCGCGACCTTGAGCGCGTCGTTCACCGCCTGAACCATCGTCAACGTGGCCATGTCGTTCTTGCTTCTTCGCTGGGTGGGTCGGTTTCAGAGCGGGAACTTGCCGTCGCCGGCGCCGGCGTCGCCCTTGCGGGCCGCGAGCTCGAAGGCGGCCTGCCCCTGACGGCGCAGGTGCTGCGGGACGGTCGCGTAGACGTCGCTGAAGATGCTCTCGAGCTTGGGCGGCGGCGTCCCCTCGGCCTCGCGCACGGCGGCCGTCACCTGCTCGACGGCCTCGGCGTAGAGGGCCTCGCCCCGCTCCTTGGTCCACAGCTGGCGCTGCTCGAGGAAGCGCTCGAAGCGCGCCACCGGGTCCTTCTTGGCCCACGCCTCGACGAGCTCCTTGGGCACGTAGCGCGTCGGGTCGTCGGAGGTCGAGTGACCGCCCATGCGGAAGGTCACCGCCTCGATCAGGGTCGGGCCGTCGCCGCGCCGCGCCCGGGCCACGGCCTCGGCGGTCGCCTGGCGCATGGCGAGCAGGTCGTTGCCGTCGACGCGCACGCCCGGCATGCCGTAGGCCTTGGCCTTGATCGCGAAGCTCTCGCTGGCGGTCTGCTCTTCGACCGGGCAGGAGATGGCGTAGCCGTTGTTCTGACACAGGAACACCACCGGCGCCTTCCAGACGCCCGCGAAGTTCATGCCGCTGTGGAAGCCCAAGGTCGAGGTCGAGCCGTCGCCGAAGCTGACGAGCGCGACGTGCTTCTCGCCGCGCAGCTTCATCGCGTAGGCCGCGCCGACCGCCTGCGGGATCTGGGTGCCGAGCGGCGAGCTGATCGAGACGAAGCGGATCGGCTTGTCGAACGAGAAGTGCACCGGCATCTGGCGCCCGCGAGCGGTGTCGCGGTCGTTGCCGAACATGTTGTGCATCATCTCGGTCGGGGTGACACCGTGGTACAGGGCCATCCCGAAGTCGCGGTAGCTCGGGAAGATCCAGTCCGTCGCCTCGAGCGCGCTCGCGGCCCCGACTTGGCAGGCCTCGACCCCCTTGTTGGGGATCGAGAAGCCGATGCGGCCCGAGCGCTGCAGCTTGAGGGCCACGTCGTCGAAGGCGCGCACCGCCAGCATCGAGCGGTAGCAGTGCAGGAGCCCGTCGGCAGACAGGCGCGGGTCGTGGCCTGCCGCGCTGCCGTCCGGGGCGATGACGGAGAGGAGTTCCTGGGCGCTCATGGGGGTGACTCGGGGCGTGCCCCAGCCCCGCTCCGGAGGGAGTCGGGCCGGTGCGTCCGAGACGCGCCATCGTAGCGACGCCCCCCGCCCCCGTGGAACCCGTCGCGAGGGCCTTGGCGTCGGCCCGGGGCGCGCGCAACCGAATGGGGCGGAATCCGGGTCGGGACGCCCGTCAGCCGCTCCCGCGAGCGCCGCTGGCCAGTCGGCACTCCCCTCGGACTTCCGCCGCGGGCGCTCCCAGTCCGGAACTGGCCGGCGAGATGACAGCCCCGCAAGTTCGACTTCCATTTTCCGCGGCGCGTCCTAAGGCCGTGCCCACGCGTCGTGAAGTTCACGCGCGCCGTTCGTCCTCCAACTCCTTCCCCCCCACAGTTCATGAAGCAACTCGCCGCTTTGTGCCTGTGCGCGGTCGCCGTTCCGTTCGCGATTGCGCAGCAGGATTCCAAGTCTTCCCTCCCGTCCAATTCGAACTCGGACTCGACTTCGAACTCGGACTCGACTTCGAACTCGGACTCGACTTCGAACTCGGACTCGACGGAATTCACTCCGCTCGAGGGCTCGATCGAGAGCCTCGCCGCCGAGGTCATCGTCTCCGAGCTGGCGGAGATCGAAGGCGAGACGCCCAAGGATGACGGACTGCCTGAAGATCCCGCCCTCCTCACGGGCTGCACCGGCAACATCGTGGTGCGCTGCCCGGCGACCGTGAACTCCACGGGCAACGCCGCGACTCTCGCAGGCACGGGCGTTCCGAGCGTCTCCCAGACCGGTCTCACGCTCAGCGTCAGCTCGGCCCCGGCGGACCGCCCGGTTCAGTTCCTCTACAGCTCGAGCCCCGTCCAGCTGCCCTTCGGCGACGGCTGGCTGTGCGTCTCCCCCTACTCCGGCGTCCGTCGCCTGAGCGCGGTGCTCCTGACCGACGGCTCGGGCGCGGTCTCGATCGCCCCGGACTTCGCCGGAAGCCCGATCGCCGCACTCTCCACCTGGCACTTCCAAGCCTGGTTCCGTGACACTGGCGCCGTCGGCGGCAGCGGCATCAACACCACCAACGCGCTGCGCATCACGTTCTGCCCGTGATCCACGGCGGAGCGAGCTCGCCGCCCCCCCTCTGGTGCCGGCGAGCCCGCTCAAGTTCCGGGCCGGTCGCCCTCGTCGAGGCGATCGGCCCGCGCTCGTTTCCGGGCACATCCGCGACCGCCGTGGCTGCGTAGACGCCCTGCGCATGGGAGACGTGGCCGTCATCGGAGCGGGCATCGCCGGGCTGGCGGCAGCGGGCGAGCTTGCGGCGCGAGGGCTGCGCCCCGTCGTGTTCGACAAGGGACGCGGCCCCGGCGGGCGCGTCTCCACGCGGCGTGCGGGAGCGTTCTCGTTCGACCACGGCGCCCAGTACTTCACGGCGCGCGAGAGCGAGTTCCGCGCGCGGGTGGACGCCTGGCTCGCGGCCGGCGCAGTCGCGCGCTGGGACGCTCGCATCGTCGCCTTCGAGAACGGCACGCGGCGCGCCTCGAGCGACCCGATCGCGCGCTACGTCGGCACGCCGGAGATGAACGCCCTGCCGAAACACCTCGCGCGCGGACTCGACGTGCGCTGCAGCCTGCGCGTGGCGCGTGCGGAGTTCCGGGAGCGGCGCTGGCTCCTGCGCGACGAGAACGAGGCTCCGCTCGGCGAGTTCGACGCACTCCTCGCGACGCTGCCGCACGCGCAGTTCATCGAGCTGCTCGGCGCCGCGACTCCGCTCTCCGCGCGCGCGGCCACCAGCGTCGTCGAGCCCTGCTGGGCCGTCCTCGCCGGCTTCGCTGCGCGACTCGACACGGACTTCGACGCGGCCTTCTGCAACGCGCCCGCCCTCTCGTGGATCGCGCGCAACTCCTCGAAGCCGGGTCGCTCGACCGCCGAGTCGTGGGTCCTGCACGCCACGCCCGCGTGGACTCGCGCGCACCTCGAGGAGCCGAAGGAACTCGTCGCCGCCGCGCTCCTGCGCGAGTTCGAGCACCTGACCGGCCTGCGCCTGCCCGCGCCCGCCCACCTCGACGCGCACCGCTGGCGCTACGCGCTCCCCGCGCCCGTCGCGACGCCAGAGCCCGCCTGGCTCGACCCCGAGCGCCAGCTCGCTCTCGCCGGCGACGCCTGCGTCGGCGGACGCGTCGAAGGCGCCTTCACGAGCGGGCTCGCCGCCGCGCGCGCCCTCTTCGCGCAGCGCTAGTGGCCCGCGGCGGCGCGGCGCTCGCGCACGAGGCGGGCTGCGAAGAACTCGCCGGCCTTGTAGGAGGAGCGCACGAGCGGGCCGGAGGCGACGTACTTGAAGCCGAGCTTCTCGCCCAAGAGCTGGAGGTCGAAGAAGCGCTCGGGCGTGACCCACTCGCGCACGGGCGCGTGCTGGGCGGTCGGGCGCAGGTACTGGCCGAGGGTGAGGAAGTCGACGCCGGCAGCGCGCAGGAGCTCCATCGACTCGACGACCTCGTCGTGGGTCTCGCCGAGGCCGAGCATGATCGACGACTTGGTGAAGACGCCCGGCTGGTGGCGCTTGGCGCCGCGCAGAGTCTCGAGCGAGCGCTCGAAGGAGCAGCGCGGATCGCGGATCTTGCGCTGCAGGCGCGAGACGACCTCGACGTTGTGCGCGAGCACGTCGGGCGCGGCCGCCATGAGCGTGGCGAGCTGCTCGCCTTGGTAATCCGGGATCAGGGTCTCGATCACCGTCTCGCTCGCGCGCGTGCGGATCTCGCGGATGCACTGCGCGTAGTGGCCCGAGCCGCCGTCCGGCAGGTCGTCGCGGTCGACGGACGTGATCACCACGTAGCCGAGCTTCATCGCCGCCACGGCCTGGCCCACGTGCGCGGGTTCGTCGGGATCCGGCGGCGCGGCCTTGAGCACGGTCTTGACCGCGCAGAAGCGACAGCGGCGCGTGCACTCGTCGCCGAGCACCATCAGCGTCATCGTCGCGTGCTCGCCCTTCCAGCACTCGCCGATGTTCGGGCAGCGCGCCTCCTGGCACACGGTGTGGAGCTTGAGCTCCTGCGTGAGCGCCTTGAGGCGCGTGTAGCCCTCGCCCCCCGGCAGCGGAACCTTCAGCCACGAGGGCTTGGGGCTCTTCATCGGGATCTGCGGGGCGCGCGCGGCGGCGCCGTTCTCGGAGGGGTTCTCGCTCAAGGGTGGGCTCGCGGCGAAGACGAGAAGATAGCACAGGAGCGCGACACTTCACCGCCCCGGGGAGACGCGGAGCGCGGGTGCGAGTAGGTTGACGCAGGCGATGGCGACGCGCGCAGGGAGAGGGCAGCTTGCGGCCGCGCTGCGTGCGTCTTGGAGCGCGCAGCGGCGGGCCTTGCTGCTCGCGCTGGCCGTTTCCGCCGGGCTGGCGCTGACTCGATTCGCTGCGGGCGCTGCGCCGGAATGGACGGAGCGGCTCTACTCGCGCGGGCTCTATCCGTGGATCCAGCGAGCACTCTCGTTCGCGAGCGGACTCTCGCCGTGGTCGCTCGGCGAGCTCGGGCTGCTCGGGCTCGCGGTGCTGATCGCATGGCGCGTCCTCCGCATCGTGCGCGAGCGCCTGCGCGGCACCGGACGCGCGCTGGAACTTGCGTGGACGGAACTCCTGCGCGCCTTCACGCTCGCGGGCTGGGCCTTTTCGCTCTACATGCTCGCGTGGGGACTGAATCACGCGCGGCTCCCCTACGCGCATGGCACCGGGCTCGAAGTGCGCGCCGCCGACGCACAGGAACTCGAGGACGCGACGCGCGAATGGCTGCGACGAGCGCAGGAGCTGCGCGAGAGCTTGCCGGAGAACGTGGACGGCACGGTTGCGATCGACGGCGACTTCGAGCAGCTCGCGAGCTCCGTCGCGCGTGCCTGGGAACGCGCCGGCCTCGAGGACCCGCGCCTCACCGGCGCCGATCCCGTGCTGCGCGACTGCACGCTCTCCTTCGCCATGAAGCTCGGCGGCATCTCCGGCATCTACTGGCCCTTCACCGCCGAGCCCCACGTCAACACGCTGCCGCCCGTCCCGCAGCGCGTCTTCAGCGCGCTGCACGAAGTCGCGCACCAGCGCGGCTTCGCGCGCGAAGACGAGGCCAACTTCCTCGCCGTGCTCGTCGGCTCCAGCAGCGGCGAACCCACGCTCGCCTATCCGGTCGCGCTGACTGCATTCCGCGAGCTGCACCGCGCCTTGCGCACGGCCGCTCCCGAGCGAGCTCAAGCCATCGCCCGCGACACTCCACCGCCGCTGCGCCGCGACATCGAGGCCAGCATCGCCTTCTGGACACCAAAGTCCCCGGCGCAGCAGGCCCTGCGCTCCCTCTCGACCCAAGTCAACGACACCTACCTCAAGTCCCAAGGCCAGCGCCTCGGCGTCGCCTCCTACGGCCGCATGGTCGACCTGCTCCTCGCCCAGCGCCGCCCGCGCGTCGACACCGCCATCGATCGCTGAGGGGCTCAGCGGGCGCGCAGCTGCTGGGCGCGGGTCGAGGAGGCGGAGGCGGCGGTCGAGTTGCCGGAGAGTTGCTCGAGCTCGGCCTTCAGTTCCCAGACGAGCGGGTTGGCGGAGTGAAACGGAAGCGCGGCCTCGAGGGCGACGAGGCCCTCGGCGAAGCGACCCGCGAGCTTGAGGGCTTGTGAGAGGTTGACGCGCGGGGCGAGCTCGGAGGGCTTGGCCTGCGTGGCGCGGCGGAGCAGCTCGATGGCTTCGGAGCGGCGTTCGGAGTCGCGCAGCAGCATTTCCCCGAGGTTGCAGAGCGCGACGTACTGCTGGGGACGGCGCGCCACGACGAGCCGGTAGTGGCTCTCGGCCTCCGCGCGCTCGTCGCGCTTCACGAGCAGCGCCGCGAGCTTGTTGTGTGCCTCGGGGTAGAAGAACCCGGCACCGTCGCGGACTTCGATCGCGCGCCGATAGCACTGCTCCGCCTCGAGCGTGCGGCCTGCAGCGGCCTCGACATCCCCGAGCAACGTCCAACCGACCGCGGCGCCCGGGTTCTGCTCGAGGGTCACGCGCCAAAGGCTCTCCTGCGTGCGCCAGTCGAGGCAGCGCGTCGCCGAGCGCCAGCCGTAGAAGCCGAGCACGACCGTGAGCAACCCGATGCCGACGATGCGCGCACGCTCGAGCAGCACGCCGAACAGCGGTCCGAGCGCGAGCGCGAAGCCGAGCGACGGCAGGAACAGGAGTCGATCCGCGCGCGCGGTGCCGATCGGGAACAGCAGGTTGCTGACCGGCAGGATCGCGAGGAAGAACCAGGCGATGCCGGCGAGCGAGAGCGCGGCTCCGCCGCGGCGCAGGAACCAGATCGCGAGCCCGAGCGCCGCCCACAGGCCGAGCGAAGCGAGCACGGCCGCATCACCGAGCGAGGGCGGCGCGATGTCGCTGTAGTCCGAATACTCCGCGCACAGCTGCAGCGGGAAGAAGAGCTGGCCGACGTACTTGCTGAGCACTTCGCTCGCGAGCAGCCAGCGCTCGAACGTGTTCGACGCGGCCATGGTCTCCTGCAGCGCGACCTCGAACCCGCCCACCGCGGAGTGCCGCAGCAAGAGGAACACGCCGAGCGGCAGCGCGTACGAGAGGTACAGCCCGAGGCGCATCATCACGACACGCCACGCCTCGCGCGCCACGAGCGCGAAGTCGAGCACGAACAGCAGTGCGGGCAGGACCGCGATCGACTCCTTGAAGCACAGGGCGACGAAGTACAGCGCGACGGCCGCGAAGTGCAGCGCGCGCTGCGGCGGCTGTGTTGGCCCCACCGCGACCTCTCCGCGGCGGCGCTCAGCTCGCGTCAACGCGCGCTCGGGCTCGCTCGGGACCGGGTTCACATAGGCGAAGTGCAGGATCGCGGCGACGACGCCAAAGAACGCGGCACCGAGCTCGGCCAGTCCAACGCCGTTCGCGACGACCTCGGTATGCACCGGATGCAATCCGAAGAGCGCGGCCGCCGCGAACGCGACGGAGCGACGGTCGACGAGTCGACGAACGAGCGCGTAGACCGCCGCGGCGAGCAGTGCGTTCAACACGACGTTCGCGAGGTGCACCCCGAACGGCCCGGCGCCGAATGCGGCACGCAGCAGGGCGAGACTCCACACGAACAGCGGCCGGTACAGCCCGTTGTTGCCGTCCGCGTCGCTCAGGTTGGGCGCGGTGAAGAAGAGCCGCAGGTTCCAGGTGTCGTCGAGTCGCGGGTTGTCGCGGATGACACCGAGGTCGTCGTAGACATGGTCGTTGCCGATCGAGCTGGCGAAGGCGGCGAAGACGACCAGCGCCAGTGCGCCAGCCAGCGCCCCATCTCGCCCCCAGTCCCAGGGACGAGGCGAGCGGCAGCGCTCCGCGGGTGCAACCGTTCCTGCCGCTGAATTCGATTCGGTAGCCATGGAGAGTCCCCCGGACACGACTGGAGGCGGAAGAACGAACGAGAGGCGCCGGGAGGACACCTTTCCATGCGTCCGAGTCGCACCTTGGATTGCTAAGTGAGCGAAAACGGAGGTTAGGGTCCCCGCGCTCGCGAACTCCTGACAAGCGTGTCAGGAGCCCCGCCGGCTCGGTAGCCGCCGAGCGCCAACGGCACCCGCCGAGCGAAAAGCCGTACGCCATCCGGGCCTCGTGGCGCCGGCCGCTCCGGCGCCGGCAACAACTTCTTGATCGAATGCACGGGGGAAAACACACACGGGTTTTTGGACCTTCGGGCGGACATGCGCGCGTTCGAGTCTCCCCTGAAGCACGCTGACGATGCCTCCCAGCGCCCGCAGGGCCTGATGCGCGTCCTCATGAACGAGGACGTGAACTTCCTGCTCACCAATCGCATTCCGCGCCGCCTCGCGACGCGCTTCATGGGGTGGTTCAGCCGCATCGAGAACCCACTCGTCTGCCGGGCCTCCATCGCCGCATGGAAGTTCTTCGCGCGGGATCTCGACCTATCCGAGGCGCGCGAGTCGGACTTCCCGTCCATGCACGCATGCTTCATCCGCGCGCTGAAGCCGGACGCGCGCAGGATCGACGCGACGCCGACCTGCCTTGCCAGCCCTGTCGATGCGCTCGTCGGGGCCCACGGACGGATCGAAGACGGTCTCGTGCTGCAGGCCAAGGGACTGAGCTATCGACTCGAGGAATTGCTCGGCGACAGCGAGCTCGCCGAGGCTCACCGCGGAGGGCTCTTTCTCACGCTGCGCCTGAAGTCGAGCTTCTATCACCGGTTCCACTCCCCGTGCCGTGCTCACATCCGCCGCGTTCGCTACATCTCCGGCGACACTTGGAACGTCAATCCGATCGCGGTGGAGCGCATCGAGCGCCTCTTCTGCCGCAATGAGCGCGCGGTGCTCGACCTCGAGCTCGCGAGCCCAGGCCAGCGCGTGACGCTCGTCCCTGTGGCGGCGATCCTGGTTGCCAGCCTGCAACTGCACTGCCTGCCCGGCCCGCTCGACCTGCGCAGCCGCGGCGCACAGCTCCTCGACTGCGACTCGGCGCTCGCGCGCGGCGAGGAACTGGGCTGGTTCCAGCACGGATCGACCGTAATCGTGCTCGCCAGCGGCGGATTCCAATTCACCGAGGCCGTGAAGCAAGGAGCGCTCGTCCGCGTCGGACAGGCGCTCTTCACGGGCCTCGAGGAGCGGGCTCGCAGGAGTCCGTCAAACGACACGCGTCCGACTCGACTCGTCACGGAGAACCGATGACCACCACTGCCACCATCGCCGAACCCAAGTCGTTCTTCGAGGAGCTGCGCGAGCAGCGCTGGGACGACCACCGTTTCTATCACCAGAGCCGCGTGAACCAGTCGCTGCACCTCGTGAGCGCCTGCAGCTTCGTCGCCACCTACGCGTTCCTCTTCATCAACCCGATCGTGGCGGCGTTCCTCGGGTGGATCGTGGCGATGGTCACGCGCCAGTCCGGTCACTTCTTCTTCGAGCCCAAGGGGTACGACCACGTCAACGAGGCGACGCACGAGCACAAGGAGGAAATCAAGGTCGGCTACAACCTCGAGCGCAAGGTCGTGTTGCTCTCGATCTGGGCCACGACTCCGCTCGCGATCCACTTCGATCGAACGCTCTTCGGCCTGCTCGAGGACCGCGCTGGTTGGAACGGGTACTTCTGGAACCTGAGCCTCCTGTGGATCTGGCTGGGCGTGATCGCGGTCTTCCTGCGCACCGCATACCTCACACTGACGCGCTCGCCGCGCACGGGAATCGTGTGGGCCACCAAAATCCTGACCGACCCGTTCCATGACATCATGCTCTACCACAAGGCGCCGCTCGCGCTGCTTCGCGGAGAGTGGATCGACCCGATGGACGACGTGAAGGAGCACAACGCGCGCTCCTAGCGCCCGCTCGCGAAGAAGAGCGGCGCGCGTCGACCTCCTCAGTCGACG
>CAITGX010000378.1 GCA_903892045.1 uncultured Planctomycetota bacterium | reverse complement strand
GCCGCGGTGCTTTCCACCTTCCTGTCCCCAGCGGCCAGTGTTTCCGGAGTCGGACAGCCTTTCCGGAACGTCCTTCCGCACGTGAGCGACCCGCTCGCGAGTCCGGCGCAATTTCCGTGTCTTCACTCAGGTCCTGTGGCGCACGTCCGAGAACTGTCGCGAGCCCGATCGCACCACGCGAACCCTGCCGCCCGCGCCACCATGAACTCCCGCCCCAACCGCCTCCACCTGACCCGCATCCCTGGCACCGAGCCCGCGCGCCGCGCGCTGTTCCTCGATCGCTGGGGCACGCTGCTCGACCTGCCGCCGGGCGGCTTCGCGCCGTTCTCCGAGTGCCGCATCGCACCGGGCGTGGCCGAGCTGCTCTTCCGCCTCTCGGGCGCCGGCTGGAACCTGTACCTCGTCGGCAACGAGGACCTCGTGGCCAAGGGCCGCGTCCGCGACGAGGAATGGACGAGCTTCGAGCGCTCGCTGCTCGAGCACCTGCAGGGACAGGGCGTGCGCATCCTGCGCAACTACGCCTGCCTCGAGCACCCCACCGAAGGCGTCGGCGCCCACAAGAAGACCTCCGTGTTCCGCCTCCCGGACACCGGCCTGTTCTTCCACGCCCGCCAGAACGACGGCGTCGTGCTCGAGCGCAGCTTCCTCGTCGGCGACAGCACGCTCGAGATCGCGGCCGCCGGCCGCGCTGGCCTGCGCACCGTCGGCGTCGCGACCGGCCGTGGCTGCCGCGACGGCGAGTACGCCGTGGAGCCGGACATCCGCGCCACGGACCTGCGCGAGGCGCTCGAGTTCTTCCTGCGCGCCGAAGTGGGCTCGACCAAGGCCGCCTGATCCCAGAGGGGTCGGCCTCCCCGGCAGCGCCTCTCGCCCCCGGACCGGTGGGCGCGGGGCGCTGCGCTTTCGATTCCCTACCAGCCCGGGCCCCAGCCCCGCGACGCCGGGCTCTCCGCCGACTTCCACGGCCACTCGAAGCCGCTCCACGGCCGCTCCCCTACGGGCGCAGCCATGGCGGGCGCTCCCGGGGCAGGATCGGGTGCCCGCAGCTTGCCGGCGACCACCCGCGGCCGCGGATCGCCGCACAGCAGGCGCACGCGCGCCCCGGGCAGCACGGTCCAGGGCGGCCGGACGGCTCCGGGGGAGCTCGGCGGCGAGAGCAAGAGCGGCGCGCCCGCGAGGAGCTCGAGGTCCACATGGCCATCCACCCCGGAGCGCAGCGCCAGCGTGCCCTTGGAGCACAACCCGCGCCAGCCGCTCGGCAGCTCGAAGCGCAGCGGGCCCTCGCGCACCTCCAGACGCGCCTCGTCGAGCCCGGAGAACGACAGCCACAGCCCCGAGCCCTCCGCGCGCGCCGGTTGCCACGCAAGCGCGTGTGCACCCTCCAGCTCCATGCTGGCGGCACCGAGCCAGCGCAGCCGCAGGCGCGCCAGCGTGGAGGACTCCAGATAGCCCGAAGGCCCGTGCACCCAGTCCACGGCCCCTACGGGCAGGCTCGCGGTGCCCTGCTCGTGAGCCACGCGCACACGCCCCTCGAGCACGTCGAGACGCAGGGCAGGAAGGTCGCCCGCGAGGGCGCACAGCGAGATCGCGACGAGCAGCATGCAGCCTCTATCGGGAGCCCGCGCTGGCCCACACGCAGCCGGCCTCCGGCAGCCCACCTTCCGCGTCGGAAAGAACTTCCGCAGCTCAGGAGAACGAGCGGCGCAGGAGCTCGGCCCGCAAGCGATCGCGCTCCGTCGGCTCGACGAGCTCCTTGGCGACGGCACGCTCGCCCTGCACCTGCAGGTGCGCCTTCTGGATCTGCACGCGCAGCCGCGCGAGCGTGCGCAGGTCGAGCTCGGGACACAGGCCCAGCAGCTGACCGAGCCGCAGGATCGAGAGGTGCGCCAGCGCAGCCTCGGTGGTCATGGCACGCGAGGAGCGCACGATGCCGAGCGCGCGCGCGACGCGATCGGCGAGCTCCGCCCGACGCGACTTCTGGAGCTCGGCACGCACGGAGCGCTCGAAGGCCACGACCGCGGGCACCAGCTCCCGCAGCTCCGCGACCAGCGAGTCTTCGCTGCGCCCCAGCGTGATCTGGTTGGAGATCTGGTAGAAGTCGCCGAAGGCCCGCGAGCCCTCGCCGTACAGCCCGCGCACGGCGAGACCGGTGCGCGCCGCGGCCGTGAAGACTTTCTCGAGCTCGCTCGGAACGAGCGCGAGCGCGGGCAGGTGCAGCATCACCGATGCGCGCATGCCGGTCCCGACGTTCGTGGGGCACGCCGTCAGGTAACCGTACTGGGCGCTCGTGGCGTAGCGCAGGCGCGCCTCGAGCTCGCGATCGAGCGCGAGGGCGCGCGCGAAGGCCTGCTCGAGATCGAAGCCAGCCTCCATCGACTGCAACCGCAGGTGGTCCTCTTCGTTGACCATCACCGACAGGCGCTCGTCGTCGCTGAACGCCACCGCACGGCCGACGCGG
>CAITGX010000377.1 GCA_903892045.1 uncultured Planctomycetota bacterium | reverse complement strand
TCGTGAGGTCGACGCGCGCCGCGACGTTCGCTCGCTGGATCTGCGCCGGAGCGCAAGGCTCAGACGTTGCGCAGCTCGTCCTTCAGGTACTTCATGTCGGCCGAGTACTGCTTCACGGCGGCCAGCGTGCGCTCCTCGATCTTGGTGAAGTTGGCGCCGATCTTGACGCCACCCTCGCGCTCCTCCACGGAGGCGACGACGGCGGTCGCTTCGCAGAAGCCCGACTGGAACAGCGGGAGGCGGAACTTGACCTTGAGCTCGGTGCCGATCGAGAGCAGCTGGCCCATGGCGAAGACCTCGAGGCCGGTGTCTCCGCCGTTCCAGCTGAAGTGCAGGCCCGACTCGTCGAGCCGCGCCATGCGGCCGATGCCGCGCCAGTTGGAGCCGAACTTGTGACCGTGGACGGGGTTCACGATCTCCTTGAAGCGGCGCGTCTGCGACAGGAAGTGCTCGATGCGGTTGGTGTCGGTGGGGCTGAAGATGACCGAGCTCTCGTCGTCCGGCAGCCCGGCCTCGGCGTCCGGCTTGGCCGCCGGGGCGACCGTCGTGCCGGTCACCGCCGCCTGCGCCGCTTCGTCGCTGTCGCAGACGGGCACGATGCGATCGATGCCGACCTTCTTGACCATCTCGCGGCAGAACTCGGACGGACGCGCGACGACCAGCTTGCCGCCCTTCTCCTTGAGCAGCTTGGAGACCTTGATGATCGTTCCGAGCGCCGTGGAGTTGATGAACTTCACCTGACGCAGGTTGAGCACGACGCGATGCACGCCCGCCTTCTGCAGGGCCGCGACTTCGTTCTGGAAGGCGGTGCAGTAGAAGGTGTCGAACTCCCCGCGCAGGTGGAGGGTGGCGAAGTTCGGTCCGTGCTCGACGTTGATGTGCATGGGAGCGGTGGGGGAAGCGGTTCTGGGGAGGTCTCGGTCCGGGCTCCAACCCGTCGCAGGAAACCGGCCCGAGGGCCCTCGATTGTTCCCGCCGGATGGCGGTGTGCAAGCAATAACTGGGGGGGAGAGCCCGAGGGGCCGAGGCGCTAGATTGGCGCCATGTTCTGGCGCAGCAAGAAAGATCGTGACGACAAGGTTCCCACCCCTCCTCCGGCGGCGGTCCCGCCCCCGGCGGCAGCGGCTGGGGTGAGCCCCTTGGGCAACTCGACCGCCCGCTTCCTGACGGGCGACAAGGACACGGACCGGCGCACCGTCGAGGTGCTGCTGGAGATGTTCGCGCGACTCTCGGAGGCGCGCGACTTCGACGAGACGCTGGTCCAGATCGTCGACAACTCGGTGGAGCTGTGCGGAGCCGAGCGCGGCTTCCTCGTGCTGCTCGAGCCCTCGGGCGAGCTGCGCATCCGCGTGGCGCGCACCCGTGACAAGAAGCCGGTGCAGGACAAGGAGCGTTTCTCGACGTCGGTGGTGCGTTCGGTCATCGAGCGCAACGAGCCCAAGCTCGCGACCGTGCAGAACGAGTCCGAGGCGCGCGACCTCGGTCAATCGGTGTTCGACCTGCGGTTGCGCGCCGTGATGTGCGTGCCGCTGTCGCGCACGCGCGAGGGAGGCGAGGGGCTGAAGGGCGCACTGTACGTCGATTCGAAGGCTGCGACCCGCGAGTTCAGCCAGCGCGACCTCGAGCTCTTCAATGCCCACAGCCAGCAGGCCGCGATCACGCTCGACAAGCACCGCAGCCATCAGGAGTCGCTCGAGAAGGCGCGCCTCGAGCAGTCGCTCGAGCTCGCCAAGGCCGTGCAATCGGGCCTGATGCCGCGCATTCCCAAGGACATCCCCGGGCTCGACATCCACGGCTTCTTCCGCGCCGCCGAGAAGACCTCAGGCGACTTCTTCGACTTCGTCAAGCTCAAGGATGGTCGGCTGGCCGTGGTCGTCGGCGACGTCTCGGGGCACGGGGTCGGGCCGGCGCTCATCACGCAGAGCGCGCAGGGCGTGCTGCGCACGGGCCTGCGCATGTCGAACGATCCGGCCGCGGCGGTGACGATGCTCAACCAGGACCTCTCGGATCGCATCGAGCCGGGCACGTTCCTGACGCTGCTGTTGCTCGCCATCGCGGCGGACGGCAGCGTCGAGATGTGCAATGCCGGCCATCATGGGCCGCTGCTCGTCCGTGACGGCAAGGTGCTGACCTACGACGTGCACGGACTCGCGCTCGGTTTCTCGTCCGACGTCGAGTATGCGATCGACGAGCGCTTCGAGCTGCGGCCGGGTGATGTGATGCTGGCCTTCACGGACGGCCTGATCGAGGCCCATCCCGAGGAGGACCGCGACAAGCTGCTCGGCGAGGAGCGCGTCAAGGAGTTGCTGGTGGAGCAGGCGGCGCGCGGCGCGGACGCGGAGACGATCACGCGCGTGTTGGCCGAGGCGGCGGTGCAGTTCTCGGGTGGCAAGCCGGAAGACGACGTGACTCTCGTGGTGGTGCGACGCACATGAGCCTTTCGACAACAACTCGCGGCGACAACCTGTGGATCGGCGGCGCGCGCAGCTATCCGCCCGGCCCCGCCTCGGGTCCGGTCAACGTGCGGATTCGCGAGGGCGTGATCGAGGCGGTCGGTCCGGACGTCGCGCCCGAAGGGCTGCCACGGCTCGATGCCGGCGGCCTCACGGCCATCCCTGGTCTCGTCGACGTGCACGTGCACTTCCGCGATCCGGGGCTCGAGCACATCGAGGGCTGGGACAAGGGCTCGCTCGGCGCGCTGCACGGCGGCGTCACCAGCGTCGTCGAGGTGCAGAACAACCCGCCGCTCTCGACCTCGCGCCGCGCGCTCGAGGAGCGCCTCGCTCATGTGGCGAAGCGCTCGCGCGTCGACTATGGCTGCCTCGCGAACCTCGTCGAGGCCTCGCTGCCCGAGCTCGCGGCCATGGCGCCGCTCACTCCGGCCTACAAGTGCTTCCTCGGCGGCTCCACCGGCCTCGGTGGCGTGCTCGACGATGACCTGCTCGCGCGCCTGTTCGAGGGTGCGGCGCGGGCGGGTCGCATGGTCGTCGCGCACTGCGAGGACGAGGCGATCCTGCAGCGCGACAAGCTGCGGCTCGTCGACGGCAATCCCGAGGCCACCGTCGCGCTCCACCACCTCGCTCGTTCGACGGAGGCGGAGGTCGAGTCCGTGCGCAAGGCGCTCGAGTGGGTCGAGCGCTTCGGGACGTGGCTGCACGTGTACCACGTGTCGTCGGCCGAGGCGGCGGCGCTGATCCGGCGCGCGCGCGCGGCGGGCCTGCCCGTGTGGTCGAGCACCGGGCCGCACTTCCTGCTGCTCTCGTGCGAGTGGGCCGACAAGCTCGGCAACCTGCTCAAGGTCAATCCTTCGATCAAGACGCCCGCGGACTCCCTCGGGCTGTGCGCCGCCTTGACGGCCGGAGACGTGGACTCGATCGGAACCGACCATGCGCCGCACCCGCTCGAGTACAAGCAGCGGCCCTACGCCAAGTCGCCCTCGGGCATGCCGTCGATCGATCTCTTGTGGCCGTTGACGTGGGAGCTCGTCGTGCGCGGCTGGCTCGACGCGCAGACGGCGCTCGACACGGTGACGTGGCGCGCGGCGCAGAGCTTCCACCTGCCTGGCAAGGGACGGCTGGCGCGCGGCTACGACGGCGACGTGGTCCTGTTTGATCCCGAGCGGCACTTCACGGTGCGCGCGGCGGAGCTGCCCTCGCGCTCGAAGTGGTCCGCCTTCGACGGCTGGGAGCTGCGCGGCCAGCCCCAGGTCGTGGTGAGGCGGGGAACGGTCGTATGGCGCGACGGCGCGGCTCAAGTGGAAGCCGGCGGCCGTCCGCTCGACCTCGAGCCGCCGCGGCCGCGGCGGGCCTAGACGCGATGGAGTCGCCGGTGGGGCACGCGGGCGCGGACTCGACCCGCGTGGTGCTCGGACCGGCGTTCCTCGCTCGTTTGGAGCGCTTCGTGGCGCGCGCGCGGGCGTCCTCGGCGCGCGACGAGGGGCGGCGCGGCGTGGCGCCCGGTCAGGGCGTCGA
>CAITGX010000376.1 GCA_903892045.1 uncultured Planctomycetota bacterium | reverse complement strand
GGCGGCCGAGGCCGCGAGAAAGGCGAGTGCGAGAGAGAAGCGCGTCTTCATGATGTTGGAACCCTCCAGCGTAGTCTGGGTTACACGGATTCAGGGGACGGACGATCGGATTGGGGCGCGGCGCCGGGACGGCGCCCGCGAGTGCGGGGGGCAGCCGGCGCTTCCTCGCGCGGCACCTTGCCTTCGGGACGGCCTTCGGTCGGCGGAACGTGCGGGCGTTCCTCTGGAGCGCGGCGAGCCTCGTCCGGGGCGCCCTCGGGCCGCGGTCCACGCCGCGCCGGAGCGCCGCCCTGCGGACCAGCGCCCTGCGGACCAGCGCCCTGCGGACCAGCGCGATGCGGACCACCCGGCCGCGGGCCGGCGAACGGCGGGCGCCCCATCGGCGGACCGCCCAACGGAGGGCCCATGCGCGGTCCGCGCGGAGGCGCTTCGAACAGCGGGCGACCGAGGTCCGGAGCGCCCTGCGGACGACCGCCGAAGGGCGGACGCTGGGGCAGCTCGGGACGGAGCTCGGGACGGAGCTCGGGACGAGCGGAACGGCCGCCCCGCGGCATCGACCGACCTTCGGGACCGCGCTGCGGTGCCGGGCGAGTGCGCTCGGGTGCGGAGGCTTCGCGGGCTTCGCAGCGGCAGGACGGGCAGTGCTGCTCGCGCGGCGGCGGCTCCTGCCGACGATCCTCGCGGCCGCGGGAGCCCTGCGCCGCGCAGGACAACGCGGCGGTCAGTGCGACGAACACGAACGTCATGGGTGTCTTCATGGCTTGTGGCGGGCTCGCGGCCCACCTCCTCCAGCCGGAAGCTTCGATCCAAGGTCTTGCGCAGGTCTGAAGTCCGCGCGGATTTCGAGCACTTCCCCGCGCGGCGGGCCGAGAGTCGCGCGAATGGGGATTTCGTGGTCGTCTGGCTTCAGGAATCCGCAAGAATCGCGGACGATCTTCGAGCACGAGCATGAGAGGCCCGCAGTGACTCACAGGATCCTCGTCGTCGAGGACGATCCGCGGCTCGGCGAGCAAATCGCTGGTCACCTGCGCGAGGCCGGCTTCGAGCCGACCTGGCTCGCGCGCGGGGACCTTGCGCTCGCGACGCAGCCGCGCGACTTCGAGCTCGTGATCCTCGACCTGATGCTGCCGGGCGCGTACGGGCTCGACGTGCTCAAGCACGTGCGGCAGCGCTCGGACCTGCCGGTGCTGGTGCTGTCCGCGAAGAACGACACCGCCACGAAGGTCCGAGCGCTCGAGCTCGGGGCGGACGACTACGTAACCAAGCCGTTCTGGCCCGAGGAGCTGCTCGCGCGCGTGAATGCGCGCCTGCGGCGCCCCGGGCTGGCGCGCTCGGGCGCGCTCGAGTTCGGTGCGCTCTCGATCGACGCGGAAGCGCGCACCGTACACGTCGCCGGCGCGGCCGTGGAGCTCACACGCGTCGAGTTCGAGTTGCTGCTCGCGCTCGCGCGTAGACCGAACCAGGCCCTCTCGCGCGCCTGGCTCGCCGACAACGTGCTCGACCCCGACCGAGACGGAACCGAGCGCACTCTCGACGTGCACGCCTCGCGCCTGCGCAAGAAGCTCGGAGCGTGCGGAAGCCTCGTCGCGACCGTCTGGGGCGTCGGATATCGCCTCGACGCAAAGGTGGAGGCATGAAGCTGCGCGCCCGACTCGCGCTCGTCGTGCTGGTCACGGCCGTGCCGGTGATCGCGGGCGTGGCGCTGCT
>CAITGX010000375.1 GCA_903892045.1 uncultured Planctomycetota bacterium | reverse complement strand
GCACCGACGGAAGTGGACCTGCTCGTCTGGAGCGGGGTCTCCACGGAAGCGGAGCTCGCTGCGCTGCGCACCGGGCTCGCGTTGAAGGTGGTTCCGTAGTTCCGGCGCGCGAGTCCCGTAGACTTCCGCACCGTCGATGGTTCCGTCCCTCCGCAACCTGTGCGCGTCGCTCGCGCTCGCGGCCTTCGCCGCCTGCGCTGCGCCGAAGCCGCTCGCGCTCGACATCCCGCCGCTCGAGCGCCACCTGCCGCGCACGAGCCCGGTCGACATCGAGCACTATGCGCTCAAGGTCGCGCTCGACCCGCGCGCGCGCTCGCTCGAGGGCGAGTGCCGCATTCGCTTCCATCCGCGCCACGACCTCGTGCAGGTGCTCGAGCTCGATCTCGACACGCTCGACGTCGCGGGCGTGCGCGACGAAGAAGGTCGTTCGATCTCGTTCGAGCGCCGACCCGGCGTGGTCGCGATCGACTTTGGCGCACCGCTCGAGGCCGGCACGAGCCACGAAGTGGTGATTCGCTACGGCGGCGTGCCGCGGCGCGGCCTGTGGTTCGCGGGCGAGCGCGACGGCCTGCCCACGCACGCGTTCACGCAGGGCCAGTGCGACGACTCACGCGGCTGGTTCCCGTGCTGGGACGAGCCCGCGGAGCGCGCCACGAGCGAGCTCGAGGTGACGCTGCCCGCGGGCTGGATCTCGCTCGCGGCGGGGGAGAAGGTCGAGTCGCTCGCGCGCCCCGACGGGGGCACGGTCGACCTGTGGCGCATGAACGTGCCGCACCCGGCCTACCTGACGACGCTCGTCGCGGGCGAGCTCGTCGAGGTGCGCTCGAGCTGGAACGGCGTCCCGCTCTCCGTCGTCGCCGAGCCGAAACTCGACCGGCACCTCGAGGCGAGCTTCGAGCCCACGGCCGAGATCCTGCGGTTCTTCGAGGACTTGACCGGCGCGCGCTACCCGTTCGCGAAGTACTCGCAGGCCGCGGTGGCGAACTTTCCGCACGGTGGCATGGAGAACATCTCTGCCACGACGCTCACCGACGCCTGCGTCGGCGATGAGCGCGCGCGGCGCGACTACGATCCGACGGGCCTGATCGCGCACGAGGCCGCGCACCAGTGGTTCGGGAACCTGCTGACCTGCGCGGACTGGTCGCAGGTCTGGCTCAACGAGGGCTTCGCCACCTACGGAGAGCTGCTCTACCGCGAGGCGACGGCGGGCCGCGACGACTTCCGGGCCGCGCTGCGCGACGTGCAGGACTTCTACGTGGCGCAGGACACCGGAGCGCAGCGCCGGCCGCACGTCTGGGATCAGTGGCGCGAGCCCTTCGACCTCTTCACGCGCGGCGGGCAGGCCTATCAGGGTGCGGCGAGCCGACTGCACCTCCTGCGCTTCCAGCTCGGCGATGCGGCCTTCTTCCGCGGGCTGCGGCGCTACGTCGCCGATCACCGCGGCCGCGCCGTGGTGACCGACGACTTCCGCCGCTCGATGGAGCAGGAGAGCGGTCTCGATCTCGCGCCGTTCTTCCAGCAGTGGTTCACGCGCCCCGGCTATCCCGAGTTCGAAGTGCGCTGGAGCTGGAGCGAGGCGCGGCGCAGCGTGCGCGTCGAGGTCGAGCAGGTGCAGGCGAGCGCGGATGGCACGCCGGCCGTGTTCGTGCTGCCGGTCGACATCGAGGTCCGGGACGCCGCGGGCGCGCGCCGAACGCGCGTCACGATCGACGAGCGTCGCGAGGTGATCGAGCTCGCCGCGCCGCAGCCCCCGACGTGGGTTGTGTTCGACAAGCACGGCTGGGTTCCCAAGCGCTGCCGCACGGAGCGCAGCACCGACGAGTGGCTGGAGCTCGCGAGCGAGTCCGACGACGTCAACGAGCGACGAGAGGCGCTGCTCGAGCTCGGAATGCGGCTCGCGACGGAGCCCGACGAGGACCGGCGCTGGACGATCGCCGAGACGTTGCTCGACGGGCTGGGGCACTCCTGCGAGTCGGTGCGTCTCGCCGCCGCGCGCTCGTTCGGACGCGTGCATACGACGGTCGACCATCCGATCGCGCAGGAACTCATGGGCGTCGCGAGCGGTGATCGCTCGGCGCG
>CAITGX010000374.1 GCA_903892045.1 uncultured Planctomycetota bacterium | reverse complement strand
GCTGCTGCTGCGGTCCTGCCGCGAGCGCGGCGGAGGACGCAGGGAACGACGACGTGGGGGACGCAGGAACGGGCAGGGCCAGTGCACAGGCGAGCCAGACGGCTGCGAGGGCGCGCATGGGGAGCTTTCGGGTAGGAGCGAGCGTGACGACCGTGGCCGCGACGCAGGACGACCACGCGAGAGGCTCTTCGCAGCGCTCCCTGCCGCCGGATGCACACGGCGACCCCGTTGTTACACTTCCGCTCCCACGGTCCGCGTCGGCGGTTCGCCACGGCCCCTGGTCCCTCCATGAAGCAAGCACGTGCCAGCGCCCCGCGCGCCAAGTTCCTGCCCCGAACTCTAGAGCAGATGCGGGAGCGCGGCTGGGACGAGCTCGACGTCCTGCTCGTCACCGGAGATGCCTATGTCGACCATCCCTCGTTTGGGGTGCCGGCGATCGGTCGCCTGCTCGAGAAGCGCGGCTACCGCGTGGGCATCCTCGACGTGCCCGAGCTCGAGCCCGACGGCTCGGGCTGGAAGCGGCTGCCGAAGCCGCGCCTGTGGGTCGGAGTGAGCGCCGGGACCATCGACTCGATGGTCACGAACTACACGGCGTCGAAGAAGATCCGCCATCAGGACGTGTACCGCCCCGGCGGCAAGCCCGGGCGCCCCAACCGCGCCACGATCGCCTACACGGCGCAGGTGCGGCACCACTTCCCGGGCGTGCCCGTGGTGGTGGGCGGGCTCGAGGCCGGTCCGCGGCGGCTGGCGTACTACGACTACTGGGAAGACAAGCTGCGCCGCTCGATCCTCGTCGACGCCAAGGCGGACCTGCTCGTGTGGGGGATGGGCGAGCGCACGGCGGTCGAGGTTTCGGAGCGCATCGCGCGCGGCGAGTCGCTGCGTGGCATGGCGAACACGTGCGAGCTCGTGAAGCCCGAGGAAGTGCCCGCCGACGCGCGCGTCGTGCCGGCGTTCGAGGACATGCTCGCGGACGTCGACCTGCAGATCGCGCTCTTCAACGCGGTGCGCGAGGAGAACCGGCCCGACGGCAAGGTGCTCGCGCAGCGCCACGGTGCGCGCGTCGTGCTGCAGCACCCGCCGCTCGTGCCCTCGACGCAGCAGGAGGTCGACGAGTACTACGACCTGCCCTACACGCGCGAGTGGCACCCCGATCACACTGCGGCCGGCGGCGTTCCCGCGCTCGAGCCCGTGCGCTGGTCGATCAACACGCACCGCGGCTGCCTCGCTGACTGCACGTTCTGCTCGATCACGTTCCATCAGGGCCGCACGATCCAGTCGCGCTCCGTCGAGAGCGTGCTGCGTGAGGCCGCGTCGCTCTCCGGGATGCACGACTTCCGCGGCACGATCACCGACGTCGGCGGTCCGACCGCGAACATGTGGGGCATGGGCTGCAAGCTGCTCGAGGCCGGCAAGGGCTGCCTCGACCGCGACTGCCTCTCGCCGGACGTGTGCCCCGCGCTGCGCGTCGACACCGCGAGCGAGGGCTACCGCCGCCTGCTCTCGCTCGTCTCGCGCACGAAGGGCGTCAAGCACACCTTCGTCAGCTCGGGCATCCGCTACGACATGCTCCGCAGCACGAAGTCGCAGACGGAAGGGGAACTCCTGCCGCTGCACCGCCAGCTCGTCGAGCAGCACACCTCGGGCCGCATGAAGCTCGCGCCCGAGCATGCGTCGCCCGACGTGCTCAAGCTGATGAACAAGCCCTCGTTCGAGGTCTACGAACGCTACGAGGAAGACTACAAGTCGACCTGCGAGGAGATGGGCAAGGACCAGCACCTCGTCAACTACTTCATCGTCGGGCACCCGGGCACGACCATGAAGGACGCGGTGGTGCTCTTCGAGCGCCTGCTCGAGCGCAACTACAGCCCCGAGCAGGTGCAGGAGTTCATTCCGCTGCCGATGACGCGCGCCTGCGTGCAGTACACGACGGGCAAGGACCCGATCACGGGCGCCGCGCTGTACGTGCCCAAGGGCGGGCGTGAGCGGCGCCTGCAGAAGGCGCTCGTGCGCTGGAAGGTGCCGGAAAACCGCA
The DNA here is from genome assembly GCA_903892045.1 of uncultured Planctomycetota bacterium. GTDB lineage: Bacteria > Planctomycetota > UBA1135 > UBA1135 > F1-120-MAGs118. Next base: position 5,071 of record CAITGX010000374.1, on the reverse strand, counting down.
AGCTCGTGCTCGAGGCGTTGAGCGAGGCGGGTCGCGAGGACCTCGTCGATCCGTTCTTCCGCGCGCTCAAGCGCGGCGGCCCGCCGCGGCGTATGCCGGCGCGCAAGAACGTCCCCGAGGGGGACGACGCGCCGATCGACGATCTCGACACCTGCGGCTAGCCGCCCGTCGAGACGTAGCCGACGGAGGCCGCGCGCTCGTCGCAGCGGCTCCTTCGCGCTCGTCGGGCCGTGCCGAGCGGCCACGAAGAGGATCGCCTCGTCTCGCAACGGGTGGGGCTCCCTCAACATGCAGCCGGCGCTGCTCGAGGCTTCGCGGGAGCCACGCGCCGCTGCTAGCATCGCTCCTGATGCAGCGGGAACCGCAGCGCGAGTTCGACGGCTTCCCGCTCGGTCGGGTGGGCTGGTGGGTCGTGGTGCTGTTCCTGCTCGCCTTCGGAGCGACGCGTGCGCGCGGAGCGTGGTACAGCTACGGGCTCGACGGCTACGCGGACGAACCGGAGGTCGTCGATCCGGCCCTGCGCGCGGCCAAGGGTGACCTCCGGCCGGAGCGCTTCCTCTACCCGGGATGGACGTCCTACACGATCGGCGCGACGTACAAGGCGCTCGACGTGGTCGGCTTCGGTGGGGAAGCCGGCTTCCTGCCCGAGGAGGCTAGCCCGGATCACTTTGTGGTCGGGCGTCTCGTGGTGTTCGCGACGGGGCTCCTGTCCGCGCTCGTGGCGGGGCTCGCGGCGCGCAAGCTGTTCGGCCCCTGGGCGGGCGTCGCGGCCGCGGGCCTGCTGCTCGCGAGCCCTGAGTTCACCAGCATGAGCTACGTCGTGCAGGTGAACACGCCGGCGAGCCTGTGGACCGCGCTGGCGATCCTGTTCAGCGCGCGCATCTACGTCGACGGGCGGCAGCCGCGCGACTACGTGCTCGCGGGGATTTGCGCGGGCTTCGCGGTGGGGTGCAAGTACAACTCCTACCCGGCCGCGCTGCCGATCCTCGTGGCGCACCTGTTCGCGCCGCGGGAGCGCACGGGCTGGCGCCATCCGTGGTTCCTCGTCTCCGGCGCGCTGGTGCCGATCGCGTTCGCGCTCACGACGCCCTACGCCTTCCTCGACTTCGAGCGCTTCCTCGAGTCGGTGCGCTTCCTGAACAGCGTGTACCAGGACCAGCACTGGCCGCTGCACACGAGCTCGTCCGGCGGCAGCTGGCTCAACTACCTCGATCGCATCTGGCGCGCGGGCTGGCCCTTCGAGCTGTCGCTCGCGGCGCTCGCGGGCGCCCTGCTCGCGGGGGCGCGCGACTGGCGTCGCCCGGCGATCGTGCTCGGCGCTGCCGCGGCGAACTTGGCGTTCCTTGGTTTCTACAAGGTGTACTTCCTGCGGCACCTGCTGCCCGCGATCCCACCGCTCGCGATGCTGAGCGGAGCGTTCGTGCAGCGCGCGATCGAGGCGCTCGATCGCGAGCGGACGCGCAAGGCGCTGGCGACGAGCGCTGCGGCGGTGCTGATGCTCGCGCTCGGCTTCCGCGCGTTCGCGGCGACCGAGGCGAAGCTCTCCGGCAAGACCAAGACGGACTCGCGCTCGGCCGCGGCCGAATGGATCGAGGCCAACGTGCCGCAGGGCGCACGCATCGCCTGCGAGGAGCGCTCGCCGAAGCTCGAAGGTTACGAGCTCATCCCGGCACGCTCGATCGCCGCGCCCGTCGACCGCACGGCGGAGCTCGAGGCGCAGGCCGACTACGTGATCGTCACGCTGATGAGCGAGCGATTGATCGAGCGCGACCCGGCGTGGGCCGGTGCTCGCGAGGTGTACGAGCGCTTCGCCCAGCGCCACGAGCTCGTGGCGGAGTTCCTCGGGCGCGGCGTTGACTTCTCGGGCCGCGACATCCGCATCTTCCGCATCGTGCGCTGAGGCCCGTGCCCCGCAACGGAGCGAGGCCGCCGCGGTGCTCGCGACGGCCTCGTCTTCGCAGCGCGACGGTGCGGCTTCGAGCTAGCTCGTGACGCGCTCGCGGAACTCGAGGGTCACGGGGTCGACGCGGACCTTCTCGCCGACGTTGACGAGGTTCGAGACCTTGATCTTGATGCCGTTCTCGAGCACGGCGTCCTTCCACGAGTTGTTGGCGCCCTTCATCGGCGGCGCGCACTCGGCGACCTTGCAGACCACCGAGGACGGCGGGCTGACGGTCACGACCTTGCCGTTGACGAGGAAGCCGATGTACTTGTCCGAGCCCCACACGAGCGCGTCCTTGGCGGCCTCGATCGAGCAGCGGAACTCGTTGCCTTCGGCGTCGTAGAAGACCTCTTCCGGGCCTTCCTGGTAGGAGTGCGAGAGCTCGATGTTGTCCTTCTCGAGGACCTCGAACTTGGTGTCGCCGTGCTCCTTCAGCTCCGTGACGCGACCCGTGAGCAGGTCCTTCAGCGTCACGAAGACGTACTGACGGCGGTCGTTGCGCATGATGCTCCAGTCGGTGACGGTGCACATGCGGCCTTGGTATTCGAGCAGGTAACCCTTGCGGATATCGAGAGCGCTGGCTTGCACGGGAGAAGTCCTCTGGCGTTGAAGTGGGCGAACAGTCTAGCGCAGGCGCAGCGCTACAGGAACTCGATGCGGCCCTGGGGCAGCAGGTACACGATCAGCATGGTCCCGCCGGCCACCGTCGGCACGTGCTGGGAGCCGGGGGCCTCGACCACCCAGCCCGCGGGCTGGCCCATGAAGGTGGGGCTGCCGTCGAGGGTCATGCAGAAGTTGAGCTCGCCATTGGGGTGGCGGTGCAGCGGGCCAGCGCCGTTCATGTGCACCACATCGATCGAGAAGTCGTGCGTCTCCGGGAGCGCTTTGGTCACGCGGCCGTAGCGCACCGGAAGCTCGCCGCGGTTGGCGATCTCGCCGCGCTCGAGCATCCCGACCAGCGTGGCCTGCAGCGCGCGCGCCGCGGGCCCGCTCGGGTCGAAGCGCCGGCGCAGCTCGGCCGCAGCCGCGGCGGGATCGGCGGGGGAGACGCCGCGGGCGGCGTCGAGGAGCGGACGGAAGGCTTCGAGGGTCGTGCTCATGGGGCGTGCAGTTGTAGTGCCCCGCGCCCGATCGCTCAACGGCGGTAGCGGATGAGCAGCAGCGCGGTGCCCGGGCGGAAGCCCTGCTCGGGCTCGAGCGGCGCGAGCACGAACTCGTACTTCGCGAGCGCCGCATCGTTGGGGCCGGCGATCGCGCCGCTCTCGTCGAGCCGCTGCCAGGCCTTGGGCAGGATGCCCCAGGGCGCGGCCGCATCGACGATGCGCGCATTGAAGTAGGTCGGCTGGTACTTCGCGAAGGCGTCGAAGCCGATCTTGCGGTCGTGGCCCGGCATCTCGCGCGCGGCGGGGTCGAGCGGCTCGAGCGGCTCGCGGTTCGTGAGCCCGTGGGTGTCGAGCACGACGAGCTCGCTGGCGAAGTACCCGAACGCACCGATGTTCCCGAGCACGATCGACTCGCCGGGCCGGGTCGCAGCGGCCAGCGCGCGCCCGACCTCGATCCAGTCGCGGATGTCGACCACGCCCTTGTCCCACACGGCGTGCTCGCTGCGGAACTCCTGGTTCCAGCGGAAGTGCGCGAGCTCGCGCAGTTTCTGCGGCACGAGGTGCAGGTCGAAGCAGGGCAGCGCGCCCGCGATCACCAGCGGGACTCCGAAGCCGAGCTGCACGGCGGCGCTCGCGAAGGTCGCGAGCCACGCACCGAGCGCGAGTGCGACGAACGGCATCGCCGGCACGAGCATGCGGTACATCATCATCCAGTCGCCGCCGAGCACGACGAGGTAGGCGAAGGCGCTCGCGCAGAAGACGAGCGCGCCGCGTGCGAGTCCCGAGCGCTCCGAGCGCAGGCACGCGAGGGAGCCGCCGAGCACGACGGGCACGCTCGCGACGCACAGGAGCAGGCTGGCGACGTACTGGGCTCCCCGCAGCAGGTACTTGGTCCCGAAGGCGACCTTGATGCGCGCCGTGTTGGGCTGCAGCGCCTCGAAGTACGCGTAGCGGAAGGCGAGGTAGGCGAGCGCCGTCGCGAGCGTCGCCATGGCCGTGACGAGCACCGCGCGCCACAGCGCGCGCCGCTCGCCCGCGTCGGCTGCGGCCAGCGCAGCGACACCGCTCATCGCCACCCACACGAAGCCATCCGCGCGCACGAGCACCGCCAGCGCGGCCCACACGCTCGCCCCGAGTGTCCGCGGGACGCCGCGCTCGACGACGAGCCGCTCGAAGACTCCGAACACGCACAAGGCGCAGGCCATGGTCTCGAGGCCGCTCGTGGACCACACGGCGATCGGGGCGAGCGTGGCCGCGCACAGCGTCGCAAGCCTTGCGCTCGTGTCGCTCGAGAGCCGCGCGGTGGCGACGCGCGCCACGAGCACGACGAGCGCCACGGCGCACGCGACGCCGACGAGCCGCGTCCACAGCTGCGGATCCAGGCCTGCGAGCTCGAGGCCCGCGCACAGCACGGTCCACAGGAAGTTCGAGAAGCCCTCAACGGGCGGAGTCTCACCGATGTTCCACACCAGCCCGTGCCCGTCCGCGAGGTGGCGCCCGTAGCGGAACGAGATGAACGCGTCGTCGACGAGGAAGTCCATGGCCCACGCCAGCGCGAGCAGGAACGGCAGGGCGAGCAGCGCCGCGGAGGGGAGCGCGGGGACGCGGGCGCGAGGAGCTTCCACGGCCGGATTCTGCACCCCGGGCGGGCCTGCGTCGAGCGCACGCGGGCGACCGGGGCATGGTTCCGGCTCCGCGTGGCCCTACAATCCGCCGCCCTGCCATGCCTCAACAGCCGCGGCGCATCCTGATCGCAGCCCTGTTCGTCCTGCTCGCGAGCTGGGCGGCGCTGCCGCTGCTGCAGGCTGGGCTCCACGGCGCCGAGGTCGGGCTCGTCGAGCGCGCGCGCTCCTCGCGCAGCCTGATCGATCCGGCGCTCGCCGGTGGCCACCTGCTCGCGAGTCTCGACCTCGCGGCCACGGCCGGACGAGCCCCGGCGATCGTGGCGCGCCTCGAGAGCCTCGCGTGGCTGCTCGTCGCCGCGCTGGCACTCGGGCGTTGTACGCGGCGCTTGCTGCTTCCGTGG
>CAITGX010000373.1 GCA_903892045.1 uncultured Planctomycetota bacterium | reverse complement strand
GCGTGCGGCGCGAGCTCGCGCTAGCGCTTGGTGGCGCCGGTGTAGATCTGGCGCGGACGGCCGATCTTGAACTCGGGGTCGCGGCGCGACTCGAGCCACTGGGCGACCCAGCCCGGCATGCGGCCGAGCGCGAACATCACCGTGAACATGTTGGTCGGGATGCCCATCGCCTTGTAGATGACGCCCGAGTAGAAGTCGACGTTGGGGTAGAGCTTGCGCTTGACGAAGTACTCGTCGGAGAGCGCGATCTCCTCGAGGCGGCGCGCGATGTCGAAGAGCTGCGCCGACGGGCTGCCGGCCGGCACCTTGGCCAGGATCTGGCCGCAGTACTTCTTGAGGATCGTCGCGCGCGGGTCGTAGCTCTTGTACACGCGGTGGCCGAAGCCCATCAGGCGCGTGGTGTCGTTCTTGTCCTTGGCGCGCGCCACGAAACGCTCGGCGTTGCCGTCGTTCTGCGCGATCCACTCGAGCATCTCGATCACCTTCTGGTTCGCGCCGCCGTGGAGCGGGCCCCACAGCGCGCTGATGCCCGAGCTGACCGAGGCGAACAGGTTGGCCTGGCTCGAGCCGACCATGCGCACCGTCGAGGTGGAGCAGTTCTGCTCGTGGTCGGCGTGCAGGATCAGGAGCAGGTCGAGCGCCTTCGCGTACAGCGGATCGACCTGATAGTCCTCGCACGGGGTCGCGAACATCATGCGCAGGAAGTTCGAGCAGTAGTCGAGGTCGTTCTTCGGATAGATGAACGGCTGCCCGATGTAGTGCTTGTACGAGTAGGCCGCGATCGTCGGCATCTTCGCCAGCAGGCGAATCACGGTCTTGTGGATCGTGTCGTCGCTCTCGGGCTCCTGGTAGAAGGTCGCCATCGCCGCGACGGCCGCGGCGCACACCGGCATCGGGTGCGCGTCCTTGGGGAACGCGTTGAAGAAGCGCGTGAAGTTCTCGTGCAGCAGCGTGTGGTGCACGATCTCGTTCGAGAACGAGTCGAGCTCGGTCTTGGTCGGCAGCTCGCCGTGCAGCAGGAGCCACGCCACCTCGAGGAAGCTCGAGCGCTCGGCGAGGTCCTCGATCGGGTAGCCGCGGTAGCGCAGGATGCCCTGCTCACCGTCGATGAACGTGATCGCGCTCTTGCACGCACCCGTGTTCGCGTAGCCCGGATCAAACGTGATCAGGCCCGTCTGGGCGCGCAGGTTGCGGATGTCGATCGCGACTTCGCCTTCCGTGCCCTCAATCAGGGGCAGCGGCACGGTCTTGCCGTTGTAGGTGAGCGGGATCGAGGTCGGGGCAGTGGCCATGGGCTCGGGGGACATGGGAGCGCGGCGTGGTCGGTGAGTGTTCTCGTGCAGGCCTAGAACGGGGAGTGTAGCGAGCCCCACCCGTTCCGCTCCACAGCGCAACGGCGTAGATCGCGCCAACTTCGGGACGAAAGTCCTTCCCGGCCATCTGCTCCTTGGCCTCCGGGACCCCCGCGCCTCTAGAATCCGACCGGCGCTTCTCGAAGAAGCCCGACCCCATGGCCCGCACCCAAAAAGTCGTCGCGGTGCTCCCGGCGTACAACCTCGAAAAGGGGATCGCCGAGATCGTCCGCCGCACCCTGCCCTTCGTCGACCACGTCGTCGTCACCGCCGACGCCTCCAAGGACGGTACCGCCGCCGCCGCCCGGGCGGCCGGAGCGACCGTCCCGGAGCCCGAGATGGTGCGCGGCAAGGGCTACGCCCTGATCAAGGGTGTCGAGGCCTCGCGCCAGTTCCAGCCCGACATCGTGATCGTGATGGACTCCGACGGCCAGCACCTGCCGGAGGAGATCCCGGTGCTGCTCAAGCCCTTCGAGGAAGGTCCGGTCGACATGGTCGTCGGTAGCCGCATGCTCGGCACCCTGCGGACGTCGACCATCAACAAGTTCGGCAACTGGGGCCTGAAGTGCATCTCGTTCGCGGTCACCTGGCGCTGGCTCACGGACACCGAGTCGGGCTTCCGCGCCTTCAAGGCCGAGCGCCTCTACACGCTCAAGCTGAGCTCCAAGGGCTACGAGATCGAGAGCGAGCTCCTGCTGCGCGCCCTGCACGCCGGGTTCAAGTACAAGGAGGTCCCGATCCACGTGCCGTTCGCCGTCCCCGGCGTCACGGTCTGGGATGGCCTCAAGGTCGGCTGGTACAAGGTCAAGAACGGGCTGAAGCTGCGGCTCGGGATGGATTTCTAGAGATGGACTTCGCTGGAATCGAGTCCCGCGCCCGCGCCGCCAAGGCCGCTGGGCAGGAAGTGGTGCTCGTGCTCGGGCTCGGCTTCGTCGGCACCGCCGTGGCCGGCAACCTCGCCCGCGCCGAGCGCGCCGGCAAGCGCCTGTACTTCGTGATCGGCCTCGACCGCGACGACGAGCCCGGCCGCGCCAAGGTCGGCCGTCTCGATCAAGGCAGCTCCCCCACTTACGCCAACGACCCGAGCCTCGAACGCGTGATCCACGAGGCCTGCACGGTCGCGCGCAACCTCGTCGGCTCCAACGACCCGCGCTCGATCGGACTCGCCGACATCGTGGTCTCGTGCATCAACCTCGACGTGCAGCGCGAGGCGGGTCAGGTCGACGCGCTCGTGGTCCCGACCGAGGGCTACGCAGCCGCCATGCGCATGGTCGGCGCGCACATGCGCCCGGGCACGCTCGTGACCGTCGAGAGCACGCTCCCGATCGGCCTGTGCGACCGCGTGCTCTATCCGGCGCTGTGCGAAGGCCAGCGCAAGCAGGGCGTCGACGTGGCGAAGAACCCGCCGAAGCTCGCCTACTGCTACGAGCGCGTGATGCCGGGGCCCGACTACCTCGACAGCGTCAACAACTTCTGGCGCGCCTATGCCGGCATCGACGCCGCCAGCGCCGACGCCGCGCGCGACTTCCTCTCGCAGTACGTGAACGTGGAGAAGTTCCCGCTCTGGCGCCACAAGTCGACGCGCGCGGCCGAGATGGCCAAGCTGCTCGAGAACAGCTACCGCGCGACCAACATCGCCTTCATCGAGGAGTGGGCCAAGCTGGCCGAGGGCGCGGGCGTCGACCTGTTCGACATCGTGAAGTCCGTGCGGATGCGCAAGGGCACGCACGACAACATGATGCTGCCGGGCCTCGGCGTCGGCGGCTACTGCCTCACCAAGGACGCACTGCTCGCCAAGTACGGCGCGGAGAAGCTGCTCGGCCTCGACGTCGCGATGCCCTTCTCGCGCAGCGCGATCCTGACCAACGAGGCCATGCCGATGCGCGCCGTGCGCTGGGTCGAGGAGCATTTCCGCGGCTCGCTCGCCGGTCGCAAGGTCGCCCTCGTCGGCGTCACCTACCGCCCGGGCGTGAACGACACGCGCAGCACGCCGAGCGAGCTCGTCGGCCGCGCGCTCGCCGCCAAGGGCGCCACCGTGCGCGCCTACGACCCGCTGGTCACGTACTGGGACGAGTGCCCGGAGCTCGCGGTCTCGCAGGACGCCAAGAGTGTCGTGGCCGGCGCCGACGCCGTGATCATCTGCCTGCCCGACCCGCTCTACCGCCCGTTCCTCGCCGACCTGCTCAAGGCCGAGCTGCGCCCGGGCGCGATCGTGATCGACCCGTGGAACATGATCGTCGACGCCTGCGCGGCGGACTTCGTGCGCCGCGACATCGCGCTCAAGGTCTACGGGCGCGGCGACTACGAGCGCAAGGCCGCGCACTAGCGCGCGCACCCAAGGAAAGATCGCGATGCGACACCTCGTCACCGGCGGCGCTGGAGTGATCGGCTTCGAGCTCGTGCGGCAATTGCTCGAGCAGGGCGACACCGTCACCACCGTCGACGTCGGCAAGAAGGGCGGCCTCGGCGATCTCGAGGCGCTCGCCACGCGCCACCCGGGCCGGCTGGAGTTGCGCCGCGGCGACTTCGCGCAGGACCGCGCGCTCCTGAAGGGCAGCTTCGACGCCTTCTTCCACTTCGCCGCCATCGTCGGCGTGCAGTACGTCACCGACCATCCCTACGAGACGATGGCGGTCAACATGCGCACCACGCTCAACGCGCTCGACGCAGCGCTCGAGTCGGGCTGCCGCACCTTCTTCTTCGCGTCGTCGAGCGAGAACTACGCCGCCAGCGTCGACCGCGGCCTCGCGCCGATCCCCACGCCGGAGGACGTGCTGCTCGCGATCGACGACATCGCGCTGCCGCGCTGGTCCTACGCCGCGAGCAAGATCGCCGGCGAGAGCGCCGTCTTCGGTGCCGCGAAGCTCGGTGGCTTCACGCCGATCGTCGTGCGCTTCCACAACGTCTACGGGCCGCGCATGGGGCCCACCCACGTGATCCCGGAGTTCCTCGCGCGCGCCCGCGCGAAGGTCGATCCGTTCCCGGTGTTCGGCGCCGACCAGACGCGCTCGTTCCTGCACGTCGACGACGCCGGCCGCGCCCTGCGCGCCGTGCTGAAGGCAGCGCTCGAGGGCCACGGCGGTCTCTACAACATCGGCTCGGATCGCGAGACGGAGATCGCCGAGCTCGCCAAGGTCGTGTTCGACGTCACGGGCTTCCACCCCAAGGTCGACGCCCGCCCCGCGCCGCCCGGCTCCGTGCGCCGCCGCGTGCCCGACACGCGCAAGCTGCACGCGCTCGGCTTCGCTCCGCAGCGCGAGCTGCGCGAGGGCATCGCCGAGTGCTGGCAGCGCCTCCAGGGCTAGGCCTTCGGGAACCACTCGGGCTCGCGACCCGGAGTCCACTTGATGTTGCAGCCCATGCTCGGGCGCTGAGTCGCCGCCGGCGTTCGCCCCGCGAGCAGGGCATCGAGCGCCGCGCGCAGGTCGCTCCCGTCGACGGCCTTGTCGTTGCCCGGACGCGCCGAGTCCATCTGCCCGCGGTAGGCGAGCTTGCGCGCCGCATCGAAGACGAAGAAGTCCGGCGTGCAGGCGGCGCGGTAGGCGCGCGCGGCCGCCTGTTCGGCATCGAACAGGTACGGATACGGCAGCTGCTTCTCGCGCACGAGCGCGGCCATCTCGGCCGGCCCGTCCTGCGGATGCGTCCCGACGTCGTTCGAAGCGATCGCGACGAAGGCCACGCCGCGGACTTGGTACTCGCGCACGAGCGCCACGAGCCCGTCGAGGACGTGCTTCACGTAGGGGCAGTGGTTCGAGAGGAACATCACCACCAGCGCCCGAGAGCCCGCGAAGTCCGCCAGCCGCACGCGGAGCCCCTGCGTGTCGGAGAGGTCGAAGTCGGCCGCGCTCGTGCCGAGCGGGAGCATCGTGGATTCGGTGCGGACCATTTTGGGAGCTCGCTGCGTGGAGTCGGGGCGGCGGGGCGCCTAGAAGTGTGCCTTCGCATGCGCACCCGCGCGAGCGACGACCGCCCCCTATCCCCCCATTCCGCCCGACACACCCGGACGGCTCTCCCCATGCTCCAGACTGGCACCAAGGCTCCCGCGTTCACGCTCCCCTCGACCTCCGGCGCCACGGTCTCGCTCGCGTCCCTCAAGGGCCGCAAGGTCGTGCTCTACTTCTACCCGCGCGACAACACGCCCGGCTGCACGACCGAGGCCTGCGACTTCCGCGACCAGCACTCCGCCCTGCAGAAGGCGGGCGCGGTCGTGCTCGGCGTCTCCTCCGACTCGCTCAAGTCGCACGACGGCTTCCGCGCCAAGTACCAGCTGCCCTTCGATCTTCTGGTCGACGAGGGCAGCAAGGTCGCCAGCGCCTACGGCGCCTTCGGCGAGAAGCTCATGTACGGCCGCAAGGCGCAGGGAACGATCCGCTCGACCTTCCTGATCGACGAGCAGGGCAAGCTCGCCGCCGTCTGGTCGCCGGTGAAGGTCGCTGGCCACGTCGACGCGGTCCTCGCCGCGCTCAGCGGCTCGAGCGCTCCTGCGGCGCCCGCGAAGAAGCCCGTGGCCAAGCGGGCTGCGAGCAAGTCGGCTGCCAAGCCTGCTGGGAAGCCCGCTGCCAAGAAGAAGGCCGCCAAGAAGGCCTGAGGCCCGCGCGCGGACCCCGGCGCTCGAGCGCGGGGTCCGCGGCTCGCGGCTCCCCCGCCCCGGTGGCGTCGCAGCGCTCGTTCTTCACTCGAGGAAGGAGCGCCCGCCACGGCGGAGAGCGAGCGGCGGTTGCAGCGCCCTAGGGAGCGTCGCCGGTCCGACCGGCAGGGTCGGTGGACGGCCGGCGCCGGTTTTCTTGAAAAGTCAGTTGGAGGGCGGGCTCGGGCCTGTCCGGAGGAGTGTGCGGCCCATGTGGCCGCTCCCAACCAAGCACCTCTCCCCCGCGCCCCGAGCACTCCCATGAAGAACGCACTCCTCGCCCTCGCCAACCTCGCCACGACCGCCCGCACCTCGACCTCGGCCCCCACCGCCCGCCCCGCGGCCACGCAGCTGGTCCTCGCCAGCCTGCTCGTGGCGCTCGCCTCCTGCGGCGGCGGTGGAGGCGGCACCAACGACGCTCCCCCGGCCCCGGGCACCGGCAGCGGTGGCAACACGGGCGGTGGCAACACCGGTGGCGGGAACAACGGCGGCGGCAACACGGGCGGCGGCAACGTCGCCATCGACGCGCGCCTGATCGGTCGCTGGGAGAATCAGGAGATCCTGCAGTCGAACACGCCGCCGGTCAGCTTCACGGTGATCAACGTCGACCGCCTGACCTTCGCTCCGGACCTGACGGGCTCGATCGAGGAGTTCTCGATCGTCAACGGCGCCCCGGGCCAGATCTCGCGCTCGAACTTCACCTGGACGCCGATCGCGGCGGGCGCGATCCGCGTCATCGAGCAGGGCTTCGCCCCGGCCGACCTGCAGTTCGCCTTCACCACGGACGGCAACGGGATGCAGATCGGCTCCAAGGTCTTCACGCGCCTCAACTAGCTCCCACCAGCCTCCCGCACGGCGAGCGCCGGCGTCCGAACCTCGGGCGTCGGCGCTCGCTGGCTTGTTCCGGGGATGCGGGCGAGAGCACCACATGGCCCCCGAGCCGGGGCTTGCTCGCCTCGGCGCAAGTTTTCTCGAGCGCGCCGGTTGGATCTCGCCGGGCGGCCTGTTGGGAGAGGAGTACGGGCCGCGTGGCCCACCTCCGCACGACTCCCAGCCTCACGAGACTCCCATGAAGAACCTCCTCCAGCAGCTCGCCTTCGTCCTCCTCGCCGTCGTCGCCTGGTGCGGCCTCTCCGGCTCGGCCCTCGCCCAACGGCCGGCCATCACCGGCTTCAGCCCGGCGAGCGGCACGGTCGGCTCGACGGTCACCATCGATGGCACCAACTTCCACCGCGACGTCAACGGCGCCCTGTGGAGCGGCTCGATCCCCTGGCGCGTGCGCTTCTCGATCGGGGGCGGCGTCGCGACCGTCACGCCGACCTTCGTGTCGGCGACCCGCGTCACGGCCGTGGTCCCCGCCGGGGCCCAGTCCGCGCCCATCAGCCTCTCGCAGGGCTTCACCGTGATGTCGACGAGCGCGGCGACCTACACGGTC